>JANQFB010000275.1 GCA_028278085.1 Chitinophagales bacterium
AAAATGAATTTTCTACTTTCTGCCGGCAACTCATTCGGGATCAGAAAAAGAAAGGATCTTATTTTTTGAATCCTAATACACTTACACCGCAGCCGTCTCCCTCGCCCTGGAAGGTGAATTTTAGATAATATACACCGGTTGCGGTACAAGTATATCCTAAAGCAGGATAAAACCTTTTTGATTTTCGGTCAAAACTGCTGGCAATTAATTTGCGGCTGCGGTTGAATAGCTGAACGATCATCTTACCGCCTGAACTGTTATCATTACATACCGTCAGCTTATAGCTCTTGCCTTTACTCAGCACATAGGAATACTCGATCCCTTTGCCATCTTTTGCTTCCGAAGATTTTATTTTATAGGCTTTCAAAAAGGTATTTCCGTCTAATTTGGCGGCACAATTATCCAGGAAGCTTTCGTCATCGCATTGACCGAATGCATGGTAGTTTGTAAATGCTATCAATGCTCCTCCCAACGCTATTGTGATTAATAATTTCATAATGTCTCTGCAAGGGTTTGATCAATTTACCAATTTGGTTCTGATATTCGCAACTTGATCAGTAATTGTTGCCAATTGCTCATCGGTTATATCAATGGTGCTTGTCGTATTATCTACGATCACCAGCATACCGTCCCGCTCTTCGGTTGTGGGCTCTTTATAATCATATTTAATAGCTACCTGATCGTAAATTTCTTTCAATTTTTCAAAGTCAGCCAGCAATCCTTTGAAATAAGGATCCGACTTGTATACATTCAATAAAATGATCAATTCGTCAAGGGTAATTTTTTGTTCGCCGAGCCGCTCTGCCAGATCGGCATTCTGGGATTCTTTGAATACCTGTGAAGCAATGTAAGTAGCTTCCAGCCATCCCCCGGTAACGATCAATACACTCAGGTCACCCCGGTTCTGCTGGCGCAGGTACTGGTTCATCTTTTCCAGCCCGGAGGTGGAAATATAAAGGAGGGAATCAATATTTGCACTGTTGGCGGCCAACCGCTTTAAGGTATTGAAATCGAAAAAATGACCGATCTTCAGGTCATCGGCAATTTCCTTTACGGTTTCCAGGTACACTATAGAGCTGGATGTCTGGTCGTAAATGTTAATATAACCTAGATCGGCGCCATAGATACCGAGGTTGAATGCTTTCCGCTTGTTGGTAATATACTTGTCTACATTTTCTGTCGGATTAAGCATTTCTTCGGAATAATCCGCTCCGGATTCACGGATCATGGAAGAGATCTCCAAGGGTGAAGGGATAGCATTGATCACATCTTCGATCGCATCCGGGGAAATATCGATTTCCGGCGATACGCTGCCTTTTTCCAATTCAGCATCCAAATCAATATCATCGGAATTTCCACTATCATCATTCATACAATGCGTAAAAAACAACAGGGTGGTTAAAGCCATAAAGGGTATGAATCCTTTCATAATTTTAATTTGTGCCAATTTATTTTAAAATATTTTAATAACAGAGACCAAAAGTAATAATAAATATGATTAAATAAAAATTCTAAAATAGGTTATTTGAATTCGTGTGGTTCCTCAAAGTTTACAAGGATTTCCATCAAATTAAGTATAGTTAAAAACATTAAATTTTTACTTGATTTCTTTACCGGCCGAACAACTGCCAAATTATCAAAAATGGCTTATTTTAACAAAACTTTTATCCACATTCAAGGGGCAAGCACCTGCAATCGATCTGTTTTCGCCCAAATATGATGTGGATCAGGATCCGTGAAGTAGCGGAATGGCTCCCGCGCCTGCGAACGGTGTTGTATACTAAACTATACTCCCGTTGCCGGCAACTTCTTTAACGGTGCTTGCAACTCATCAACGCTGCAAATACCTGTATTCATGCGGTTTCGGAGCATATTGTCCCGTCCTACAAGCAGTAACCGGGTATGGCTTGATCAAGCATCGGCTATAGTGTTTTTTTTTCAACTATTATCATGTGCAAACTATGTTCGTCTTGGAATCAGGGGGTTTAATCGAAAAAATTTAGCTTTATAGGCCTTTTATCATATTTTTGTTCCGAGCCTAACAAAAAGTCGTGTATTCACGCATGTTTTAACGATATGAAGAAAGCAATACTTTCGATTTGTGCGGTCCTGATCTCTTTCTCTACTTTCCCCCAAACCGGTGCCTGGGAAGCCGGCGCGATCTTCGGTGCAACGAATTACCTGGGTGATATCGGCAAGGGCGCGGGCGTAGGCCGGCCTTTCATCGCGGATATGCAATGGAAGTTCACCAAACCCGGTATCAGCGGCTTTGCCCGGTATAATGTTTCCAAAGCTATTTCGCTCAAAGCCAACCTCATCTTCGGATCCTTACAGGCATCCGACCAGCAAAACAACACCTATTACGGAAGAGTGATCCGTAACGCCCATTTTAAATCTTCGATCTTTGAAACGTCACTGGTCGGTGAATTTAATTTTCTCCGGAAGCCCTTCAAGCGGAATCCGGGCGCCAATGGATTTGACAAAGGGATCCGGACCTCTCAGAAGAGATCCAGAAGATGCCCGACTCCGGGCGCTGTCTCTTCGGTGAATGAATTGGTCGTCAATGCTTTTGTAGGCTTAGGGATTTTCCGCTTCAACCCAAAGGCTGAATTGGATGGCACCTGGCATAGCCTGCAGCCCCTGGGTACCGAAGGGCAATTCGTGGACGGATCGGGGTTGAAGCCTTATTCGCTCGTTGAATTGACCATCCCGGTTGGCTTGGGTATGTATTATTTTGTACCGGCCACACGGATAAAAGTAGGCGCCGAACTGGGATGGCGTAAAACATTCACGGACTATCTCGACGATGTCAGTGAAAACTTTGCCGATCCTGCCCTGGTGGCCGACGCCAAAGGGGATATCGCCGGTTCTATGGCCAACCGGACTGCAGAGATCTCCAATAACCTGGAAAAAGATTCAAAGTTTTCCGCACCGGGCGAAAAAAGAGGTGATCCCGACAATAAAGACTCCTATTTCTTCATGGGAATAACCGTTAGTTATACCATAACCACCTGGCAAGTTCAATTGCCGAAATACCGCAGGAACCGCTTCCAGTTGTTCAACCGCTAAGCAATCATATTCACGGATTCAACATTCCTTCTTCCTCATTCACCATTCCATCATTCTTCATTCATCATTCCCCATTCCATAATTCTTCATTCACCATTCATCAGTCCCCATTCCATAATTCATCATTCCCCCATTCATCATTCCCCAATCTCCCTTTCCTTTTGTTTCACCGCGGGATTTCCCTGGTAAATGGTATAAGCTTCCAGGTCACCGACGGCTACCGAATTAACCGCCAAAACCGCATGGCTATGGCAGGTCACGCCGGGGCAAACCACCGCATGTGCACCGACCCACACCCCTTCTTCCAAAGTAATGCCCTCTACCATCAGGTCAAAAGCAACCTTTTTGTAGTTGTGATTGCCAGTTAACAAATAGGCGCCCTGGGAAATGCAGACATGATCGCCGATATGTACATCCGCCAGGTTATCGATCCAGGCATTCTCCCCGATCCATACATAATCGCCGATCGACAGGCGCCAGGGATATTTGATATTTGTCCGGGGTTTGATCACGACCCCCTTCCCTACTTTGGCGCCAAAAAGCCGGAGCAGTAGCTTTTTCAAGCCACCGGAAACATTCCAGGAGGGAATGAAAAAGAAGGTATTGCAATAATACCATAACATCCGCTTGATGAATCCGGCGCCGGGATCATACCATCGATTATCGTATCGGGAAAGGTCAGTTCGGCTCATATTTATTATTGCTTACCGGTGGATAAGCCCTGTGATCATCAGGCTCCACAAATATAGGTTATTTGATCAGTAGTGTCCCGTTAAATAAAGCAATAATGCATGCAAACATTCTTTAATATTGAATTATACCGTATTTTACAAATCCAAAAGCTTGCTCCCTCCCTTTATAATAAACCTAAATAATTCAAAAGCGAAATTTCAAATGATGAATGCTGAATGATGAAGGTTTGCATACTTCAGCATTCTACTTTCAACATTTGAAATTCTTCATTCTTCCACGCATATTTGAAGTTTCCCAAACTACACTGATATTTGATCAAGCATCGGTAAACAATCGCCGGTTCTGCTCCACCGGCTGAGGATCATGTCTAAGCTTATGGGCAAATGCATGGCAGCCTTGGCACATCAATTGATAGGCTTCGTTATCCATTTGCACACCTTCCCGGATGGCCTGCTCAAATCCGGTGCGGTCATCCAGGGGAATATCCCATCCCAAACCTTTGCTCGCCAAATCCCGCCAGGGTGTCTGATCACTGAGAATGACCGGGCATCCATAGCTCATCGCCTCGATGATGGCATGGCCGAAGTTTTCGTTCAAGGTAGGAAAGAGCATAAAATGATACTGGCTGTAGATCGACTCCAGGTCTTCATACCGGGTAATCCCTTTGTACTGTACGTCGACCGTTCCCTTTTCCATGGCTGCCTGGCAGCGCTCCCAGTAGGCGTGATCGTGCACAGGGCCATAGATGTGAAAACTGATGGGCTGATCCGCCGGTAGCGCTTCGAAAAGTTTGATGGCAAACAGCAGGTTTTTTTTCGTGGTGATCCGGGACACAAAACAAAAGGTAGCGGATCCCGGGTCCTTTTGTTTGGCTGGCAGATCGATCTCCTTTTTTTCCAAGAGGTTCAACGCAACAGCAACCCGGGCGTTCTGGCCGAAAACCGCCCGGACATCCCCGACCTCGGCATCCGTCGAAGCATGCCAGGTGATTCGATGGTACAGCCGGAGCAATTTCCCGGCATGGATGAAGAGCCTTTTTTTAAATCCTTTCAACTGAAGGGCATTGGCCGCCAACATCCCCCGGGGAGCCAATACAACCGGAACCGGTATCCGGTGAAATTTGCGGATCAGTAAGGGCAGGATGGTGAAATGCCATGAAAAAAAGCTGTTCATATACCACAGGTCATAATCCTCCGACCGCAGCAACTCCCGGATCCTGCCGGGGCTTAACCTGGCTTGGGAGATGTAGTGTACGGCAATCCCATCTTCCCGGTTCATCCAGGTATCGGCAACTACATCCTCATAAGGACTGTCGTCCATAAAATCCGTGTCTGTCGTCAGCACTTTAAATTCGAACTCGTCTTTCAAATGCGATAGAATATTGGCACAGCTCCGGATCGGCCCTCCGGCTTTGTAGCCCGGTAGAAACCAGTCGATCAACACCAATATTTTCTTTTTAGGGGTCATTATCCGGTCAGTTGCAACAGGGCGCAGGCCCAGGTATCGGGATTGATCTGCTTGGCCAATTCATGGCTCCGGCGCTGCATGCTCCGGAACTCCTCTTCCGGAAGGCTGATCATTTTATGCAAGGCCTCCTGCAAGGCCTGTTGATGCCCGGCCGGAAATTGAAATCCATTATAACCCGACCGGAGAAAGGCGGTGGCAGCGCCAACGGCATCACTCAGGATCAACGGAAATCCTGCGGCGGCAAACTCATGGACCACCACCCCCCAGGGTTCGAACTGGCTCGGCAACACCAGCACCGAAGTATCGGCAATCACCTTGATCAATTGTTCGGGCTGTAAAAATCCGAGATCTTTGATCTGCTCGTGATCCGGGAAATCAGCTTTAAGATCGCCGGTACCGGCACACCATAATTCCCAGGAGCCGGCATTACCCGCTCGCGCCAACGCTAAAAATGCTTCCCATAGCTCCGTTAGTCCTTTGGATCGGTTATACCTACCGACATACAACAGCCGCTTGGGAATGGGCCGGTCAACCGCAGCCTTGTGCCGGGTATATTGGTCGCTGAACAATCGGTGGTCGGCGGCATATAGACCCGTCATGATCTGTTGCCTGGGGAAACCCAGTCGCCGGGCAAACTCATATTGAAAAAGACCGGGCACAAAGGCATGTGAAAATTTATCCCGGATCATCCAGGGGCTCAACAGCGTAGCCAGTCGTTGCTTGGGGCTGCCGCTCCAATGATTATCCAATGTCAGCAATACGGGTATCCGTGGCTTGAAATACCGGCAAACCTTCAGGTAGCCTTTATCGACCCAACCGCAACAATAGACCAGGTCGGGAGAAATTTCCTTGGCCAGCTCCAGCAGTTGCTTATCGTTAAGCGAATTCCGTTCATAGCGATCCAGTTGATCGGGAAAGTCAAACTCAAAAGGAGCCTCCGCATTTACCGGGTAGTTGACCACATGGGCTTCGACGGGATAGTTGGTGGTCAGATGCCGCACACCTGCTAAAAAATAACCGGCAAGTTCCGTGTACAGGAATAGGATTTTGGTCGGGCGACTCATAAGCGGGTCAAAAGAACGGTCTTTTGCATCTATGGATAAATATATTGATTATAGTTCGAGGAATCGCTTATGCGAGTAGATTTTTAAGGTCATCGGATCATTTCCAAGATCGGCTCGAATAATCTCGCCGCCAGGTGGCGCTGCCCTTTTTCGTTTAAATGGATATCATCGCGGTACTGGCTTTGATCATTGTAGAAGTCAAGGCCACGTACAATCTTAATGTTGTTGGCTGATATCAATTCCAACAATTGCCGTCCGGCAGGATCATAAGCCTTTCTGCGGATCTCACTTCCGGTGGGATGCATATAGAACAATACCGGCAAGCGGTGATCGCGGGTGTACTGAAACAATTGCGCAAACCCGGGGTTGATCTTGCCGGAGTTGCTTGTGCCCCTGTTCGCCTTCCAGCCCGGATCCTTACTGCTTTTACCCAACCAGCTTCCGATGAAAGCATAGCGGAATATCACTTCCTGGATCGCCAGCAAAGGTTTATGTCCCGGATAGGCGTGATGGTGGTCTACGATCGGTTTGAAAGTCATTTGATCATAAAGATCGTGGCTGCTGTATACCATAACCAATAGATCCGCTTCGAAATGACCGTAACGGTGGATATAGGCCATCGCATTATCGACTCCCCAGGTGCCTGCGGATACGTTGAGCACCCTGACCTGCTGCTGCAGGGTTTCACTCAATTGGCGCTCCAGTATGGTGGAGGCCAGGGAATCATGGTCGGTGTGTGAACCGCCGTTGATCACCGAATCTCCGATCTTTAATATCCTCAGTTTGTCACCTGCCGATAGCGGGCCGCTTCGCATGGAGTATCGATTGGTGCGTATTCGATTACCGAACCTCACCAGATCCTGATCCGGGGCATAAATATATTCGAAATCTTTGTCGGCAACGTATAAAGGCGGATCTCCAAAACCCCAAACCACCCGCAGGATAACTTCTGTCAGCACCACCAGGCCAAGAACGAAGAGGATTGCTTTTATCTTCATGGATCGGATGATTGGAGGGCGGGCTGCAACGCCGGTTTCTCTTGCTCAATATAAATGATTATCGTTAGGATGATCAATAATTGAATGGTATACGGATTCAAGGAGGCCAGTAGCCAGGGTTCAAAATTGGCCAGGAACATCAAGGAATACATTGCCGGCACAGCCATGATGGAATGTTTAGCGGCTTTATAAAAGGTGAAAAAGAACGCGCTGAAAAACATCACCAGGCCTACGATACCGGTATTGAGCCAAAAGCCCAGGTAGACATTATGCACACCTCCCTGGTGGTTCAGCAAATTCAATTTGGCCTGGTTTTCGGGTTTATAGAAAATATATTCATCGAAAGCCCAACCCTTTCCAAATACAAAATTCTTCTGGATCTCCGTCCAGGCAAATTTCCACGCCACCAGCCTGCCCGAACCTGTTTCAACAGATTCCAGCCTGGCTGATTCCGACAAACCGACCGCGGTCACCAGGTCGATGATGTTGGTAGATATCGCTTCAAAAAACAATAAAATAATCAGCAAAATGACCGAGCCGATAAACGGGGAAAGCTGGTAAAATTGCAGGAATAGCTCGAAGATCAAAATGGATACGATGGCATTCCTGGAGAA
>JANQFB010000420.1 GCA_028278085.1 Chitinophagales bacterium
GGCCAAGCTCAAAACGAAAACTTACTAGACAAATGGCCGGCCTTTTTTCGTTGATGCCCATGAACACTTGATGCCTGATACAGGATCCCGGGAAATGACAAGGTTTTCGTATAAATAATTGTAAATATTATTGTATAATTTATTTACATTTTTATATATTTACCATGTGCGGTCGATCAAGAAAACTTTCCGTTTCAATCACATCGATTCTTTGGAGCGCTTTGTCAAATATGCCGAAGCATCCAAGGTCAGAATGGATATTGTGGTGCTTAGGCAAAAGCTAACCGTCCACCTGTACTTCAGCAGCAAACGAAGCTTGAATGCATTTGACTATCAGGCTGAGTGAGATCCCCAATGCCGTGTCACCCGCCAACTGGTGGGGACATCCCCAATGCCGTGTCACCCGCCAACTGGTGGGGACACGGCATTGGGGTGAGGATTCAGGACGACAAGTTGTCTATATATTTCATAATTTTCAGTGAATGTTTAACCGGATATAAACGAGTCACAGGTTCTTTGCTCCATTAGAACTCATGAAAAAACTAGTTTTAATTTTTGTTGTTTCCTTGTTATGGATACATGTGAAAGGTCAGCCAGATGAAAAGAGCCCATTAACCCTTATATTTAAAAAGTCATCGTCCAATGAAATTGCCAAAGCCGGGATCAATTTGATTTTTAAGCAATACTGCACGACAAAAATTGACAGTATCATTCGAAATGGTAATCTTATTGTTGAAAAGGCTCACGTCGGAAGAATTTTAAAGTGCTATTATGAGCAAAAAATTGTTAATGATACATTGAAACAGGTTAAGGTTATAACCAAAACCAAAAAACATAATATCCAATTAAAGGAACAGATGATAGAACAATTCGGAGTTCATGAACATCGCGAAGAAACGAAACTTTCTCCTATAGGACAATCTATAACTTACACCTGGGCAGAAGAAATATTCAATGGCGGAAAAGTCTCAAAAAAGCTTTATATAAATGGAAGAAAAGGATTGATGATTATGGAATTTAACCACTAAATATTCCTTTCTGCAGAATTGACGCAATATTAACGCTATTTTAACGCGAAATTAACACAGAATTGACACAAACCATCAAGGATATCAGTATTTTCATTCTAAATTCCTGTCTTTTTCCCGATGCATAACAAAAAATGATTGTGGATAACTTCTTCCCGGGAATGCCCTCAAACGCTTATCCTTCCTGAATTTTCTTCCTAATTTTGCTATTTGCCGGATATCAGCCTGCCCGAACAGGGCCCGGTCCGGCTCCGTAGGCCAGCAGTATGGATCGGTTTTGAGCACAACTGACCAGTCCGAATGAAACATAATATTCATGTCTGATCAAAATATTTTTAACTATACGGAAGATAGTATCCGGTCGCTTGATTGGAAAGAGCATATCCGGATGCGGCCGGGGATGTATATCGGCAAACTGGGTGACGGCTCCTCCCCTGACGACGGGATCTATGTGTTGATCAAGGAAGTTATGGACAACTGTATCGATGAACATGTGATGGGATTCGGTAAAAAAATAGAGGTCAAGATCACCGATCACCAGGTTCATATCCGGGATTACGGCCGGGGAATTCCTTTGGGAAAAGTGATCGATTGCGTATCGAAGATCAACACGGGAGGGAAATACGACAGCGAGGCCTTTCAAAAATCCGTCGGATTGAACGGCGTCGGAACAAAAGCCGTTAATGCCCTGTCGAGCTACTTCCGGGTTAAATCCATCCGGGACGGGAAAGCCAAAGAAGTATCCTTTAAGCTCGGCGAGATCCTCGATGACAAACCGATTGCCAAAACCGAAGAAGCCAACGGAACGGAAGTAACTTTTATTCCGGACGACACGGTTTTCAAAAATTTTCATTTCCTGAATGAATTTGTGGAAAGCCAGGTATGGAATTATGTGTACCTCAATTCCGGCTTGTCGATCCGCTTTAACGGCAACCGCTATCATTCTCCCAATGGCCTGTTGGACCTGTTATCCCGGAAAACGGACCCCGAAAGCCTCCGCTATCCGATCATTCATTTACGAGGGAAGGATATCGAATTGGCCCTGACCCATGGGAATCAGTATGGTGAAGAGTACTACACCTTTGTCAATGGCCAGCATACCACCCAGGGGGGTACCCATTTAACTTATTTCAAAGAAGCCATCGTACGGACGGTGCGCAACTTTTATAAAAAAGATTTCGACATTGCCGATATCCGCCAGGCCATTGTCGGGGCGATCAGCATCAGGATACAGGAACCGGTATTCGAATCCCAAACCAAAACCAAGCTGGGATCTATTTACACGGCACCGGATGAAAAGGTCACCCTGCGATCCATGATCGTGGATTTTGTAACCCAGGAACTGGACAAATACTTCCACCAAAACTCCGATACGGCGGAAGCCCTGCTCAAACGGATCCAGCAATCCGAGCGGGAGCGTAAAGAAATATCCGGTATCCGGAAATTGGCCAATCAGCGGGCGAAAAAAGCCAACCTGCACAACAAAAAACTGCGGGATTGCCGGGTTCACTTTAATGATACCAACAAAGAGAACCGTCAGGACTCCACTTTGTTCATTACGGAAGGGGACTCTGCCAGCGGCTCGATCACAAAAGCCCGTGATGTGCAAACCCAGGCCGTATTCAGCTTGCGCGGTAAGCCCTTGAATTCTTTCGGGCTCACCAAAAAGATCGTGTATGAAAATGAAGAATTCAACCTGCTGCAGCATGCCCTGAACATTGAAGATGGCCTGGAAGGCTTGCGCTACAACCGTGTCGTGATCGCTACGGATGCGGATGTGGACGGGATGCATATCCGGCTGCTCGCCCTGACCTTTTTCCTACAATTCTTCCCGGAGCTGGTAAAAGCCGGGCATATTTATATTTTAGAAACACCCTTGTTCAGGGTCAGGAATAAAAAGGAGACCATTTATTGTTACAGCGAGGAAGAAAAGCAAGCGGCCATGGATAAGCTAGGGTCGAATCCCGAGATTACGCGGTTTAAGGGATTAGGAGAGATCTCCCCGGATGAGTTTTCCGATTTTATCGGGGAGAATATCCGCCTGGAGCCGGTCCACCTGAATGAAGAAACTTCGATATCCAAGATACTGACCTATTATATGGGCAAGAATACGCCGGAGCGGCAGCAATTTATCATCGAAAAGCTGCGGACCGAAAAAGATATGGTAGAGGAAAGCCATGACTAAGGAAAACGATCAAACCAAAGGACAAAACGGGCTTCCCCCGGAAGAAGACGGCATCCATGGGATCAAGCCGGTATCGGGCATGTACGAGAACTGGTTTCTCGATTATGCGTCTTATGTGATCCTGGAAAGAGCCGTACCGACCCTTTCGGATGGCTTAAAGCCTGTCCAGCGCCGGATCCTCCATTCCATGTTCGACATGCACGACGGCCGCTACCATAAGGTCGCCAATATTATCGGGCACACCATGCAATACCATCCGCATGGCGATGCAGCTATCGGGGATGCCTTGGTCAACCTGGGACAAAAAGATCTGCTCATCGATACCCAGGGTAACTGGGGCGATATCCGGACCGGCGACAGCGCTGCTGCTCCAAGGTATATCGAAGCCCGGTTGTCGAAGTTTGCCCAGGAGGTCGCCTTTAACCCCAAGACCACCGAGTGGCAGATCTCCTACGACGGCCGGAAAAAAGAGCCGGTCAATCTGCCGGTCAAATTCCCGCTGCTGCTGGCCCAGGGTGTGGAAGGGATTGCCGTTGGACTGGCCACCAAGATCATGCCGCATAACTTTAATGAGCTGATCAAGGGCTCGATCGATGTCCTCAAGGGTAAAACCCCTAAGATCCTGCCTGACTTCCCGACCGGAGGCATGGCGGATTTCACCAATTATAACCAGGGGGTTAAAGGCGGTAAGATCCGCGTCAGGGCTAAAATCGAATCGCCGGATAAAAAGACATTGCTGATCAAGGATATTCCCTATGCCACTACCACTTCAGGCATCATCGATTCTATTGTCAAAGCTAACGACAATGGTAAGATCAAGATCAAAAAAGTGATCGATAATACCGCCAAAGACGTGGAGATCTATATCGAATTGCCCGGCGGTGTTTCACCGGATGTAACCATCAATGCCCTTTATGCCTTTACCGATTGTGAGGTGTCGATCTCCCCGAACGCTTGTGTGATCATCGATGATAAGCCGCATTTTATTACGGTGAATGAGATCCTGAAGCGGTCGACCGATCATACGGTGGAATTGCTGAAAACCGAACTGGAGATCAAACAGCGGGAGCTGGCGGAAAAATGGCATTTCAGCTCCCTGGAGAAAATTTTTATCGAAAACCGGATCTACCGGGATATCGAGGAGTGTGAGACCTGGGAAGCGGTTATCGAAGCGATCGATAAGGGATTGAAGCCTTTCAAAAAACAACTGAAAAGGGAAGTTACCGAAGAGGATATCGTCCGGCTGACCGAGATCCGGATCAAAAGGATCTCCAAATATGATTCCTTTAAAGCCGATGAAGAGATCAAAAAGCTAGAAGACGATATGGCTGCCGTAGCCCATCACCTGGCCAACCTGATCGAATATGCCATTTCCTGGTTCGAAGGGCTGTTGGAAAAATTCGGCAAGGGACGGGAAAGGAAAACACAGATCAGAACGTTCGACAGCATCAATGCTTCACAAGTCGCCGCTGCCAATGCCAAGTTGTATGTTAACCGGGAAGAAGGCTTTATCGGTACGGGTTTGCGCAAAGACGAACTGGTCTGTGAATGCTCCGACCTTGACGATATCATTGTGATCCGCAGGGATGGAAAAATGATCATTACCAAGCTGAAAGATAAAACCTTTGTCGGCAATGGTATCCTGCATGTAGATGTCTGGAAAAAAGGGAATGACCGGCTGGTCTATAATATGGCCTACCTGGATGGCGGATCCGGGAAAACCTATGTGAAACGGTTTTCCGTAACCTCTATCACCCGCGACAAAGAATACGAATTGACCAAAGGGACCAAACGGTCGAAAGTGTTGTACCTTACGGCTAATCCTAATGGAGAGACCGAAGTGGTGGCAGTGAACCTCAGCCAGGGCAGCAAAGCCCGGATCAAGGTCTTCGACTATGATTTTAAGGAGCTGGCGATCAAAGGCCGAGGATCACAGGGGAACACCCTGACCAAATACCCGGTCAGGAAGATCACCCAAAAAGAAGTCGGCGCCTCGACCTTCGGTGGAAAGGATATCTGGTTCGATAAGGTCGTGGGACGGTTAAACACAGAAGAACGAGGTGAATTTCTGGGAAATTTCGACACCAACGACCTGATCCTGGTGATCTATAAGGATGGTTCCTATATGCAAACAAGTTTCGAGCTAACCAACCGATACGATCCGGAGGAGATCCAGATCCTCCAAAAGTTCGATCCGGAAATGGTTCTTTCGGCCGTTCATTATGACGGAGGAAAAAAAGACTATTTTGTCAAGCGTTTCCGCATCGAGACAACCACGGTCGGGCAGCGGTATACCTTTATCGGTGAGGATAAAAATGCCAAAATGGTTATCGTTTCCACACATCCCGATCCTTCCATTACCTTCAAGCATGCCCACGGTAAATCCGGCGACAAAGTAGAAGCTAGTCTCCAACTGGCGGCGTTTATTGATGTCAAGGGTTGGAAAGCAACCGGCAATAAACTGAATTACCGGAGCCTGAGCCATTTTAAACTGATCGAGCCCGAACTGCCCGAGGTTGCTGAAGGCGATTCGGCTGCTGATGCTGCGGAGGCGTCTTCGGGTGATGTGGCTGGGGATTCTCATGAGGGTGACACCGGAGAGGCTGGTTCCCCAGTGTCCCCTTCGGGTGACACTGGAAAAGATGAAGATGAGAGAGGTGACACTGGGAAAAAAGAAGGAGGTCCACCGCCTGCTGGTGGAGATTCTCCAGAGTCCCCTCCGGGTGACTCTGGAGAAAGGGAAAAGTCCCCTTCGGGTGACTCTGGAGAAAGGGAAGGAGGCGTCGATATCGGTTCGACGATCGAATTCGATGTGAAGAAAGATCCCAAGCCTAAAAAGGGAGAATCCGGGCGCTTGTTTTAAGCATTGACTTTGAGGTCGTCTTAAAAGGTATAATAAGATTTAATTGACAAAAATTTGACACCAACCTGCCCGCCGTACTTATGTACTTTGGCAGGGGGGTATTCCCTTCCAATGGAAGGGTGTAGGGTTGCTTACGCTCCATAGCTTTAAGCAACGGAGCGATGGGTTAATGAACACATCCGTTAAATTTTTGTCAATTTTCCAACTTGAATTTTACCGGAGAAATACATAGGATCCCATCATGAGAGCACATTGCAGAAATCAAAAACTTACCGTAAATTGTCCGTCTAAGCATTGACTTATGGCTAAGATCAGCGGAAATGCCCTGGATGAATTGGTAAACGCCGGAATTATTACTACGGATACTGCCGATAGCATCCGGGCCTACTACCGCGGCAAAAGCCATCAAACCCAAAACCGCCTCTTTCTGGCATTCGGGATCCTGGGAGCCTTGTTGGTTGGCCTGGGTATCATTCTCATCATCGCCCACAATTGGGATGATTTGCCCCGGACCATAAAAACCGGCCTGGCTTTCCTGCCATTGGTGTTTAGTCAATTATTTTGCGGATATGTGTTGTGGAAAAAAGCCGGGGAGAGAACCTTCCGGGAAAGCGCTGCGACCTTACTTTTCCTGTCGGTGGGCGCCTGTATCTCCCTGATCAGCCAGATCTACCATATTCCCGGCAACCTGGGTAATTTTTTGCTGACCTGGATGGTGCTCTGCTTACCGCTGATCTACGTGATGCGATCGTCTACGGCCTCCCTGCTGTATATTATGGGCATTACCTGGTATGTCTGTGAGGTCTGTTATTGGGGCTATCCCAGGAAGGAATCTTATTGGTACTGGTTGCTGTTAGCGGCAGCCATCCCTCATTATTATTTATTGATAAAGCAGCAAACCAGCAGGAACTTCCTCCATTTTCATCATTGGTTCCTTCCCCTGTCTGTCATTATTTCGCTCGGTACCCTTGCCACCGACCAGGAGCACTGGATGGTTTGGGCTTATTTTAGTTTATGTTGCAGCCTTTACCTGATCGGCGGGCTACCCTATTTCGAGGACCGCAAGTTATGGAGCAACGGTTACCTGGTCCTGGGCTCCCTGGGCATGTTGATCATGCTGTTAATATTCAGTTTCGAAGAGTTTTGGGAGGATCTGGTCAAAGAAAAATGGGAGGGTATGGAAACCCTGCTTTCGCCTGATTTCATTGTTATGACACAGGTACTTACCATGACAGCCGGACTTTTTTATTACCGGAATAAGGTCAGGAGCACTAGCTCGTTTGATCCGGTGGATCTTTTGTTCATCGTCTTCGGGATCATCTTTTTAAGTGGCCTGGTGTCCGTTCCCATCCCGATCATCCTTGTCAACCTGCTGGTACTCGGTTTGGGGGTGCATTATACCCGGAAAGGGGCGTTGAACGATCACCTGGGGGTGTTGAACTATGGATTGATCATTATTACCTCTTTGATCGCCTGTCGCTTTTTCGACACGGATCTGAGTTTTGTCTTGCGGGGGGTCATGTTCGTGGTTGTGGGTCTCGGGTTTTTCGGTGTCAATTATTATATGCTTCAAAAACGCAAACAAATGTCGGATGGGGTATAAAAAGATCGGCTGGTTGGTATTCGCTTTGATGGTCGTTGCCCAACTCTATGTTCCGGGTAAAATGATCTTTTACAAAGAGGAGGTCCTCGCAGAAGGTAAAGCTTATAAATTCAAAACCGCACCGGTCGATCCAGCGGATCCGTTCCGGGGAAAATATGTCCGGCTGGCTTTTACCGCCAATGAATTCACCGATCCGGAAGACCGGGAATGGCAATCCAACGACAACGTTTATTTGTCTCTGGGTACCGATGACCAGGGATTTGCCATGATCACCGGAGGGTCGAGTGAGCAGCCGGAAAATACGGATGATTACCTGATGGCAACGGTAGCCTGGGCTACGGATACGATGCCGACCAAAGTGCGGGTGCTTTATCCTTTCGATCGTTTGTACATGGAAGAATCCAAAGCCAAGCGGGCGGAAGAATTATACTGGGACGCTTCCGGCGATTCCAGTATGGTGGCTTATGCCCTGGTGTATATTAAAGACGGAGAAGCGGTTTTGGATAATGTGTTCATCAACGACGTGCCGATCGATGAGTTGGTGGAGCGGGAACGGCTGAAAACTGAATAAACAACGGTAATTTTATGCTGAACTATCCCGAAATCGAACATTACGGCAAGAATAGGCCAAACCACCTCAAAATCCATATGTCAAAACATGTTAGTTAAATTTTCCAACAATCCTCTCAAACAAGCCCTGGGTATTGTAACCTACAACGGGGGCCGAATCAGCAGTTTCCTGATCATCTCTACGCTCGCGGTGATACAATACCGGGTATCGGAATGGTATGGCTGGCAACAATTCGATCTGCCGGTGGTTCCGGTTAGTATCCTGGGTGGCGCCCTGGCCATATTTTTAGGTTTCCGGAATAACAGCGCTTATGACCGGTGGTGGGAAGCGCGGAAGATCTGGGGAGGTATCGTGAATTACAGCCGGTCTTTCGGGATGCTGGTCATGTCATTTGCTTCACCCCATCATTCCAACGGCCAGCAATCCAAAACAGCGATCGAATCCTGGCAAAAGGAAATGATCTACCGCCATATCGCCTGGTTATATGCCCTGAATATGCATTTACGCAAGCAGTTTTTCTGGGATAAGCTGGACGATTATATCAGCCCGCCCGAGTTGGCCAAGATCAAAGCCAGCGCCAACAAACCGGCCCAACTGATCAACCTCCAGGGACGAAG
>JANQFB010000533.1 GCA_028278085.1 Chitinophagales bacterium
CCACGGGATTAAGCAACCCGAATGTTTTCAACCCGGAAGCCAGTCCAACAGTAACGACCACCTATACTTTTACGATAGCCGATGGGCAAAATTGCATCAGTTCGGATGATATGACGGTAACAGTCATCGGACAAAACAACTCGTTGGATTTCGATGGATCGAATGATAACGTTTCGATCCCAGCCAACCCTCAATATCAATTAGGTACCGGAGACTTTACTATGGAAGCCTGGATCAAAGCCGCTCCATCACAGGTAAATTTCCCTCAAATTTTGGCCTATCGATCTAATCCAACAGGATTCGACGGATTTTTGTTCGGATTATGGCTGGATGGGAAATTGTTTACCCAATTGGACGGGCTAACCCAGGTACGCGCTACCGGACCAGATCTTCGGGATGATCAATGTCATTATGTCGCGCTTACCCGGAACGGCAATAATTTCACCTACTATATCGATGGCAATCCGGCAGGCAACTTTGTTAGCAATCGCAACATCAATTCGGATGTACTCACCGACCTGTGGATTGGAAACGACAAAGCCCACAATACCACTCAAACGCCATTTAGGGGTATCATCGATGAAGTACGTCTATGGAATGTAGCCAGGTCGGCACAAGAGATCCTCAGTCATTTCGACCGGAACCTGATCGGTAACGAAAACGGGTTGATCGGCTATTGGGACTTTAATGAAACCTCCGGACAAACAGTGATCGACCGGAGCCCCCTTGCCAATAGTGGTTTCCTGGGCACTATCCTGACGCCGGATGGTAATGACCCGGTAAGAAGTCATACAGCCTGTTTTACCCGTTGTTGTCCGGAAATTCCGGTAGATGCAGGCAACGATATCACGATTTGCCAGGGCGAAAGTACCCCACTCTCCGCATCCGTTTCAGGTGGAGCCGAACCCTATAGTTATTCCTGGGATCCGGCCATAGGTTTAAGTGATCCCAACATAGAAAACCCGGATGCCAATCCAACGGTAACCACCACCTATACCTTAACGGTTACAGATGACAATGGCTGCCAATCGACAGATGAAATAACCATTTCCGTGGAAGATTGTTCCTGTATCGCTGCTTGCGGACCGGGACCGGATTGGGTGGAGTCGTGCAATGCCGGAACTGACCATTTATTAACCACCGGCGGACGAATAGGCATTGATCTAAACTTTGATCCCGATTGTATACTGGAAGTGTTTGTGTACTTCCTTCATGCTAATTCAGCTACTATTATTCGGCGAGACAATCCTGTGGATATCAATATTTTTGATCCTCCTTTCGTAGCCACCATCGATGGTAGTCCGGATGTGATCCCCATGGAATTGGTCAGCCAGGAATTATCTTTTTCCCAGGGTGTCAAACTTGTCGTAGGAGCGGGTCAGCAAAATGGCCCCTTTACCCTGGCGCCTTCCTTAGGGTTTATCGTGGAAGATCAGTCCGACAATACGCTTGCCAACAGCTACTTTGACGTCTTTTTTGAAGTGGAAGTGCCCCCTTCTATTACAGGCGGATCAGACCCCATGTTCCTCTATAATCGAACCCCGTTAAGGCTTTCTACTTTGGGTACAACAGAAATACCGCCTTGTGCGACCACTTATTTCCATCCGCTGGACCTTTGCATCGAACTTTTTCCCAAACCTACGCCGGATCCTATACCGATCCCACCCGTGGCCAGGTTAACGGAAGCAAGCCATTCCGTCAATTTCTTTCCGGATACCTGTTTAGGCTTAGCCGTGAACCTCATTGGATCTAATGTAAGTTGCCATGGATTTAATGACGGCGCCATCAATACGAACGTTACCGGTGGAACGATGCCCTACACTTATTTCTGGTCGAACCTGGCCACCACGCCTAACCTTAGCGGACTACCTCCCGGCACCTATGACGTTGTTGTAGAAGACGATGTAGGTTGCACAGCCGCAGCAACGATCATCATCACGGAACCGGATGAATTAGTGGCTGATGCAGGAACGGATGTCCCTATCTGTAACGGCACCAGTACCATAATCGGAGGTGCGCCTACTGCCTCCGGCGGAACACAGAATTATACCTATAGCTGGACGCCGGCAAGTGGACTCAGCTCCGCTAGTGTTGCAAACCCATCCGCCAGCCCCACTTCCACGACCATCTATACCGTACAAGTTACAGACGCCAATGGATGTATTGCTTCGGACCAGGTTGAGATAATGGTATTGAATTGTTCCTGCGACCCACAATGCGGTCTGACCCCTCATTGGATCGATGATCAAGACCCCGATTGCCTGTCCGGATGCCCGGCAGGGGACGACATTATCCAGACTGGTGCAAAAGTGGCCATCGACCTCGATTTTGATTGCATTCCCGAACCAGGCTTCAACCTGGTATTAAAAGGTCCGGCACAGATCAGGAGAAGCGACCCCATGGATATCCTTGTCAACCGAACAGATGTAGATGTCGAGGCATTCGTTGACAACCATTGCGATGTGCTGGAAACCGAGATCATCAGCATGACCTTGACAGATATTTTCGGCAGCGGCATCATCCTGTCAGCCGGAGCGGGCCAGCAGCAGAATCCAGTACTGAGCCCTGATCTTGCCCAAACGATTGGAAAGATCGTTGAACGACCCACAGATCCCAACACCGGCCGCAGCTATTTCGATGTTTTCTTTGAGCTGGAAGTGCCGAATCCTTCCGGGCCAGGCACTATTTTCCTGTACAACCTGGATACTGACCCGTTAACAGTAGTTGCCGACATAAAATCTGTTCCCCCTTGTGGAAGGATCTATCACCATCGCGAAGCCGGCCAGGACCTTTGCATCCCACTATACCCATCCCCTTCGGGTGGAATTCCCATTGCACAGTTGGTGAATCCGCAGCACAGTGTCGAAGAAGAATGTGATGGTAAAGTCACCATCAATGGGCGGGGCACTATTGGCATATGTCCACCTCCCCCACCCCACCCGATAAACGGTGGCTTTCCGACACGCACGCCATGTCCCGGCCTTCCCTGGGAGTATTGTGTAACCTATGAAAACACAGGTTTTGCGCCATTCTTACCCGGTACTATCCTGCAACTGACCATAGATCCCACGATGACGTTTTCGGGCGCTGCCTCGATTACCTGTAGTGGAACTGCCGTTCTAGCGCCCATTCTTCTTGCACCGGGGAATGTCATGCAGTGGCAGATTGTCAACGGTTTAATGGCGCCTGGCGAATCCTGTGAAATATGCGTTATTGTGGATGTCAACAGCATTCCGATGCAGCCCAGGATCGCCACCAGAAGCCTGGCGTTTCTACCCCTGCCTATTCAACCTCGACCGATACGCGCCATTCCTGCCGGACAATGGCATACCACCGGAACCATTATCGCCGATTGTCCTCCTCCGGGTGGTGTTAATGAAATTTTCAGCACTACTCTTACAGAAGGCAATGCCTGTTCCTGCGATCCCAATGACAAGCAGGTTTCTCCTATTGGTTGTGGTATTCAAGGGATAATCGAAAACCAGGAATTAACCTATACCATTCGCTTCCAGAATTTGGGGACCGGCCCGGCCCATGATGTCGTGATCAAGGACATCATTGATAACGACCTTGACATCCGCACCTTTAACATCCTGTCGAGCAGTCATACGATCACGCACACCCAGTTGCTGGCCATTGACCGGGAGCTGAACATTATTTTCAGTGGTATCGAATTACCTGCTTTCGTTGATGATGAAGAAGGCAGCAATGGTTTTGTAACTTTTACTATTTCACCACTTGAGGATCTGCCGGACGGAACGGTTATTGAGAACAATGCCGCCATCATCTTTAATGGGAATCTCCCGGTGGTTACCAATACCGTCATCAATACCATAAAGGAGGATCCCGATATAATCGTAAACGCACAAGTATGTCATACCGTTTATCCCGCTTATCCACCGGCCGCTTGTGCAGCGCTTTCTGCTACCGCCACGAATGGACTAGCACCTTTTAATTACTATTGGAGCACCGGAGATAGCACCCCGACGATTACTGTTTGTCCGGATACAACCACTACTTATACCGTAATTATAGAAGATTCCACAGGATGTGTGGGGGCAGAGGAGATAACCGTTTATGTGGTAGATATTTGTTGTGATGAACACAGCGAAAGTGAGAGTGGGAGTGAGAGTGGGAGTGAGAGTGGGAGTGAGAGTGGGAGTGAGAGTACGAGTAGTACTAGCAGTGATGACGATGGTTGTACGAAGATCCTGGTTTGCCACCACCCCTCCCCATCGAGTCCTTCTAACAGCGGTTCGGATAGTGATGATGATGATGATCCGCAAACCTTGTGTTTGAAAGTGCCGAAAGCCAAATTCCTGGGTACATCAAGGGATAAGATAGCCCGGCATTTAGCACATGGAGATCATCTGGGTTCTTGTTCAATAACGGATCCCTGTGGTACCGGAACTTCCAAAACAACTGGGTTGCATCACCAGGAAGAAGCAATAGAGGAAAACGAGATCCGATTGGAAGCCTATCCCAATCCATTTACGGGCACTACCCATATAAAATTCACCTTACCGGAGTCAGCAAACGTGATTTTGGATGTATTCACCTTAACCGGTGCAAAAGTGAGCACGCTATTTCATGGAACGGCACAAGAAAACAAACCTTACACGGTGGAATTCTCAGCAGCAACGCTACCGGCAGGTGTTTACTTGTTCCACTTGAGAACGCCAAAACAAGCTCATCATGGAAAATTGATCCTGATCAAGTAAAGCGCATAAAGAAGGGAGTTAGGTTTTGGAAATTTTTAGATAAAACCTATCTCCCATTCCTACGTTCCAAAAAATAGTCGATAAACCGGGGGATATTCTCCTCAAAATTGAAATTATTGACGATCACTTCTTTCCTGCTTTTGAGGGCTTCGGGTGACGGGATCTTGCCATCCAGGATCATTTTCATGCGATCGGCAATGGCGCGGGGTTCGTTTTCAACCAGTTGGAGATCTACTTGATACTTTTCCTCGAACAGGCGGTAGGGACGCTTATCGGACACGATCACGGGCCGGCACTCATTCAGGGGTTCCATCAGGGAGGTCGATAATTGATCGAACTCGATGATCTGGAGACCACAGTCCACTTTTTTCCAGATCTGTTTGATATCGTAGGTGGGGATGAAAGGATGCTCTACTACTTTGATGAGGTGGTGGAGATCATATTGATCCAACAGCTCGTTGATCCGTTTCAGCGTTTTTTCGTGCACCCGGTTGGCGATCCAGAAATACACGATGAAATTTTCGATCCCCTCTTTAACCAAAAGGTTTACACTTTCAATCACCAGGTCGTGGCGGCTGTTGGGATTGATGGATTTCGGGAAGAAGAAGGTCTTTTTATCGGCCGGAAGCGCTTGCAGAAAGGATTGGGTAAAAGGATGCAATTCCTGCACGGTGGTTTCATCATAATTCTCATAGGTCATGCCCCAGGGTAAGAACTCGGCATTAGCCCCCTCGATCTTTTGCATCAATTCGTGTGTACCCCACCAGTTGCATTGGACAAAGTCGCAGCTTTTCAGGAATTTTCGCAGTAACCAGCCCTTGGGATTTTTTTTCAGGATCTGCCGGGCGGTCGATTCGTTCCAGATATTATAATTCAAAAGGATGGAGCGTTTGCGGAACAGGTAGATCGGCAACAGCGCCAGGACCCATGACCAAAGATGGATCCAGATCAGATCGTAATCGCCCCTGACATGCCGGTATACCAGCCGGACCGATCGGAAAAAGTTGAGCCCCAGCTTATGGATCTTAACGGGGCGGAATGTTTCGAAATCATAGTGAAAATCTTTTCCGATATACAGGTGGGTAACTTCATATTCGTCGGGATGGCGCCTGAAAAAATCAAAGAACATCATGATATTGTGGCCCTGTCCGGGACCGAACATCAGGATCTTTCTTTTGGGCTTATCCTTCATGGAACTTTTGCTTGTAGATCTCCTGTGCGCGGTTATACTCCTTCCATTCCCCGATATCCAGCCAGGAACCTTCGCTTACCGGGAAAACACCTACCCGTCCATTCCTTTTTTTAATGATCTCCATTAGCTGGGTAATGTGGAAAAGCTCGTTTTCGGGGATCTCATCCAACAAATGGGGCTCCAGGATATACATACCGGAATTGATCATGAAGGTCAGATCCGGTTTTTCCTTCAATCCCAACAGCAAGCCTTCATCTCCGACATCCAGGGTACCATAGGGAATATGGTAATGCTTCAGCGCACCGACGATCGTCAATTCGTTACTGTTGGCTTTATGGTAGTTGTATACTTCCCGGTAATCTTCATCGATGATTATATCACAATTGTTTACAAAGAAAGTATTATGGATCTTACCTTTGAGCAGATATAAGCTTCCCGCCGTACCTAAGGGCTTTTCTTCCTGTACAAACCGGACCTGGTAGGGCTTCTCATCCTGGTTTTCGAAGTAATGCCGGATCATTTCATGTTTATAATTCACGGAAATGAAAAAATCCCGGACGCCGATATCTACGAAACGATCGATGATCACCTCTATGATCGGTTTTTCATCCAGCGGCATTAAAGGCTTGGGGATAATGTTGGTAATGGGCTTTAAGCGGGTGCCTTTTCCCCCTGCCATCACAACCACCTGGACATCCAGCAGCTCTTCATTGGCCGAATGTTTTGTCCGGAATACATCACTCCAGAAATGAATGTCGACCAGGTTATTTTTGTCATCCACTACGGGCATGAATACCGTCCTGAATTCCTGCATGATCTCTTTGATCCGGTCGAAGCTATCGCCGGTCCTGCAAATACGAACCTGTTTCCTCAACACCTGCGCTATGGGAGCATCCATGGGAACATTATTGATGATCGCTCGCTGAATATCTCCGATACTGACCAGGCTGAAATATTTATCATCCCGTGTTACAATAAGCAATTTCATATCCACCCGGTCCATTTGCCGGATCGCCTGCAATACGGGGCTATCGATGTCGATGCTGAGCTGTTTGATCTTTTCTTGTATGTCCATATGCAGGTTATGCCGTTCCTCCGGGATACGTTTTTTCAAGCTTCGAGGTATCTATGCGTACCTTTGCCCTGGAGCCCTTATCCACCTTGATGATCTTCGAGTTTTCGTTCCCAAATTGCCGGATGATATTTTCGGCCAATTGCAAGTAGCTGATGTTTTCCTGTCCGATATTATAGATCCCGCTAAGATCTTTATCCAATACATGATCGACGACCTTCAGCAACTGTCCGATCTCCATAAAGTTACTGATCCGCTCGCCATCCCCAAAAACGGTAATGGTATTATTTTGAAGCAATTCCTTTTTCATAATGGTAAATATCCTGTCTTCGCGCATGCCTTCCCCGTATATCTGGGATAGCCTTAGGTTCGTCACCTTGCACAGGGAATTTTTCAGCAATAGCTCCAGTAGATTTTCGCTGCAAAATTTCGATAATCCGTACAGGCCTTCGGCATTGGCGGAAGGCCTTATCTCGGCTGTTTCGGTATAGTTGCCATCCGTGTTGGGATAGACGGCAATGGTTGAAAAATTGATCACTTTTTTGGCCTCGAGCGACTGAGCCAGATAGACAACACTTTCAGCCATTTTTACATTGTCATAAAAAACATCGATATCGGTAGCTTCCTGGGCCGTCATTAACCGGGAGGCCAGGTGCAGGATAACATCTACCGTATCCCGGGGAGGGTCCAATTTTGATTTTACCGCATCCGGGTCCGTAAGGTCCAGGGAAAAATATTTATCCGAAGCCTGGCTGCTCCTGCTGATGGTCCAAACATGGTGATCTTTTTGGAAATAGTTAACCAAATGTTTACCAATAAAGCCTGTTGCGCCGGTGATCAGGATATTCATATACAATAGGTTTAACCAACAAACATTTCATCAAAGTAACGGATCACCTTCCCTTCTTTTAAGGCAAAGGGTTCCACGGGCATTCCCAGATGCAGCCGGATGATCAGTTCAATTTCGTTGTAGCCGAACAACGACCGGATATAAGTGGTTCCGGAATGCCGGGGGTTGATCTCGAAGATCTTGGGAATACCTTTATCATCCAGCCTCAATTGGAAATTGCAGGCCCCAAAAGGCTGGAGATCATGCGCAACCTCGGAAATATATTCATAAATGACCGGCGGTGTAGCATGGTCGTGAAAGGCTTCAAAGGTATGGCCAATTTTCAGCTTTCTCCTCAAAGCAATGCGCGCTTTCAATTCCCCTTCCATAAACACCACTCCACAAGTATATTCGGTTTCCATATTCCCGATCAATTCCTGCACAACCGGGTCTTTGATACCGGGGAGCTTTTCGTTCAATTCGGCTAAAGAATCGACTTTATATACACCCCTGCTGGTCGTTCCTACCCTCGGTTTAACCATACAGGGAAATTTCAGGCCCGGGCCAATATCGCCCGGTAAATAAGTCAGCGGATGGTAAAAATCGTGATCTCTCAGATATTCATAGGTCAGGTATTTATCATTGCCTATCCGGATGATCCGTTCATCGCTGACAAAAACCTCACAACCCGTTTCTGCATTGATCCGTTGCCGGAATTTGGCAAACAAAGGCAATTCGAAATCCACGCCGATAAACAGTAATCGGATGTTTTTGTCGCGGATAATATCGATGAGCTTCTCCAGCCACATGTCTTCGGAAATTGCCGGCGCCAGGAAATCCGGGAGCAACAGGTGTTCATCGACCCAGTAGGAACCGACTGTTTCCGGAAAATAATCGAAACCGACCAGGTGAATATCACTTTTCAGGGCGCTATCCCTGATGCACTTGATAATGGCCTGGCCGACCAGGCTGCCGGTACCGGTTACTCCTATGTTATACGACTTCATTTTCCCCGAATAATATATTTGTACAGGAACCGATATTTTTCAGCCGGTGGGCATCCGATCCGATGGATACCAACGGGTTATATTGGGTAAAGAGGGAGGTCAGCACCGGAATATGATCAATATGGTAGCGGCTGTTAAAATCGAAGGCAATACCATATTGCGCACATGCCTCGATAATCTCTTCGAAATATTCGGTGTTGAACACTTTGTGCGCTGTTAAGGACATGCCCCCCGGATGCCCCAAAACCCGGAATCCTCCCCTTTTGATGGCTGCCAGGGATAACTCCAATTCAATTTCCTGGCTCATCTTGGCGCTGAATTCCTTGGCGGCAAACAACTTCTGCCCCATTGGGAAGCGATGGACGCTGAGGATGCTGATATCGGAAGCTTCCAGGTTTTCTGCCGATACATCGATCTCCCCGTCAAAATTCATGACCTTAGCCTCGAAACCGACGTAGGCTTCAAAGTCGAGCGCTTGGGCCTGTCTTCTGATCTCCCGGGCATAATCCGGGAAATAGGTGGATCCCTTGCGGATATGATCGGTAAAGCAGATCCGTTTTAAACCGACTGTTTTGGCATGTTCGATAATGTCCTCGATCGTCCCTTCCCCATCCGTCCATTCCGAATGAAAATGCAGATCACTTTTCCGGTAATCTTCATCTATATCGTTGAAATGCTTGAAGGAAAAGGATTGGGATGAATTGTCAATATGCATGTGATCCAATTAAGAGCAGGGACGCGGAGCTGATATCATCCTGCCGTTGATCTTAGAACGATGTGCCAGCCCGGCCGGTGGCATTTTGACCGGTAAAAGACTTGGCAAATTTAGGAAAATAAAGTAGCATTCCGACAAGCTAATTAATAATGTCCGGACTTTATAGCCTTACACTACTGGGGATATTGACCAGGCGATCTTCGAGCCATTCCGCCTGGGAGAGATCGTGGGGAGTGGTGGTTTTAAACATATCCAGCTTATTCATCAATGTCCAGGCCGGCCGCGTCATGACGCCGGCATCATTGGTTTGCCGGAGAAATTGATCTCTTTGTTCCCGGTTTTCCAGGATCACGGCATTCAACCAATAATTGGCATAGCAATGTGCAGGTTCTTCGACAAAGCTGATACCCTGGCCCTTAAAGAATTCCGTATACAAACCGGCTAAATCTCTTTTGTTGTCAATATACGCATCCAGGTGTTCTAATTGGGCACAAGCTACGGCTGCGTTGATGTTCGGCAACCGGTAATTATAGCCGATCTCATCATGTACATATTCCCAGGGATGGGGAACTTTGGCTGTTGTGGTGATATGTTTGGCTCTTTGTGCCCAGGCTTCATCATCGGTTATGATCACACCCCCTCCACCGCAGGTTACGGTTTTATTGCCATTGAAACTGTATACACCGACTTTACCGAAAGTGCCGGTGGCTTTTTCCTTGTATTTTGACCCTAAGGACTCAGCGGAATCTTCTATCAGGGTGATCCCATAACGGGAACATATCTCTGCAATCTGATCGATCACCACCGGATGGCCGAAAGTGTGCATCGGCATACAGCCGCCGATCCTTTTACCGCTGCTTTGATCATAGCAAAACCCATCATCTTTCCGGACCACATGTTTTTCCAGGAAAGCTTCCAGGCTGTCCGGGCTCATCCCGAGGGTCTGACGATCCACGTCGACAAATACCGGAGATGCGCCGGCATAGGAGATGGCATTGCAGGTAGCTACGAAAGTCAGGGGTTGGGTGATCACCTCATCCCCCCGTTCTACACCGGCAACGATCATCGCCATGTGCAAAGCTACCGTACCATTGACGGTTGCCACGGCATGTTCCGCCCCGGAAATATCCCGGATCATTTCCTCAAATTGGGTAACATATTTCCCGACATAGGAAACGAAGGTAGAATCGATACAATCGTTCAGGTACTCTTTTTCCCGGCCAATAAATTTAGGTTCATGAAGGGGGATGAATTGATCGGTGTCAAAAACCGACCGGATAAAATCGATGGTTGGCTCAAACATTACGATACTTGGCGTTGTCAGGATCGGTGATGAATTGATTGTCGAGCGCCTGCTTGATGGTGCGGATCCCATCCGGTACACGCATGGTGATCCTGAAATCCAGCTTATCCCTGATCTTATCGAAGTTGACCCTGTAGTCGCGGGGATCTTCATCCTTTTTTACATAGGATATATTGGCATCGGGTATCTGATCGCTGATCTCGTTAACGATCATTTGCTTGGTATAGTTTTCATTGGTATCGCCCACATTGAATACATCAAAGGCCACCTGTTCATCCGTGGCATTAAATACGGCGATCACCGACCTCGACAGATCCCTGACATGACAGTAGGGCCGCCAGAATTGTTCCCCGAAGATGACCAATTCCCGGCCCAGGGCCAGTTCTCGTGTAAATTCGTTGACCGTCAGGTCGAAGCGGATCCGGGATGATAGGCCATAAACCGTCGAAAACCGGAGACAGGTCGGTTTACAGGTATTGTTTTTATCCTGGCCCAACAAATACTTTTCGATCTCCACCTTGGTTTCGGCATATAAGGAAACCGGCGCTAACTCGGAATCTTCCCGGACAAAAGCATTCGGATCCTTCATTTTCCCGTAATTGCTGCAGGTAGAGGCGAAGACAAATTTTTGCACACTCATCTCATTGGCCAGATCATAGACCATCCGGGTACCGTCGAGGTTGATACTGCGGGCCAGATCGGGTTGCTTGGCACAGGCCGGGTCACCGACAATTGCGGCCAGGTGAGCGACATAATCGATCCCTTCCAGGGCCTTTCTCACATCGGCTTCTTCCCGCACATCCCCTTTCAGGAATTCGATCCGGTCATGGTCGAGCAAGTCGATCACCGGCTCACCACCGAACATCAGCATATCCAGGATCCTGACATGGTAGCCATCTTCCAGCAATAGCCTGACCAATACGCTTCCGATATAACCGGCGCCACCGGTTACCAATACTTTTTTGTTTTTTAAAGTCATGTTTTGTCGTTTGGATAAAAGCTCCGCAAAATTAGGAAAATTTTCGGCACCCTTGGCACAGTTCGCCATGCATTAGCTTGGTAAACTGTGCCAGGGGTGCCAATTACCGCTCTTTGGCCAGAGCGGCTAATTTGTTTACCGTTTTCCAGTTCCGTGTGGTGGCGGCTACTTTTAGCTTTTGCTCAAAGAAGTTATTATTCATTTTGGCCTTGCCATAGCCTTTTGGCGAGTAAAAATAGATGTTCCCGCCATCCAGTACAAAGGCCTCGGGGCTGTGATCGACCCCATTCAACGTTTCTATGCGATCCTGTGCGGGTAATGATCCCAAAAAGGTAATATAAACCCTGTCCGGATCTTTTTCGGGATCTTGCAGAAAAGGGTTGTTGCGGATGACTGCTTCGAAATCGGACGGTTCCTTTACCAGGGTCGGCACCTCGAATCCGTAATGGCTACGGATCTTTTGTTCGATCTCACGGGCCAGTCGATCCGGGGTAGCACCGGCCTGATCAAATAATACATTGCCACTTTGGATGTAGGTTTCCACATTTTTGTAGCTCAATTCCGATAAAAGCCCCCTGAGATCGGCCATTTTGATCTTTTTCTGACCACTGACATTGATGCCCCGGAGCATGGCAATGTAGGTTTTCATTGGACTCAAAAAGTAATTTGTCCGCCCAACACCAGGCCATGACTGAACGCGTCCCGGACACTATGGGTAGTACCGGGAGGGAAAGGCGCAAAGGGGGCACTTCCGCTGATGAAATTCAATGGGGCATACCCGTCAGTCCTGAAAAACTCAATGAATAGCTTGGAAGAATTTTGGAACATACCGGAAAACCCGGCTATTATTTGGTTTTGCCGCTCCCATGGTGCGCCGCTGGGTCCGGCCTTGAAGTTGGAGAACTCCCCTGATAGGGCATACCGAACTTTTCCTTCCGGGTTAATGTCGAATTTTGCGCCTGCAGAGAGGGAGGATACTTTGGAGGCAGGGAACACATCCAATGGCGGTGTCGGGTTATGGGTTCCCGGCCATACCTTTTCCGTAACTGCAAATCCGCCCATGAGGATTAACCGGTCGTTGAAAGTGAGTTTTCCATAAACCGTACTGGCCGGGTTGTTCTCCGCGCAGGGTTCAAAGTGCACCACCGGAAAGCTTTGGCAGTAGGCGCTTCCCAGTAAATAGGACCCACCTAACATGAATTTCACATCCTCGCCGATCTTCAGGGTGTAATTCAGGTCACCTGCAAAGTTGTTGAGTTGTGATGGAACATTGGTAGAATCGCCGACAGGTGTATGCATCGCCCGGAACTGTGCGCCACCCTGAACGGCCATTAAGGTTGCATGCAGCCCCCATTTCTTGAAGGCAACCTGGGCCCCATAGCCCAATCCTCCAAAGGCATGCCACATGGTTGAATTCGTAAAAGGACTTACGGAACCCGTCAGACCAAAAGGTGCATCCATCTTACCAATGGCACCATAGAGGGGAAGTTTGTTCAGGTCACCAAACACGATAAAGCCTTTGCGCAATTGGATCTGGTTCCTCCCCAAAGCAGTGATGGTTCCCGCTCCAAAGCTTTGCTCCGGATTATAAAGCATCTCCGCATAAGCGGCCAGCCAATTGTTGACAGCTCCTGCAAATGAAAGTTGGAAGGAATGGATCACTGCCTCACTGACTTCTTTACCGATCTGGTTGTTGGCTGTCGGATGGCGCATGAGATAGCCAAACTTTGAGTCGGTGTTGGATTGCTGATAGTCTGCCAATGCAATAAGGGATGCCCCCAGGATCAGTTGCTGTTCCCGGAGGTTTCCGGCTTTTCGTTCTTCTAAAAAGATGTTGACTTTGCGCAGATCCTGGTTTGGTTCCAGCATTTTATAACTGAACGGTGAGTTGAGACCGATCGATCCATTTGATTTCATGGGGATGGTGTTTTGTGCTAGTGTGGTTGCACTACATAGCACAAGGATCAAGGTTAATTGTTTCATGATGGTTGTGGTTTAATGTGGTTTATATCGATTTGGAATATCCTTTGTTGAAATGGCTTTTATGTGTGGTTAGCTATTGATTTTCAGGGGGCATATTACCATAAATGAGGTATTTCTTTTTCGCGCTGCCTTATGCATCTTTGCTATTTAGAATTCGTCTAAATAAATAAGTATGGAAGAGCTATTCCCTGTTATTCGTACTGTACATGTGTTGTCCGGTTCATTCTGGATTGGAGAGGTAGTTGTCATCAATTTCATATTGATCCCCGTATTATCAAATTTTCAAGGTGATATGAGAAAACAATTTTTGATCACCCTATTCCCTAAAATATTCCATTTAGCTTCTATCCTTTCTGCAACAGTTGTGATTACCGGTGTGTTCATGGTGTATTATATGACCAATGGTGACTTTAATAATTTGCTTTCGGGAAGGTGGGGCTTGTCCATATTGGTTGGCGGAAGTTTGGGTATTATCTTAACGGCTTTCCACTTTTTTATGGAAAACAGGTTGGCTAAAAAAATAGGCCTGGGCAAACAAGGCGATGAGGAAAAATTAGGCGAAGTACATGTTAAATTGAAGATTGTTCCCAGAATGGGCCTGATAGTTATCACTTGCATATTTTTACTAATGATCAACGCTGTCCGGGGTATTTTTTAAAGCACAATCAGGCGCTTAATACCGTACTGGCACGTTATTCAACCGGTGTGTATACCCCTTTTGTTTTCAGGAATTTATGCCGCACGATAAAGATACATATTCCTTGAAAAAACCGCAAAAGGTGGTCGTTCTATTTTTCCTGGTCATGACAGGAGCGGGCATATACTTCATTGGCTTTACCATACCCCAAAGCTGCAGCTTTCTTATAGTCAGCACAGGCGCCTGGCAGATCACCCAGCTTACGCTTAATGTTTGCCCGGTTATTGTAAGGATAAGCATAGCCGGGTGAAAGTTGAATGGCCTTGGAGTAGTCAGCCATCGCCCCCTCATAATCTTTTAGATCATCCTTGATGCTTCCCCGAACATTATAGGCATGTTCATTCAGGGAGTCGATTTGAATGGCGGTATTCAGGTCCGTCAGGCTGTGATCATAAGCCCCCAGCCGTCTGAACACCATACTTCTGGTAATATAAGCCTTTACATAGGCTGGATCCAGGGAAATGGCCTTGTCCAGATACCCCATTGCTTTGTCGGGATCAGTTCTCCGGAGTGCATAACCCATCCCATATAGCGCCAATGTGTTCAAGGAGTCTATTTTCAGCGCCTGGTAATAATCAAGCATAGCTTTGGAATAGTCAAGTCCGCCATTTTCATAGTTCTCCAGCTTATGTTTTGCCCTGCCTCTGAATGCAAAGTAATTGGCGTTGTTCGAGTCAAGGGCAATGGCTTTCGAGTAAAAATTGATGGCTTGTGCAAAGTTTTTGTCTTTAAAGCGCTCATGCCCGCAATTAGCCAGCGAGTCTGCTGTTTCTTTGTTGGCGTTTGATATGGGAGGAAATGCCAGGAGGAGCCCGATGATTATGGTTGGTTTTTTTAACATTTTAAATTAGCGTGAACGGTTTAGCTAATGCCAGATTACAATGTTATAGGTTTTGTTGGCGGATCGTGGCTTTTGCTCCTGACTCCTGAGAGGAGTATGAATTCAGCTACATATGTGGCTTGCTCATTCATCTCTCCGTTGCCATATCGATTGTTGCCAACTTTTTCCGTTAGGGACTTTTTCCGAATATCTGTTGCTTTAAAAGTTTAAAGTCATCCATGTATGCTTGTACCCGGTTGACGCCATACAGATCGGAATTGTTGGTGAGCAGCCATTTACTCAGCGCCTTGTCGGCAACAAACACTCCAATGAAATTAGCCAGTGCAATACCCACCCATATCCCTTCCAAACGGAACCATGAACCGATAAATGTCAGGGGAATGGTAAGCATTAATGATTTGATGAGCGTAATCCGGAGTGATGCTTTTGGTTGATATACACCGTTAAAAAAAGAGGTCGTTGTAAGGGTCAATCCATAAGCAGCAAAGGAAATTCCTACGATCCGGAAATAGGTTTTGGTGTACCCGATCACTGCAAGATCATCCGTGAAGATGGAGGTCATGGCACCCGCCAATCCCAGCAAGAGGAGATAGAAAGCTACTGACCAGTAAACATTGAGTTTGCCAGCATAAACAATCAGTTGATCCAGGCGTTCCCGGATCTTAGCTCCGAAATTTTGGGCCACTAGGGGCGTCAAGATAACGCTCAGGGCAAGTATACCTGTCAGGCCAAGCGATTCAATACGAATAGCGATACCATAGGCTGCCACAGCTTTATCTCCATATTTCGCCACCAAGGCGGTAATCACGGTAATAGCGATCGGATTCAACACCTGTGCTGCTACGGCAGGTAATCCGACCAGGAGGATCTCTCCTAGTCCGGTTTTTATTTTTTGAAGGTTTAAAATGTTTTTTAGCGACCACAATTTCTCTTTGATCAGCAGCGCCGTCATTAGCACCAAGGTAAGTAGCCAGGAGATCACTGTGGCGAGCGCAGCGCCTTGTAGTTCCAACCTTGGGAAAGGGCCCATTCCAAATATCAGTAAATAATCCAGCAACCCGTTGCAAATTCCACCAATGGCCATGATGATGGTGGATTGGACCATAATTCCCTTGGACATTAATGAAGCATTGCCAACGAGCGTTCCTACAAGGGCAAACATACCGATGTAAATGATCTCCATGTAATCAGCAATCATAGGAAGGGTTGTTGTTGCTGCTCCAAGCAAAGCAAACACCATTGAAATGGTATAGAAACCCAGTACTCCTATGCCAAGCGTCAAAAACATGAAGGCAAACTGAGATATGGTGGTGAGGAAGCTTGCCTTTTCAGCGTTTTCTTCCCCCAACGACTTACCTACCGCAGCGGATATTCCTGCAGCAATACCCATAAACAAGCTTACAATGAGTAAATAAACCGGATAAGCAAATCCAATGGCAGCCAATTCGGTCGATCCCAGCTTACCAATGAAATAGGTATCTACCAGTTGAAATAAGAAGGTAAGCAGCATTCCAAAAGATGCCGGCGCTATCATGGAAATGATGCTTGCACGAACTGGCCTATGTAGTAGGTTATTGCCCATATACTATGTTTCCTTCGGATCTGCTCCATGCACGTGAACATGTGAATCCGCATACCAGTTACCGTTGTTATCTTTCAGGAATTGTGATTCCCAAACCGTTTGAAAGCGGTTCGGATCCCATGTACTGACTTCCGGCCAGTAAATCGGTTGCTGTAAATGCCATAAGTAGGAGGTGTGTACTTGGGTGTGTGCGGTGACCATACCATACAGCAACAACAAGCGGATAAAGTGTGAAGCCTTCATGCTAAGCGTAAATTTAACACTAGTTTATGGGTCCTGTATAGGTGGGCATAAAAAACTTATAGCCAGGACTAAAACACATCGGAAGGAGCTTGACATGAGCCTGGCTGATGCCCGTTACAGCAGTGGTTAGCCCTATTTTACTTTATTTGTAAGCCTTGTCCATTAACTTTTTGTCGGGTCAGCCCGGAATAATATTTGAGGTAACATAACGTTACTCCATCAAAGCGATACCTGTGATTCGTCCGTTGCTATTTGCTCTATTGGTGCATCCGCTTGTTGGTTGGGGGCAGGATACCTATCTTGCCGTCAATAAGTTGGATCTGGATTTCCGCGACGGGTTTTTCTATTACCAGAATTCTCTCTATTCAGGATTTTACACTTTGGTTTACTCCTCACGTATCTTTGGTAGAAGCCGCGCTATTGAGTTTGGCCGATTCGAAAATGGCGTTAAGGATGAGTTATTCGATCAGTCTAATTTTAACGGTGTCGTTGTTACTTACTACGAAGGGAAATCATCGCTTAGGCTTTACTTTAAGGAAGGTAAGTTGCGGAAAGAAAAATGCTGGGATAAAGAAGGAAGACTATATTATAAGCGTACCGTCAATTACGAAAAAGGAAAAGTAAGGGAGTACAACCGGCAAAAGCGAAAATGAGAAGGTATCTATTGTGTATATTATTCCTGTGTTTTTCCCTGACTATGATCAAAGCCCAAAACAACTCCGCTTGCAAAACAGGTCATGTGGACAGACAGGCACTCGTCAAGCAAGTTATCATCATCCAAGGTACGGACTCTATTTATGCAGCATACATAGATTCACAGCAGGAAGTGATGGCATATGTATACCAGGAGTTAAGCATGCTTCAAAAAAAATACACCGGTATGTGTACGCATACCACCTGGGTCGATGATCGTTGTACGAAACTCCTCAAACAACTTGAGGTTAAAGAAAAAGAGGTTTTACAGGTACAAGATTCCATACGGATCATTGTCAAAGCGAAAGAGGAACAGTTATATCAACCCATCTATGAAAAGGTTGATCATGCCATCAATCAAGTAGCCATTGAACAAGGATTTTCTTACATTTTGGATTCGGATATACTTCTTTTTTCCAATGAAGAACTAGACATCACAGCACTCGTTCGCACCAGGCTGGGGCTGTGAATATTTAGTAGCCCTCAGCTTTTCCTTTGGATACGAATTCATTTTCATAAAGCCCGGCAGGACTTTCTTTGTTTTATGTTAGGTTGGCATTAGAACTTCTTATTTTTTTCCCGGACCTTCGAAGCAGGCATGAGTGGATTACCTTTAATATCCAGCTCTGTCAACTGTGGGTTTCTGTTTTGATCCGCTTTGAATACAATTGAAGCATTCGATATGCTATCACTCCTATCCAGATTAATGGAAATAAAATCCCCAATCTTTGTATAATGCCACCGAATTCAGGGGCCCCGATCGTGAAAACGGTTACCCAAAGCGTAATGCCGGGAATATTGGCCAATATAGCCATTATCATGGTGAACCATTTGTAATTGCTCCATTTGGGGTCTTTTCTCATCCTTGCAAAAATAAAGAAAGGGGAAATGCCCAAATTCATGCCGGCTATGAATGATGCCAGCGCATGCAAAGTGCCGGTAAAATTTCTCTCTTTGATGAAATTGTTACAATCAAGATCGCAATGAAAAATGGCAGCGCCAATTAATCCCATACCTGCCAGTACTAACATTCCTGGCCCTATTTTAGAGCCTTTGCCTTCACTGATATTTCGATGGATGCCTGTACCGAATGCCATAATAAGCACTCCGGTAAACCCTATACCTAGGTTGAAGGTAATTCCCCTGATACCCCCTACCCCTCCTAATATGCTCATCATCTCTGTTGCATGGCTGTAGCCAGGTTCGAGTAATCCTAAGATCAGGATAAGGCCAACATACAAGAAGGGCGTCAAAATACCCGACAGGGCAAAGTAAACATCGAGGTTTTTGTTTTTCATTGGTGTTAATCGAGTGGTCTGCTGTTGCCATCGACCACTTTAAAGTTGGTCAAGATCAGACATTTTACTACTCAGGTAGGTCTACATGAGGTATTTGGTGGTTTTAGGGTCGTTTTTTTATTAATGCTAACAGCGTGAGTTTGGGGCGTTGCTAATTATTGAGTAGCTTACGGTTCAGCAATGGTCTATACCGATTGTCATGCCAAAATTTTTTCTAATTCTTCCAAACCATGTTCAAAAGTTTTGGACACATATGAAAATCTTTCCTTCATTTGCGGTCCCAGTAATTCGGTGTAACGTTCTTTTGTTCCATTGGTATCTGGATTGATAACACAGAATTTTCTAATCCTTGTTCTACTGTTAGTTCCAAGCGAAAATAAATATTTAAAAAAAGCATCAGTTTCGGGCAAGGAATAACCAATCACGAATATGTTTTTTGCCTTTGATAAACAAGCAGATGCCTTGTTCCAGATATTCGAAATTGATTTATGATACATCGTTTTATTCCAAGTGGGTGGAACAATGAAGGGAGTAATATTTGGATATTGATTTGGAAAATAATCTGAAATGTATTCATCAAAAGAAAATGTCGTTGTTTCATTCATTTGCACATTTAATAACCCAAAACTCCAATTTTTGAAAAAATCGGTAATATAATGTGGTGTTACAATGTCATTCCTATCCTGGTACCAATTCAATGATCCATGCAGTTTTAGTAATGGAAACTTCTTATCATCAGGGCTAATGTAATATTGAAACTTAATCCGTTCATTTGTAAGAGCAACATCAATTCCAAGGTCATAATTGAAAGTTATTATGGCAGATTTCTCTTTTTGATCTTTCAAAAGTTTAACGAATTTAACATAACTGCCAATTGGCGATATTTTATTCGTATCAAGTAGCTGAAATTTCATAGTATGTACAAGGGTTTCAGCTATCATTTTCTTGTAGGTATTTTGTAATGATCTAAAATCAAGTTCATTTTGATTAATTGGATATTTTAGAATTTCCGACATTTCAAGTAATCCTAAAACTGACTCGATATTGTTAAGATCAATGTTCGCCTTAGATTGAATACTATTCAAAGATGTGATAACGGAAAACAACTCTTTTATCTCTTCAGGTTCCTGATAAGCATCCTGTGCCAGTAAATCTTCTGCCCTATCCAGAAAGTTATTCATGACCGGGGCTCCTGCGTCAACCGATGCACCCGCACCCAAAATAAAAAGGTTTTCAATCACAATTATTTTCTTTTAGGTATAGCGTTACAATAAAAAGTGTTTGTGTCCCCTTTGTCAAAAGTGATTTTTATTGATTGTTGGAATCTTTTAATATTCTACTTTTTCAATTTGCTCCTTTACAGATAGTATTTCTTCAAGAGTTTTATTGAGTAGTTGTGAAGAAGGTTCAATTGAATCTTGCTTAATTGCGCTAGCAACAATTTCAATTTTTTCCAAATGTGATTTGTCGCTATTAAAAAGACTCAACACTTTCTGATTAAATTGCGATACGGAGTTTTGATAAATGTTAACAAGTTTATTAAGCCTTTCTTTGAATGCAATAATGGAGTTATGGTTATTGTGTAAGTGTGTTCCTTCAAGTTTAGACAAGAGCATTTCTTCATTTTGAAGCCATTTGTCTTTAATTCTACTTGCAATTTCTTTTTGACGTGCTTCATTCTGTTCCTTAAAATTCTTTAATAACTCATCTGCTTGTGAATTATGAATCGCATAAATCTGCTTTTTAAAATCTTCAATTCTGTTAATTCTGAGTTTTTCAAATTTGTCAAAGGCTCTAATGATTAATGCAGCAACTATACTGACAATAACAGCAATACCTATGTTAGTAAGTAAACTCGTTGACATTTTAATATGAGAATAGTTCTTAAAAACATAAGCAAGACCAATTAAAACAAAAGGTACAAATATTGCAATTAGATATTTAATTCGTCTTTGTTTTTTAAGTTTGATAATATCTGACCTCAAGGTTGCTAATTGGGCTTGAACATTTGTAATAAGGTTGTTGAAGACATTAGAAATGAAGGAGTTAATCTGGTCATCTTCAAAGTTATTTCCATCTACAACCTCAGAATTCAATTCTTCATGAAAACTAAAATCCGGGCTTGAATTAATCAGGTCTTGTTCAAACTCATCTAAACCAGATTCAGGTTGTTTAATGCTTTCCAAAAATTCGTTTGAAAATTCTTCATAGTTTCCACTCAATTCCTTCTCCGTTTCTGAGTTGTATTTATTTCGACTAATTCCAGAAGCTTCCAATTTATCAAATTCTGACGCCAGTCCAAGCTCTCCAACTATGGTTCTAACCTCAAAAGAGAAAACAGCCGAATTGTACATTTCAAGTGCTTGATAGTAAACATCCATCACCACTCTTAATGCCTCTCTGTACTTGAGGATATTGTCATTGGTAGGATCAAGTGGTCTTTTTGCTAGAAGAACTTTCTTAAATGTTTTAAGTTGGTCTTTCAATATGCTATAATCAGACAATGCTTTACGCCTGAAAGATTCAAAGGCTTCATTTAAATACGTTTCTTGATTATAAGGAAAGTTAAGTGGATGTTTAAAACTCGTTTCATCCCTAAGATTTTGACTGGATATGGATAATGATTGAAAATCAATCGCTTCTAAAATCTTTTCCTTAAGATCAAGAGTTTCAACTTGAACCTGACTTTCAAGTTCCCTTATTATTTTACTAGCCAGAAATGCTGATTCTTCATCTATTTTTTTTCTGATTTTCTGCCTAAAAGACAGCAAATCTCCCGAGTCTTTGAACGATTTAATAATTTCTATATCTTCTTTAATACGTTGAAGACTATTCTCAACCTGGCCAAATATTCCAGAGAATACCTGCACGTTTTCATTCCATAATGATCTTAACTTAATTTTACTAACATCAATTTGATCATCGAAATATTCACTATTATCTTCTGCTTTTTCAATCAAGATTTTACAATTGTCGATTTTGGAGTTTGCCAGAGCCAAAAAGTAATCATGTATTCTCTTGATTTCCTTTCTAAAATAATTCAGCTTGTGATTGTGGAGTATTACTAAATTTTCAGAATTCTTTTTTGCTAGTGATTTTAATCTGTTACTAAGTTCTGAGATATTGAAATTGCTTAAATTATCAATCAGAATAAAATCTTCTGTTTTAAATTCACCTAAAGGAATGGTCTCGGAGATTCTGTTGATAATTACTTGCAATTCCTTTTGGTATTTGGTGAAATCAAAATTCTCTTGGGTAAGTTCTACACTTCTTGATTTTCGAAATTCATCTCCTCTCGTCAAAACAAAAATTAGAGGTATGTCTTTTAACTTATCTTGCTGAGCAATCAAGAATGGACTATCAATAGTGGTGAATGGGGCTGTAGAATTTAATGTATATATAATCAAGTCACATAATGGTAGACTATCTCGGACGATCTCTTCAATTATATTAGGATCACCTGAACCAGGTGTATCCATTAGTACAATATTTTCCAAAAATTCAGATTGAAAATTTGTCTTTGTCCTAATTGGAATTGTCCCTTCCTTGGAAAAAGTAAAAACATTTTCAACGTTTGTATCATTGGTTATTAACGTGATATGATCATCTGTAGGGTTGTTCCCAGTAGCTCTTTCATTTTTAGAACCTCTTATTCCCAGGAGGGAGTTTATAGTACTTGATTTCCCTGAACTGTAGCTTCCCAAGAATCCAATATATAATAGACCGACTTCCTTTTTCTTATATTGTTCGAGACTATTGGAAATACTCGTCAGTTCTCTGAAATAGTTGTTACTTTCTGCACGGGAATTCAACTCAAGAACCTTAGATGGGGCTTCATGATCCAAAGATTCTAGGAGTGCTCCTAAAGAATTTGCTAATTCTTTTGTGATCTCATCTGTTATCATAGTAATATGAGAGGTTTTCCTTAATGATTATTAACATTCCGGCTAAACTGCGTTTTAATGCAGTTTAGCCGGAATGTTAGCGGTATTTTATTTTAACAATTTCATCCGAGCTTTAGCATACGCAGAAGTAACTGCTGTCCATCCATTTTTGACGTTTTCGTTTACCGTATACATTTTATATCCTAAGTCATCACCTACTAATTGTCCGCTTTCCGTTCGATACTTATAGACCATTGACATGGCAGGGTACTTGGCTGTGGAATTCTCCTTCAAAGTAAATTCAGATTCCTTCATGAAATCCAATAAATCTGAAAAATGACCATGATACGTTCTAAACATCCCAGAAGCTGACCCTAAATAATTTCGAACGGAAGTAAAAAATTCAGATGCTTCACTCGGTAACCTACTTAATTCATCTTCATTAAATGCCTTTGCCATTTCATGAGCTTTTATTCTCAAATATTCCAGTTCGGATTTTTTCTTCTTGACAATTTCATTCATCAAATCAGTTGAATGTGGTATGTGGCGATATTCCTCAAGCAGTTTTTCGAAACTTTCAGTGTAGTTATTGTGAATAGTAGTTAAATCCAGAAAAATCGGCTCAATATGATCTTCAAATAAACGTCTTTGTGATTCCCGGCTTGATTTGGCGAGGTTAATAATACTGTCCAAAATATGAAGTGCATCTGATATCATGATTGTCATTTTTTAATTACCGCTAACATCCGAATAAAGTGCATGCACTTTATTCATACTATAAGTATAATAGTTCTGTTATTTGACAAGTAACTATAAAATTTAAATATACAGTTTTTTCATATATATATATATAATCTAGCAAAAATAATGCAAATTGAACACAAATTTTATTACAAGAAATCTATAGAATTGATACAACGAAAAGTGCCCCCCTAAACCATTGTCCGTCCCTGAAATAGGTTGACCGCAAAACCGGTCAACAAAGATGAAAAAACCAGGCAAAAAACTACACACGAGAAAAGTTTATTCAGTAGCTTTCCGCAAGGCCCGAGTAGCCGAGTATGAGAGTGGTCAACTGACCATTAGTCAGATCATCAAGCAATACGGTTTGGGTCATTATACCGTTTATAGGTGGATACATCAATATTCATTGTACAATAAAAAAGGATATAAGGTAGTGGAACACAGTGAGAGTGCGGGTAAAAGGATAGAGTTACTGGAGAAAAAGCTAGCAGAAGCCGAACGCCTGATCGGCCAGAAGCAGATCATCATCGACTACCAGACCCAACTGATTAAACTGGCTGAGGAAACCTATGGAATCGATATAGAAAAAAACTCCAACACCCCGCAATCCAGCAAATGAGATCTATTCGCCATAAGCTTCCTTACAGTATGAACGCTGTTTATGCAGCCATAGGCATCAGCAAGCAGGCGGTTCATCAGCAGATAAAACGTCAACAGTTATGGGAGGCCAATGTAGCTGATCTTGTGACCGAGGTCAACCTGGTGCGCCAGGAACACCCGGGTTGTGGGGTGGAGAAGATGTATGATATAATCCAGCCGTCCTTTGTGGGCAGGGATCGTTTTGTAGCTCTTCTCATATCGATGGGATACCGAGTTCAAAAGCAACGCAACCACATCCGTACTACCCAATCTGTTAGTCGGGGGTATTCGCCTAACTATATAGAGGGAATGCTGGTTGATAATGTGAACAGGATATGGCAGTCTGATATCACCTACATCCTGGTAGGTGGGGTGTATTGCTACCTGACTTTCATTATCGATGTTTATAGTAAACGCATCATAGGCTATCATGCCAGTGCCCATATGCGAGCAGAAGCCAACATAACAGCGCTGAAAAAGGCCTTTAGAAGCCGGAATGGAATATCACTGCAAGGTTTAATTCATCATTCTGATCGGGGGAGCCAATACAATGACAAAGCCTACAAAGAATTACTCCGTGAGCATGGTGTAATTATTAGCATGTGTGAAAAGGCTCCGGACAATGCTTATGCGGAAAGAATAAATGGAACCATTAAGAATGAATATCTCAAGTATTGGTCTATCCAAACAGTGGAACAGTTAAGAAAAGCGGTGAGAAGAGCAGTAACTCACTACAATACAAAAAGATCCCATAGACATTTACCCGGCAAGCTTACACCACTGGAATTTGAGAAACAAATTGCCAGCAAAGACACAAGTATAAGAAAAGGGATGATAATATATGCACAGAATCACCCTGATCCCAAGCCGGCCTACGGCCAACTTGGGATCAGGGTGATCTCGGATCTAACAGGACCAGTATGTCCTGTTAATACTCTGAACAACATTACTTAACAAAACGGTCAACACTAATCAGGGACGGACACATCACCTCCCCACCCCAGGCAAGCTCTCCCCCCTCTTCTCAAACACCCGATACTTCACAATATACACATACACCACCACCAACACCGTTGCCACAGTAGGGCTCTTAATGGCATGGCCGGCGAGAAAGGAATGGCCAATAAAGAGCAGGATGCACAATAAAAAGGTAAGGTTCAATAAGGTTCTTTTGCGGAAAAAGATCCAGGTCATCCGAAGTCCCATAAAAGTGGGGAATAACAGGATAAGCCCCCCGAAAATATAGCCATAATAGCCGATCATATCGAGGATATCCTGTTCGACATTTTTGCCGTGTGCAGTCCGGCTCCAGCCGCGATGGGCGACTTCCACGAAACGACGGAAGGAATAGCTGCCTTCACCCAATAGGGATTGCAGCCAGCTTCTTTCAGCGATGCGCTCAGAGCCGGCGGCTTCCAGCTTGGCTCGGGGGGATTGCTCGAGGAGGATCGCTAATTTGTTGACCATATAGCCGTATTCCATAATGAACTGGAATAAAAAGTAGCTGCCCACCACCAAGCCGATCATTAGCACCGTAAACAAACTGAACTTAACGATGCGGTTGATCTTCACTTCCTTTCGGCCGAACAGACCCATTGAAAAGAGGTAAATAAAGGCTACACCCACGGAACCTAGAAGTCCGGTCCGGGTACTCAGGAAAAGCATAGCCATCAGGATAGAAATGACCACGACCAGGTATTTGAATTTCAGTTCCGTCAACAGCAAATAACAGCTCATGGGCAGGCTGAGCACCATCAGGAGGCTGATCGCATTCTGGGCCTTGAAAAAGGACTTCACCCCGTAATTCTGCTCGAACTTTTCATAGGTCTGCAAACCGATATCCGTAAAAAAAGAAAAGATGATCGAGGCGGCCGTGATAAAGGCCATCAGGCTAACCAGCTTCATCAGCAGCTTGATGTCTACCTCGAAGTGCTGGAGCAGGTAAAGGAAAAAGCAGAGCAGTGCAAAAGGAAACAGGATCTCCACATAGGCTTGGATCTCCACCACCGGCAAATAATGGCTGGTGAGGAAGTACCAGATGGGCAATAAACATAAAAACAAGCCCGTGATCGTCAGCAAATAGATCTGCACCCACCGCTCCCGGATATAGAGAAAAAACGGAACCGTCAACACAAACAACAATGACCGGTACAGCACCCCCACCGAAAAATCCACCTTCCCTCCCCAGATCAGGAATCCGTTGGCCAGATCCACAAATACCGGCACCACCAAAATCAGGATCAGCAGATAATGGAAGCGGTGGTTTTTGGGGAGAAGGACCTTATTGGGGATCATGGGTTAACGCGCATGATATTTTTTTTCGGCAAATCACAAATCGAAAATCATAAATCATTGGATCGTATTGATTTATGATGTGTGATGTGTGATTTTTTCAAAATAGTGGAATATTTCGTCAGGGTTGCTAATGATCAAAGATCACCCATTCTCCGGGTTTTAGTTGGCCATTGTAGGCGCCTGATCCGGCAAATTTCCGGATCTTTTCCTGCTGGGCCGATACAGCCCTGAGGGCATATCTTACGGAAGCCTTCTGGCCAATGATATCTACATAATCGGTCGTTCGATTGACATAATACCCTTCCCGGATAACAGACCATAAGGCCCTTAACAATTCAAAGGAATATTTAGGCGCGCCATGAACATCAAAAAAGCCCAATACCCCTTTCTTCTTGGGATTATCGATCAGCTTGAAAATATAGATCCTTTCCAGGTCATATCGATACGCAAATTCCAGGACACTGACAAAAGCGTCCATGATACGGTAGCTGTGGGTTTGTTGGATCCGCTCTTCCTGGGTATTCCGCAGCGTTGAATAAACGTTAAACTCCGTAATCTGTCCACTATAAAAAACACTATCTTCCAGTTGATCAACAGGAATGGCAACCTTAGAGGAGTTCATATAATAATGAAAGGAAAGGTCTGCCCCGGTTCCCAGCATTGTATCCCTATGAATAGTCTCCAAAAAGGCCTGTTTGCGGGGTTTGTCGTCCAAAAATGGGCCGGTGGTAAATCCGCAGCATAGCAATTCCACGGGATAAGGCTCCAATAACCGGTATAAGCGGTCACGGATCTTGCTGAATTCCTTCGCATTTCCCCAAAAATAATTGGCCGCGTCGGGTTCGTTGAATATTTCGATCGAAAGATGTTCCAAATATCCCCTTTGCTGCAGCGCATCCATAAAGGCCTTCACATAGACCAGGTATTTTTCCAGATCCAGGGGTGGAAAACGATTGGAATAACGATAGATCTGCTTTACCTTTTCCCGGGATGCCGGCAAGCGGTGCTCGTCCGCTTCATAAGGAAAATTCGACAGGCTCAGTAGCACCTTGCAATCCCGCTTGACCAGTTGGCCGATCAGGTCGAGGATCTTGGCGGTATCCCGGTATAAGCCACGGGTAAAAGGCTCATAAACCCTGACCCAATCGAATCCCTGCCGTTTCATGGAATCCAGGACCGGATAGGTCATTTTGGTTTCTCCGAGGTAGCCGAGGTTGAAGCCGATGTCGACCTGTTTAAAAGCAGCAGGTCCCTGTCCTTCCCCTGGTTGCTGATGCTTGCAGGTGAACCGGAGGAAGAGCACCGATAAAACGATCAAAATCCAATTATAGAGCATTGATTGATTCATTTGTCGTGTTTTGTTTGGCCAGGCTACCGATGGCACAGTTCGCCTGGCCAAGGCCTAGCGAACTGTGCCATGTGTGCTGCGCTCAAACCATATCTTTTCCAGGTCTTTACCCAACAGTACCGATAACTGTGCCACATCATCCGCATACCAGGCCCTGAGCTTTTCATAAGTCGCTTCGGCCATCGGCGGATTTTCCTGCGAAGCAGTATTCATGTCCAATAACTTCCTGGTAAATTTCCGCCGGATCTTCATCCTTAACTCCAGGGGAAGGATCTTCTTATAGAATTTTTTGGCTGTAGACGGATTCGTAATGGATTGGGTCAGTAGCTTCACCCTGGGCCTTCCGGATTCATTATGCTTTTGCTGTACAAAGTCCAGGTCGAGATCGATAGGATCCATGCCCAGAAATTTCAACAAATCCCGGAAAGCATTTTCCTTATCGGCCAAAAACTCTTCCAACAGGATCACCTTCACCCGGGCCGGGCCGAACAGCTCCTGGTAATGTTTGATGCCTTCATAATACAGGCCGGCTTTCAGGTATGGAAAGGTTATGGTTTTTTCTTCTCCAGTTAAAGCAGCCATTTCCCTTTCTTCCCTTTCGATCACTTTTTCAAAACTGCTTTCTTTCTCCTTCACCTTGTTGTGAAAGAACCAGAAGTTCGAATAGGCCCTGTCCACAGGATTGCGCAGGCAAACAATGATCCTCGCATCAGGATTATAGGAATGGATCCGTGGAGCGCAATAATGATGCAGGTATAGCAAAGCCACATCTGCCAGGCCGATCACTTGCGCGGGATCAGCGATAAAGGTCTTGGGTGGGTAAAAACCGGGCAGGTTGGTTTCGAAATCGTGGAAAAGACCATCTTCACTGAAGATCCGCACCTCCTTGATCAAGGGTTGAATGACCTGCGGTACCTGGTTCAGGTACTCATAGATAGAGGTAGTCCCACATTTGGGCGCCCCGATGATGAAAAAATCTATTTTCTGGTCAGACAATTTTATATTTTTTTAAGACGATAAAGCCGATAAACTTCCAAAGGAAAGTAGACACTAACACGGCAATAGCGGCCCCGGTAATACCATATTCCGGTACCAGTATCAAATTTAAGACAATGTTAACAATCAAAGCCAGGATAATGATCCGTTGGTAAATATGCTGATTATCGGTTAGCGACAAAAAAGAGGCAATCGGGCCGAACAGGGAACCCCCGACAAAAATTGCGGCCGTGTAAATATATAGCGGGATCACCGTTTGCTTATGTTCTTCCCCAAAAAGGCCCAGGAAAAACTCCGGGAACAAATAGATGCTGAGCCCGATCGGGATACCGGCAGCCAACAGGATCTTGATCGTATTGTAATACAATCTCTTCACCACATCCAGGTTTCCGTTGACATAGTTTTTGGCGATCTTGGGCGCCAGGTAACCATTGATGGAGGTATTCAAAAAACTCAGCGGCAGCGACAAGCGAATGATAGCGGCATACAGCCCGACTTCATAAATGCCGTGAAAATAACTGACAAAAAGGGTATTCAGTTTACCCATGATGAATATGGACGAAGAGCCGATCATCATCGGGTAGGAGTATTTGACTATACTGGCCGTATAGCGGCTCCGGCTAAACTTACCGACAAACCCGGGTCCGTATTTCTTTCGAAGGAAAAAATACAACAAGACGATACTGGTCAACAGCCCGATGGTGATACTGGCAAACAAGGCATATACCGGGTCGATGTCGATCTTCAGGATATACACAGATACCGCTAACAACAACAACAGTCCGAATTGCAGGAGCACATTCCGGATTACGGCAAAGCGGAAGAGTTCATGGAATCCGCGGAAAATGAATGAAAACACGATAGTGATCGCATATAAACCGGCAAAGAGGCTTAGTCCGACAATATAATGAAAGGCATCGATATCGGGGAAGATATGCTCGTTCAACAGTCCCGACATCAACAAAACCAATACACAAACGACCCCGGAATTTATCCCCAGGATCACGAATGCTTGCTTCAGAAAACCCAGGGTCTTGATCTCATCGTCCTCATACTCCGCGATTTTGCGCACGACATATAGATCCAGGCCCATTTTGCTGAGGATCGACAAAAAGGTAACCAGGGTAAACACAAGATTGTAGGTACCCAGCGATTCGACCCCGAACGACCGGGAGATCACAATACCTACCAGCATATTGCTGATCGCGGAGACGATTTTGATCGCAAAAATAAAAGATGAACCCTTAAGGATGGATTTCAGCATACTTGCGGGAAATTAAACCGGGAAAACAATACCTGGGTGACTCAGCCCCTTTGAACAATAAACCAATTGTTCAACAAATTCTCTTTGTTATAACGCAGGGGTTGTTGGGTAGTGTTGTCGATCACCACACTCCCGGACTGTTCCGCAATCGCTTGTCCGGCGCCGGTATCCCATTCCATGGTGGGAGCGAAACGGGGATATACATCGGCCTTACCTTCGGCCACCATACAGATCTTCAACGAACTTCCCCTGGACAGGATATCAATTTCTCCGTGCTGTTCCTTCAATTGTTCGATAAATTCCTCCGTTTCCGGTGACATATGGGAGCGGCTGCCGACGACAGTATAATTCCGGTCATTACCATTGGGCAGCGGTAAGGCGGTCGATAAAGCTTTGATCCCCTCCAGGTCCATGCCATCGGAAATGGTTGCATCAGCATGCTCGAGCTTGTGCGATCTCACCTCCCCGGAACAAAAATACAATTCATCTTTCGCCGGGACATAGATAACGCCTAAAACCGGCTTTTGATCCCGGATCAAGGCAATATTCACGGTAAATTCGCCATTCCTTTTGATGAATTCCTTGGTGCCATCCAGCGGATCGACCAGCCAGCAAAACGACCAGTCTTTTCGCTGTTCATATTCGGTTTGCCTGGTTTCCTCCGAAATGATCGGGATGTCGGGATAATGTTCTTTCAACCTGCTCACAATGATATCATTGGAAGCTTTGTCGGCCTCGGTAAGGGGTGATTGGTCATCCTTCTGTTCGACTTCGAAATCCTTTTCATAAATGTTCATGATCGCTTTACCGGCGGCAATTGATATTTTGATGATGGCGGAAAGGTCAATTTTTGTTACCATGTTAATCCTGATTTTAGCTTGCTGTCAATTAAAATGCTCTCGTGGGGCTAATTCCGGGGTTTCATCGTTCATGGAAAAATTATTGGGGGCCTCTTCAAATCCCGGCAGCACCTTATCTTTAGGGGATATGATCAGCTCTTCCTCCTTCAATTCCCAATCGATGTTCAAGCTTTTGTCGTTATAGATGATGCCGGTCTCATGTTCTTTGGAATAATAGTTATCACATTTATAAAAGAACACCGCCTGCGGGCTCTTCACGATAAACCCGTGCGCAAACCCCCTGGGGATCATCAGTTGTTTCTTATTTTCTCCCGATAATGTGATACTAAAGGACTTTCCATAAGTCGGAGAGCCTTTGCGCAGGTCGACCACCACATCCAGCACCTCTCCTTCCAGCACCCGGACTAATTTGGCCTGGGCATAGGGTGCCAATTGATAATGCAAACCCCTGAGGACGCCAAAGGAGGATCTGGATTCATTATCCTGCACAAACTGGTAGGATAAGCCTGCCTTTTCAAACAATTGATGGTTGTAACTTTCGAAGAAATAGCCTCTTTCATCTTCCCATACCGCAGGTTCGAAAATGATCAGTCCCGGGAATTCGGTTTGTATAAAAGCCATCTCCCCGCGTGTTATAGGGTGTTATTGATTAATTTACCCTTCTCTATCAGCATGGCCAAATGTTTACTCTCCCGGCTGCGGTTGATCACCCCCAGGTGGCTGGCATTGTGAAGGTCGGTACCGACCAGGTCGATAAGATCCTGTTCGATCATTTTCTGCGCAATTTCCTTCACCCTACCGGAATAAGCCCCGGTAAGGGAAGGCAGGTTCAACTGGTAGTAGAGGCCCATGTTTTTCAAGTCATGGTATTGATCCAGGCTTTTGCTATGGAAGTAGGGATATCGTTCGGGATGCGCCAGGATGGGCTTGATACCATTCGTATTCATCTTAAAGATCGCTGCCTCCAGGTTAACGGGCTTTTGCAGGAAGGACAGCTCGAACAACAGCAGGTTGTCGCCGAAGGTCAGCATTTCTTCCTTATCCAAACGATCCTCGAAATGCTCATCCAGGTAATATTCCGCGGCAGCTTCCACCTCCGCATCAATATTTTGATCGGCAAGCGCTTTCCGGACTTTTTCCAATCCTGCCCTGATGAT
>JANQFB010000574.1 GCA_028278085.1 Chitinophagales bacterium
GAGTTTCAGCACCGCCAGGAAGGACCCTTTGCCGGAGGCTTTTACTTTTTGCAGGATCTCGACGATGCCTTGTTTGCTGGTATCCCGCGGCAAAACCAGTTGATATTGGGTAAACCCGGATCGGCCGTACATCCGGTTCCATTCGCTCAGATGGTCGAGGGGGTAAAAAAAGCTTTCATAATCCGTGAGCGCAGCGGATGGCCTTGATCTGTGATAGTAGAATTGGTTAAAAGCTTTAATACTCTTGCTGTTCAGGAGGATCCCCGGAAACCAGGCCGGGATCGTCAGGGCGGACCGGGTGGAAAGCGACAGGGGTTCTTTTTTTTGCCGGCCGGTTAATTCATCGAGCCTGGCGTGTTCACCTCTCATCAGGATCGACCGGCCTTGTTTTTTGCCGGTACTGCTGCAATCGATCCAGGCCACCGAATAGGTCCAGCCGGCGGAAGCTTCGAATAATGCCATGACTTCCTCCAGGTTCCCGGCTTTCAGGTTTTCCTGCCGGATATAGGCTGTTTCGATCGGTTTCAGCCGGAAAGTGGCTTCCAGGATGATCCCCGTTAGCCCCATTCCCCCGCAGGTCGACCAGAAGGCGGTTGCATTCTCGGTCCGGCTGCAATGCAGGATACGGCCGTCTTCCAGCAATAATTTCAGGTCTGCCAGGTGCTGCGAAAAACAACCTTCTTTGTGGTGGTTTTTGCCATGTACATCGGAAGCGATGGCACCGCCAACCGTTACGAATTTCGTGCCAGGGGTAACCGGCAGGAAAAATTTCCGCGGGAGGATCACCCGTAGGATATCGGCCAGCAGCACGCCGGCCTGGCAACGGATCAGACCCTCTTCCGGATCGAAGGAGAGGATCTTATTGAGCTTTAGTGTTGAAAAAATATTCGGGTTCAGGGAAGCATCTCCGTAACACCGCCCGTTGCCGCGGGCAATGACATCGCTTTGCGTGCGGATATAATCCGTGATCTCGTCTTCAAATGCCAGTTCGGTTACCCGGCAATCGATCACCGGGTAATTGCCCCAATTGGAAATAGACCGCTTAAACGACATACAGCAATATTACAAAGGAGATCAGCCACAATACTAGGATCAGTTGTAACATCAGGTCTTTGAACAGGATACGAGTGGGTGAACCGCTGATCTTCTTCACGAAGGTGAGTTGAAGGTATCGCAGCAAACCCAGCACCACAAAAATAGCGGTAAAATAGACCTGGTCGTTCCCGATCCGGCTGACCACTTCATCCGAAATGGTGTACATAATATAAGATACGACCGTTATGGCCGACATCACCATAATGGCGTGGTCGACAAAAGCCAGGTTATAACCTTTCAAAGAATGGCGCATCGATTGCCCGGTTTCCTGTAAGATCAACAGGTCGTCTCTTCTTTTGGTCAGTGCCAGCAACAACGCCAACAAAAAGGTCATTAATATCAGCCACTTGGAAAGCGGTACATCGGCTAATGTCCCGCCGGCAAAGATCCGGAGCAAAAACCCGGTAGCAATGATGGTGATATCCAATATGGCAATATTTTTCAGGCCGAGGCTGTAACAAATATTCATCGATCCATAGGCCAGGATGATCCATCCGAAGGGTGGGAAAAGCCAGAAGCTCCCGCCCGAAGCGACCAGGAATAGCACCGTGCATAAAATCAGGGCATTTGACTTTGGTACGATCCCGGCGGCAACCGGCCTTTTTTGTTTGACCGGATGCCCGTTATCCTGGGTGGCGTCTTTTACATCGTTCAATATATAAATGGCGCTTGCCATCATAGAGAAAAGGCCAACTCCTGCGGCTACCAGTTGGAGTTTTTCCGGATCCGTGATCCCTTCCGCGAAAAACAGCGGCAGGAGGATAAAACCGTTTTTTACCCATTCCCTGGGGCGTAGCAATTGGATATATCCTTTCATCGGAGCGCAACCGGAATATCGCCTGGATTGGTTAGGGGATAATCAAGGTCAAAGGTAGTATTATCGTGGGAAATGGGCAATGTATTATTACTAGGACAACCAACAATATTATACGTGCGACAATTTTGTCGTGCGATAGTTTTGTCGTACGACAAAATTTGCTTAAATTTGAATTCAATCACCATCAAAGTCATTCACCATGCATCAAAAAAATTTAATTCCACTCGAACCAAGTACTGGCGGCGTATTGGCCCCGGAGCAGGTCATTGGCCGGGAAGAATACATTCGAACATATTGGGATATACTGTCCAGGCAAGGAATTGTCCTTTATGCTGAAAGGCGGTTTGGGAAAAGTTCCATTCTTAGGAAAATGAACGCCGAAAACAAAGTCGGGTTTTTAACAATATATAAAGGAATTGAAGGTGTTGAATCGCTGGATGGTTTTGTTAATGGATTGTTTGAGCACATTAAGGAGAAAAAACTGATCGAAGAAGGAATGATCGGGAAAGCAGAGGAGATTTATAACACTTTTACAGATCATGTGCCAGATGTTGGAGGCATTAAATTCAAGAGAACTAATAAGAAATGGGAAAATCAACTCAGGTATTTGTTAAGCTTGTTGATGAAACAACACCAGGACAAATGCATTGTAATTATGTTGGATGAATTCACCATTATGCTTAGTAAACTAAAGGATGAGGATGCTGTAAATATCCTAGGCTACTTGCGGGATCTCGTTCAACATGAGTTTAAAGATCGGCTTAGGTTTGTCTTTTGTGGATCCGTAGGTATTGATCTGGTCCTTGATAAAATTAAAGCAAATGGGCACAATATTGGTGATCCTATCAACCATATGAATAAACAAAGAGTTAGGCCCTTTGAAGATGAAGAAGCGATCTATTTCAGTGAATGCCTGAGTCTTGGATGTCGATTAGATCTTTCTTATGAAGTAAAGGATTCTATCTGCAAACAAGCCGACAATATCCCATATTTTATCGATAGTTTCTTCGACAAAATCAGAAACCAACATCAAATTTCACTAGAAACAGTGGATCAGACACTCCAGGCAATACTGGAAGATCCAGATAACCAAAATAACCTCGAGCATTTTTATGACAGGATCAGGGATTACTATCCGAACAAAATGTTGACCAATCAAATCCTGAACTACATATCTTATCAGAATGATTTTGTAACAGAAGCAGCCATTGCCGGGCATCTAAATATTACTACGGAAAACGAGCGGTTACAACTCAATGAAGAAATGGACAGACTTCGTACGGATGGATATCTTGTTAGAAAGAGTGTTGGTGGTAATAGGCAATTCCAATTTAACTATTCCATTATAAAAAAATGGTGGAGTATAAATAAAGCATATTAATCAAGCAATTATGGCAAATACTTTATTGACATTCAATGCAAAGAGCGTAGAACCATCTTTATTGGAGCAAACGCTTATAGGCAGGAAATCGATCGTAGATGAGATTGAAAAGGAATTGGCCAGTAAAGCAAAAGAAAAACATACCTATCAGAGTCTGATCATTGCACCGAGAGGAAGCGGTAAAACCCACATGATAACTGTATTGTACAATCGATTAAATAAAAATAAGGTTCTTGCCACAAAAATCCGGATAGCATATATGATAGAAGATGAAGTAGGGATCGCAAATTTCCTGGACTTCATGGTCAGGGTATTAGAGGCGATTGTCCGATACAATGAGCCGAATAGTGAAGCTATAACGGCAAGTATATCTGAAATTGCCGATATGAATGGGCAGTATCAGGAAGCTACCATGAAGAATCTGCTATTAAATTATCTCGGAGATAGGACTTTGGTCATATTGATCGAGAACCTGAATGTCGTGTTTGAAGGCATGGGAAAGGAGGGGCAGGCTAAGCTACGCGATTTTATGCATGAACACAATAAAATTAGCCTGATTGCCACCACGCAGAATCTCTTTGCTCAGGTTCAACAAAGCAGCTATCCCTTTTACAATTTTTTTAAAACTTTCCACTTAAATAAACTAGATTATCTAGGTTCCTTAGCCTTCATCAAGGCAATTGCCAATGCAGAAAAAAAAGATTCCTTGGATGTTGATCTGGATACACCTGAAAACATCGGAAAGATCCGGGCGATCTATGAACTTACAGGAGGTAACCACCGCTTGCTGGTGATTTTTTACTCTTTTTTGAAAGCGGATATCAAACATGACCTGTCAGTCATATTCGTTAAAACCATGAACGATTTGAAACCTTACTATGAGCAATTTATCAAGGAACTGTCAATTCAGCAGCAAAAAATAGTCAAACATCTTAGCCTGAAACATACCCCCCAAAAAGGGAAAGATATTGCCAGGGCCTGTTTTATGACTCAAAATATCATTAGTAAGCAATTGTCCGAATTATATAATAAGGGCCATATCGATAAACACAAGGAGGGTAAAGAGGTATATTATGAGCTAAAGGAACCGCTGATGCGCATTTGCTTTGAGATCAATGAAAGCCCTGATGGCATTGCCAAGCTTTTTGTGGATTTTTTAAGTGTGGTTTACAGTTCAGATGAACTGAAGCGAAAATATTTGAAATTCAAATATGGTGCAAAGTTTCAGCCAATTAAGATCAGAGAAAAATTTCATCATGAATCTATGTTAATAGGCAAAGCGTTAAACCCCAAAGATTTAGAATTACTTTCGGATTTGCCAAATGTAGAAAAATTTAGGACAGAGAATGATTTAGAAGCCTTTATCGAAGAATTTGATAAGATAGATGTTGATTCAATATTTCTCGATCAAGGTTTCGGATACTTTAAAGACGGTAAAGTAGAGGAAGCTTTGGCTTCTTATCAAAAAGCTATTGAAGCCAATCCTAATAATTACTTGATTTATTTTGCAAAAGGAATCATATATGCTAAAATTGGAAGATATGAAGATGCGAAATTAAAATTGTCAAAAGCACTAGAGATCAATCCGAAAGACGATGTCTTATACAACGTACTTGGAATTGTTTATGAAAATTTATATGATTACAAAGAAGCTATTTCATCTTATCAAAAAGCTGTGCAAATTAATCCGGAAAATGACCAAGCTTACCACAATATTGGAAGCGTTTTTAGTAAGTTAGGAAAATATGAAGATGCAATCCCAGCCTTGCAAAAAGCACAAAAGATCAACCAAAAAAACGACTTGGCCTGGACCGAACTTGGAAATGTTTATGGACGATTGGAAAGATATCAGGAAGCTACTACATCTTTTCTAAAAGCCACGCAAATCAATCCTAGTAATGAAATAGCTTATAATAACCTTGGATTAGCGTATATCTTTTTAGGTAAAAATAAAGAAGCAATAAAAGCTTTACAAAAATCCATCACAATCAACTCCTCAAACTTTAATGCTTATAGTCATCTTGGATTGGCATATTTTATGTCAGGGAAATACAATAAAGCAACAGAAGTTTATCAAAAAGCTACTGTGACTTTTGATGAAGCGAATGATAATAAAGCAGATGGTATTATTGCTTATTTATTTATGGGTTTTACTTATTTAAAACAAAAAAATTTTGGCGAAGCATTATCTGCATTTAAGGCTGGTTTAAATATTAGTAAGATTGACATCAATTTAAACTTCAAAGTATTGCACACTTGCATTTCAATGAACAACTCCAATGCAAGCAAAGCCCAATTAAACACCTCCCTCAAACTTGTAAATGAAAAGGAGCTATTACAAAACCATGTTAACCAGGATATTTTGTACCCTCTTTTCAGATATGGTTCCATATCTTACATTAATTCATTCTTTCCGTACCTGATTGCTGTCTTCAAAAAGAAAAAAATTGAATCAGTACTATGGAAAGCCTTTCCTCAGGCCATTTTCGAATTGTTGATCAAAATAGAAAATTATGATCAAGAAAGATTGGCTGGTATCGAAGAACTTTTAGCAAAAAATTTATCAAAGATACCGGAGGCAAAAATATCCTTGCTTATGCTTAATGTTGGCATTCGTTACCTAAAACACCAGGAAAAGCGTGCCATTTATGACTTGAGCAAAGAAGAACGAAAGGTATTCAAGGAGTTTGTTTTAGATCCAAGAGCGCAAAAACAATCAAAATAATACACCTAATTCACCACCAGCTCTCCGACCGGTTTTTTCCGCAATAAAAAGTAAGTGTTCATTTCCCCGATGCCCTTGACGTCGATCAAGCCCCTGGGTTCGAATTCGTATTGATCTTTGAGCAGATGATAGCAAGCTAACGTGCATTGTATCTTACCCATTTCGCCGTGCGACTCCATCCGGCTGGCCAGGTTGACGGTATCGCCCCAAAGGTCGTAGCTGAACTTGCTGTCGCCGATCACACCGGCCACCACGGGCCCGGCATGGATACCTATCCGGAGATCGAGGGGTTGATCCATGCCGGTAATGGAGGTCTGCCTGACTTTTTCCTGCATTTCCAGAGCCGCTTCGGCTATGATAAGCGCCGGATTGGGGACCCGTTGGGTGATGCCGGCAACAGCCATGTAAGCATCGCCGATGGTTTTGATCTTTTCCAGCCCATACTTTTGGCAGATCTGGTCCAGCACCGTAAATATGTCATTCAGTTTCAGCACCAGGGTTTCGGGGCTCACTTGCTTGGCATAGGCGCTGAACCCGACGATGTCGCAAAACAATACCGCTACACGGTCATAGCGGTCGGCGATGGTACGTTCCCCTTGTTTTAACCTTTCGGCGATCGAGGCCGGGAAAATGCTGTGCAGCAGCTTTTCGGCTTTTTCTTTTTCGGCGGCGATCTCCCGGTTGATCCGCAAGATATCGTCTTTCTGCCGTTTGATCTCCTTTTGTTGACGCTCCAGATCGATATTTTGCTGTTCCAGGTCTTCTTTCTGTTGCCGGACTTCTCTTCTCGATTGCCGCAGCAAGCTGGCATTGTGATAGATCGACCAGGCAAAATAATAATAATTGATGCCGAGGAAGAAGGCCGTCAGTATATTGACTTCCAGCGGCGGGGAGTGTTCGAAATGAAAGCCGTTGATCGATCCCGCCAGCAAAACTCCGGCCACCAGGCTGAGTATACTCCTGATAAAATGACGGAATCCTTTAATGACCAAGCTGTTCGACGGGAAAGCAATAACGATGAACAGCGTGGTAAACGGGGCATGGTCGATAAGGTTCACCAACATACCGGCAATAAAAGTATCTACCAGCAAGGCCCCGAATTCCACTTGTTTATTAGACCGGGAAAACCGGTATATACCATAAATGAGATGTGGCATCAAAAGAAAGCAGCAGGCTACCACCCAAACCAGCGGGCTGAAAGCGCTAACCGGCCAATGGGTCACGACAAGGATCACACCCCCGATGGTATAGCCGAGGATCCGGAAAGGGTAAGTGATCTTTCCGATCCTTCCACCCTTTTGAGGTTGGATGTTATTGGTCGACATATCTCCCGCCCCAATAAATATAGTAAAATAAAAATGTAATTACTATTGAATGGAGATATAGGTATATGTAAAACAACCCCTATTTTGGGGGATCACGGCATTCATTCGACAACAAAATACCTGGAATAACCCCCAAGGGTGTATTAACTTCTCAGGTTTTTCAATCAGATTGCCGATTGATCAATTACCCTGGTTGCACAATTCATCCATAGGAGTTTTGGCCGGTTGGTAGCCTAGTTCATAGGCTTTTACAAAGGCCGGACAGGCCAGATCCAGTCGATCGGCATGTAAATACAGTACGGCAGCGTTATAATGTGCGAGGGAATAACTCGGATCCAACCGGATCACCTTGAGATAGTCATTGAGGGCCTGACGGGAATTGTTCAGGTTGGAAAATGCGGTCGCCCGGTTGAAATAGGCTTTTACATGTTGACCATCCATTTCGATGACTTTGGTAAAATAGGGGATGGCATTGGCATAATCCCTCATTTGATTTCTGGAGGTACCGATTTTTAAATAGGATGGAATATGATCAGGTCTGATCTTGGATGCCGCCGTAAAATCCTTGATGGCTTGCGGATATTGTGACAGGTTAAAATAACACAGCCCCCGGTTGTAATAGCTATCGAAACTTTCGGAATAATGCTTCAGCGCCAGGTCGTAATCAGCTATGGCGCCGACATAATCCTGGAACCTGTTGTATTTAATGTTGGCCCTCGATAAATACAAGGTATGTATATGGGGGTTCTGCTGGATGAGCTTGCTGTACGTCGATAAAAGATTCGGGCTGTTTTTAGGAATTTTTTGAAAGACGATCGACATAAATTTTTTATTGGATGAAACCAGGCGGAACAGTTCGATAAACCCCGGATCGTTGATCAGCGCTTCGGCCGGTACATCGCCATTGAGCCGGTTACTGTAATGGTTTTCCCAGATCACGATGGAGGAGTCGGGAGCTTTGATCAATTCCTCCCGGTTAAGGGAGTGAAATTTTTCTTCATTCCGGTTGAGATCATTGGCCCAAAAGAACCAGATATGGTTGACGTATGTCGGATGGTCGGACATGGAGCTCCGCACATAGGCATCGGAAACATCATCCATGATCGATCGTTCCGGATTCATATTAGCTTTCGGAGGTTCTGCGATAAAGGTATAGGCCGGCAGCATCAGGAGGATCAGCATCCCGGTCACCAAATACCACCTGCGTCCCGGGATCTTAAACCGAGACCATAACAACAAACCCCCGGTAAGCACAACCAGGGAACCAATAATGATCAGGTGGGTATAATTCTTATCCTCGGTAATGATGTGGTGGATGACCATATGATTGGAATGGAAGATCCAGGTGATGGCCACCAACAAGCCCATAAATAGCCCCAAGCCAATGATGTTCACCCGTTGAGGGTGGGTTGGAGCAGCTTCCCTTTGCTTTTTCGTTTGGATGGCTGCTTCCGGATCTGATCGACCGGTATTCCATAGGGTTTGGTTCCAAAAATTAATACCGTCTACCGCCATGATCGCTACGAGCGGGGAAAGCGGCAGCAGGTTTCTGAGGAATCCGGCGGCATTGCCCATGTTCAACTTCCAGGAAAAAATGACATAAAGCATGAAGCCAACCACCATTTGTCCGTGAACAAACAGGTTGATCCTCTTTTTTAGAAGCTGTTGTCCGAAGCCCAATAAGAAGAAAAAATAAACGATGGGTCCGACAACCCATATATACCGTTGAAAATAGGAACCGAAAGTCGTATGGCCGTATCGATTCTCTTCATTATCACCCAAAACCGTCCGGTCAGCCAGCCAAAGGGTATCACCCGACTCGAAAAATCCACCGAAATTCCAGATGATCACCGGAATACCTAAGACCGGAAGCCATTTCCATTGTTTCCGGATGATCAGCAAAAGTGCCCAGATGCCCAATAATACCGAAAGTTCCAGGCGCGCCAGCGGCAGGAGACTGCCGATCAGGGCAAAGGGCAGGTATTTCTTTTGTGTCCAGAACAGGAATCCCAGGCAAATGATCACTGCGGCCAGGGGTTCGGTTAATGCATTCCGGGAGACACTGAAATAATAGGGCTGGAATAAAAACAAGGGGATAACCATCCAGGCATTTTGAGTTTGCCGGAGGCTGAGGGCTTTGTATAAAGCATAAGCCCCGATGGTAGAGTAGCTAACCATCCCGATCAAAATGCTGTACTTGCTGATATGTACCGGCAAGGCAAACAGGATCACAAACAGAGGCCGGTTCCACAAACTCAGGAATTGCTTCGGATCCTGCAAAGCATTCAGCGTATTATAATACCTACCTGCACAATCATCGTCCCAGGTAGCATTGGATGCAAAGCCCCAGATGAGGCTGGATAGGACGTATGCCGCCAAAACGGTCCAAACAAACCTTTTTTCCTGCCCGTCAGGAAGAATATTTATCGAGGGTGATGTCATCCTGTTACGATACGGCTATAAACCCATAGTATCCCAAACCAATCGGTGAATAACCATTAACATAGCTAATTGTAGGAGCAAGCTATGATAGCTTTGGGGGCGAAAAAAACGAAATAAACAGTACCCGTTTACAGGCCACCCTAAGACCACTGTTAAAACCAGTTATACCTGACAATATAATAAATTGCCCGGAATCCATCCCAAATATTTATCTTTTTCCCTTCTTCATAAGTTCTGCCGAAATAGGAAATGCCCACTTCGTAGATCCGGATACCTTTTATTTTGCTGATCTTGGCCGTGATTTCCGGTTCGAAGCCAAAACCTTTTTGCCGGATATCGATATTTTGAATGATATCGGTTTTAAACAACTTATAACAGGTTTCCATGTCCGTCAGGTTCAGATCGGTAAACATGTTCGACAAAGTAGTGAGGAGACTATTGCCGACCGAATGCCAGAAATAAAGCACCCGGTGGGGGCCTCCGCCGAGGAATCTCGACCCGTAAACCACGTCGGCCAGATCATCGACTATAGGTTCCAGGAGGATATTGTATTCTTCGGGGTTATATTCCAGGTCCGCATCCTGGATCACCAGGTATTCCCCGGTAGCATTGGAAATGCCTAAGGTAACCGCCGCTCCTTTGCCTCTATTGGCCGGCATCTCATGGTATTGGATACTCAGTTCAGGATTAGCCGCCATAAAATCGGACACGATGGTGGCGGTGTCATCCACCGATCCGTCGTTAACGATAATGATCTCTTTCGAAAGGTTGCGGATCAGTTGGACCGCCTTAACCTTTTCCAGCAGTTGCCGGATGGTAGCCGCTTCATTGTAGGCCGGAATAATAACGGATAGTACCCCTGGTGTCGTCATAGTTTTGTCCGGAAGGCATGTGGAAATGCCGGTACTAAATTAAGGATATTTAACGATTACAGTAAGGATTATGGCTATTCCCTTCATTCCCGGTCTCACCTGGTGATCGTCAATCGGTTGACTTCAATGGGAATTGAAGATCCCCAGCTCCGCGGCTTTGATCTCAACGGTTTGAAAGCCATTCGTTACAAATGCAAATTGCAGGTCGAAGCGGTTGACCAGGACTTTGTAATAATGTACGTCCGCCTGACTGGGCGCTGCGGCGCCAACATAAAACTCTTCCGCCGGGGCGTAATGATTATGAAGATGACCATATAGCTGCCAACCGGCTTCTATCAACAATTCGATATGCTGGATCACCAATACCGGTTTTGGGGGAAAGGGTTGATCGCTGGCCACAAAATACACCCGTACAAGGGGTATATCGTCCACTTGTCCTTTCAGGATAAACCCGTGGAATTCCGTAGGTTGCTCGAAAAGGTCGAAGCGGGAGGTCTGGTAGGCCAGCAGATGTGATTCCAGGCAATTGATCGGCCGGACTGCCCCGGCTATGCCGTGTTTTACAATTTCCGGGTTCGAAGGTTCCGCCGGCCTCGGCTGCTTGGAGGTTTGTTGATCCGGCCGCTGATCTTTCAGGATGGTCGTTAGCTTTTCATGGCTGATCGCCTTGCGGATACTTTCTTTATAATCCTGCAGCGGCATGAGCTCGGGTCCCTTTTCCTGCCATAAAATAGCGGTGTCTATAAAATCCCAGGCCAGGTGAATTTCATTGTCTTTTTGAGACAGGATGATCGGGTTCAGGCTGAACAGGCAACCCGGATCTTTGTCCCAATCACAGACCAATTGATGATGTCCGGGCATGGGGACTTTTACCCCGATAGGATCGGACCTTTTTTGACCAAAAGCGGTCAAGGCAAGGGCAGATAAGCCGATGCATATCCATAGACGGGAAAAAAAAGCGCTCATGACAAAAAGCTAAAATTAGCAAAATGTGACCGAAATTTATAATAGGCCGGAGCCGACAGATCGGTTGTATTCAGAAGGTGATCGGCCTACAGATGGGTTCCGAAGATCACGATGATCCGGCCTGTTTAATCGATGCGGCGATGTGCAGATATGAACGCCCCGGGCGGATGGTAATGTTCGACGATCCATGGAAGGTCTTTCCCGTCGAGCGATGGCCAGTATAACAGGGGATAGGCTTTCATATTTCCTTTCCTGATCTCGAGGTGCAAATGAGCCTGGAAAAAGTCGCCGCCGCCATTTCCGATGGAGCCGATGGATTGCCGGCGATCAACCGTATCTCCTTTTTGCACAAAAAGATCCTTTAAATGAGCGTAGGCGGAAAAAACCGTCTGCACCGAATCACCTTGGAGGTACTGGTGCCGGATCAGGGCGACCTGGCCGATCGGCGCCCCCATATCTTCCGCCTCCAATACAAGGCCTTTTCCGATGGCATAGACGGGCTGACCCAGATCGGTATTGCCGCCTCCGGATCCATTCCAATCTTCACCGGTATGTAATCCGAACCGAAATTGATCCCCCAACCCAAGGGAGACCTTCCAGCCCTGGTATTTTTTTTGGTCTAATTGGGAAATATAGGAGCCCTTACCATCGGGATCACCTACCGGGAAGTCGAATCCATCTGTCAGCACCTGGTCCGGTGTTCCCGGGTCCTGCTTTTGCTGCGAATGACTGATAGACGGGTCGCTGGCCGGGCAGGCGTATAGCATCAGCAATGCCGAAATGACTCCGATATGGTAAATGAATTTGAAGATCAGCAAAAGGTTAAGCCTGGTGAAACAATCCCCCGGATCACAGGTGGATCACTTCTCCATAAGCTGCTGCTGTCGCTTCCATGATGGCTTCCGACATGGTCGGATGAGGGTGGACCGATTTAATGATCTCATGACCCGTAGTTTCCAGCTTCCTGGCCGCCACAACCTCGGCGATCATTTCAGTTACATTGGCACCGATAAAATGAGCCCCGAGCCATTCCCCGTATTTGGCATCGAATACGACTTTGATAAAACCCTCGCTGGCGCCGGCGGCACGCGCTTTCCCGGATGCGGAAAATGGGAATTTGCCAACTTTCACCTCATAACCCGCCTCTTTGGCAGCAGCTTCGGTATAACCCACGGAGGCGATCTCAGGTTGGCAATAAGTACAGCCCGGCAGGTTGTTATAATCCAGCGGCTCGGGATCCTGGCCGGCGATCTTCTCCACGCAAATGATCCCTTCGGCCGAAGCCACGTGGGCCAAGGCAGGTCCGTGGACAATATCTCCGATGGCATAATAACCTTCTACATTTGTTTGGTAATGATCACCGACTATGATCTTGCCTTTTTCATGCTTAATGCCAGCCTCTTCCAGGCCTATGCCTTCAATATTGGAAGAAATGCCCACCGCCGACAAAACGATATCGGCTGAGATCTTTTCTTCTCCTTTTTTCGTTTTAACCGTTACCTTACAACCGCTGCCTGAGGTATCCACCTTTTCGACAGAGGCGTCGGTCATGATCTTGATCCCTTGCTTTTTAAAGCTCCTGGAAAGATCCTTGGATACTTCTTCATCTTCTACCGGTACCAGCCTGGGCATGAATTCCACGATGGTAACCTCAGTTCCGATGGCATTATAGAAATAGGCGAATTCCACGCCGATGGCTCCCGCTCCGACGACCACCATCGACTTCGGTTGCTTATCCAGGATCATCGCTTCCCGGTATCCGATGATCTTTTTACCGTCCTGTTTTAGGTTGGGCAACTCTCTCGATCGGCCACCGGTTGCAATAATGATATGTTTGGCGCTATATTCGGTTTTCTTTCCCTTATCGTCGGTTACTTCGACCTTTTTGCCCGGTTTTACTTTTCCCGTGCCTGCAAGTACGTCGATCTTGTTCTTTTTCATCAGGAATGTTACCCCCTTGCTCATACCGTCGGCGACTTCCCGGCTTCTTTTAACCATACCCTTAAAATCAGCCTTCGGATCTTTCAGCACGATACCATAATCGGCGGCATGCTTGGTATATTCGAATACCTGTGCGCTTTTAAGCAGGGCTTTGGTAGGGATACAACCCCAGTTTAAACAAATACCGCCTAATTCCGCCCGTTCGACAACGGCGGTTTTAAGGCCTAATTGAGAAGCTCTGATGGCCGCAACATAGCCACCGGGACCACTGCCGATGACGATTAGATCATAAACCATAAGGGTGATTTTTAAGGGAAGCGGATAAAACTGCCCGGCAGGCTCTGAACGGTGAATGAACCGCTGACACAGCTATCGGCTTCTAAGGATTAACAGTTGAAAATTTTTCAGCAGGGCAAAGTTAAGAAAAGGAGGATAGAAAGATTCGCAGAAATTGAAAGCTCTCGGATATATTTAATAAATGAAGAATGATGAACAAGGAATGATGAAGTGGATTCTTCAAACTTCATCATTTATCATTCATTGTTCAATATTCATCATTCCCTACCGGAGATCCACCACCTCTATATCTTTATAAGCGTCGGGGTTGAATTGGAAGAAGTTCTCTTCCAACTGAACATTCGGCGTGAAGGTTTTCATGATATAGGTATAGCGGTTGCCGTTCTTATCGAATATCATGGTTTGGAGAATGGAGTGATCCTGCTTGTTGATCATCATCCGGATCTTAAAATAAGATTTTTCCTTATCAAAAGGTGTAAGGTCGACCTGGTGGGCGTTTTTTCCGTTAACCATACTTTCTCCGGTCAGGGCATAGAGAAACCCGTCTTCCCAGATATTGAATAATTGTGTCGGGGTAATGGTGCCTTCGTCCGGCTCGTAGGTGTTGATCTGAACCTCGTTCACATCTTTCAAATAGGTCCAAATGGTAATATTATCGCAAATGATCTCCTGGTCGGCAAGATTCAGCTTATATTTATCTCCTTGTAAAAAAACCGTACCGGTTTGCTCTTCGCTGATATCATCGGCCGGACTTTCGATTTTCAATACAAAATCAGTTTTGATCGTTTGATAGGCGGTGTATTTCTCACTCACCTTATCCAATATGGCTTTGGCCCTGGGGTCAGATTGTCCGAGCTCTTCATGCTGTTGCGCCCATGATGGGATCCCGGTAACCAAAAACAAAATGGGAATTATTAGTACTGATCTCATAACCAAAAAATTTATCACAAAATTAACTTATTCCATGCAATCATTGTAGTTCTTGCAAAAACTGTTCCAGTTCAAATTCATCCCTGATCAGTACTTCCCTGGCTTTGCTCCCTTCATGTTGTCCGACAATGCCGGCCGCCTCCAGTTGATCGATCAGCCTTCCGGCGCGGTTATATCCCAGCTTTAACCTTCTTTGCAATAAGGAGGTCGAGCCTTGTTGATGCTGCACTACGATCCGTGCGGCCTCTTCGAACATTTCATCTTTTTCGTTCATGTTGAATTCTCCGGCCCCGGCTTCCGATTCGTCGATATATTCGGGTAATAAAAAGGCATCGGAATAGCCTTTTTGCTGTCCGATGAAGTGAGCGATCTCTTCCACCTCCGGTGTGTCGATAAAGGCACATTGCAGCCGGATAATTTCACTGCCTATCGACAGCAGCATATCCCCGCGGCCGATAAGTTGTTCGGCGCCGCCGGTATCCAGGATGGTCCTTGAATCCACTTTGGAAGTGACCTTAAAGGCGATGCGGGCCGGGAAATTGGCTTTGATCGTTCCGGTAATGATATTGACAGAAGGCCGTTGAGTAGCAATCACCAGGTGAATGCCGATCGCTCTCGCCAACTGGGCCAATCTTGCGATAGGCGTTTCCACTTCTTTGCCGGCGGTCATCATCAGGTCGGCAAACTCATCCACCACCAAAACAATATAGGGCAGGAAACGATGGCCTTTTTCAGGGTTCAGCCCCCTTTTGATAAACTTTTGGTTATACTCTTTGATGTTCTTGCAATGGGCGGCTTTGAGCAGATCGTAGCGCTCGTCCATTTCAATACAAAGGGAGTTCAGGGTTTTGACCACTTTTTTGGTGTCGGTGATGATCGGCTCTTCTTCATCCGGTAGCTTGGCCAGGAAGTGCTTTTCAATATGGTTGAACAGGGATAGTTCCACTTTTTTGGGGTCGATCAGCACGAATTTCAACTGTGACGGATGCTTTTTGTACAGTAAAGAAGCTAGAATAGCGTTCACCCCGACAGATTTACCCTGCCCGGTAGCCCCGGCCATCAGCAGGTGAGGCATTTTGGCAAGATCGGTGGTATAGATCTCATTGGAAATATTCTTACCCAAGGCAACGGGAAGGTCCATTTGGGCATTTTGAAATTTCTCCGAGCCCAGAACCGCCCGCATCGCAACGATCTCTTTCTTGACATTGGGCACCTCGATCCCTATGGTTCCCTTTCCCGGGATGGGGGCAATGATCCGGATCCCTAATGCTGCCAGGCTAAGGGCGATATCATCTTCCAGGTTTTTGATCTTGGATATCCGGATGCCGGCTGCAGGAATGATCTCGTACAAGGTAACCGTAGGGCCGACAGTCGCTTTGATCTTGGAAATTTCAATATTGTAGTTATTCAGCGTTTCTATGATCTGATCCTTATTTTTTTCCAGTTCTTCTGTATCAATCTTCACTTTTTCCGTGCTGTATTGCTCCAGCAGGTCCAGGGGTGGATATTTGTAATTCGGCAGGTCGAGCGTCGGATCATAGTTGGTTTGAAGGTTTTTGTTGACAGCAACCTCTTCTGCCGTGTCTTCGATATCGAGCCGGAGATCTGAATCGGGATCGTCTGAAGCTTCAGCTATCACCGGAATTTCGGGATCCTCTCCCTGCTCCTCCGGACTTTCGGCATTCCCGATCTCCAGGTCAAGCCCCGGTTTTTCCTCCGGCTCCGTTATATCCTCTTCCGGCAAGTTGAATTCCACCGTCCCCTCTTCCTCACCCTCACTCTCTCCCTCACTCACACTCTCTTCTTCACTCTCCTCCTCCCCCTCACTCTCACTCTCTTTTTTCCGCCCGAACCCAGGTTTCCACCCGAAGTCGATATTGAACAGCCAGACGGCGAAGATCAGCATGGAAAAAAGCAACAGGAAGCCGGTACCCCATTTGCCGATAAAGCCCGTCAACCAAAGATTGATCGCCTTGCCAAAAGCGCCACCCCAGGGAAATCCGGAAAAATTAAACAGGAAGGCCAGGCTTGTCGACAGCCAGACCAGCAGTAATAAGGCATATTTGAAGTGTTTGCGGAGCGCGAACAATTTCTTCTTAAGCACCATATTGGCACCGGATACGAACAGCAGCCAGATAATGATATAGGAGGTTAAACCGAACCAATTATAAAAAAACTGGTGCGCCGTATATGCACCCAGCCGGCCCAGTTTATTATCGACCTGAATGTCGGCATCCAGCAATTGCCAAAGTGTCAGTTGAAAGATCTTATCCTGGTCGGATTTCCAGGTTGACAGGTAGGAGGTAAAAGCCACCAAAAAATAAAGGGATAACAGCAAAAAAAATAGCCCGGCTATCTTTGGTGTCCGTTCATCTTTTATGAGCGAAAAAAACTGCTTGACCACATTATCAGAAGATTGCCCCTTTCTCTTACTCCTTGGTTGATTCGCGGTTTTTGCTGACATGGATCTATGGCTCGGAAAAGCTCAAAAATTAACGGAAAACTCTTAAAAATGTTATTTTTTTGTAAGGCTTAATGGATTAGTTTTGATTTTGGGGCTTTCCGTTAAGGATGAATCGGGTAAAATTAATAAATACTTGGCAATTGGAGGTAGTTAAATATTTGGCGTCAAACGAATATCAAAAGAAAAAGACACTTTACTAAATGAAATACGACCGATACTAATTTGCCATAGATTATTGACAAGGAAATAGCTATCTTGTTTGGCATAATTTATGTTGGTTAAACTTCGTTTATAAGTAACGTAAATATGAGCGAAAATGCTTAACTTTGAAGTTAACGCCACACATTATTATCAACACCTAAGTTACAGTTTCGGATTATCACCCCTTAAATGAGCTTTTGAGCCGGTCTATCATAAGGTAACGCAAAGAGGAGAACCGGGATTAATATTTTGAGGAGGAATGGGTGTTTAAATTTGATTCAACTGCTGTGAATATATTATGTGAAAAAAAGGCTTTATTTGCCTTTCTTACCGTATTAGCACTGCTAACAGGCATTTCACCGGTATGGGCGACGCATCTGATGGGGGGAAGCCTGTCTTATGAATACCAGGGTTTCAGCGGTGGCAAATATGTTTATGAACTGACCCTGAAAGTTTATAATAATTGCGGCACCACCTCCAATGTGCCCAATGTCCAGGAGTCGGTCGAGATCGGTATCTATGCGGAAGATGCTGCTTTCCCCAATAGTGATAAAACCCTGATCCGGGCCAAAACGCTTTTTGTTACCGATTCCAGTGTGGTGGAAGCCCAGTTGACCAGTAACTGTACGATCGGAACGGGTATTTGTATCAAAGAAGGCATTTTTGTGGATACCATCCAGGTACCTTTCAGCTCCGATGGCTACCATATTGCCTATCAAAGATGTTGCCGCAACGGTGATATCGATAACCTGGACAATCCCGGCGATGCCGCCATGATCTTTCATGCCTTCATCGTTCCTCAAAGTAATAGCCCGCCCAATTCCACGCCCGCCCTCGACACCCTCTCCGTGCCCTACCTCTGTGCCGGCGATACCACTACCTTATTGAATATCGCCCAGGATCCCGACGGCGATAGCCTCGTTTTCGGTTTTGCCGTTCCTTTGAATGGGATGGCTTCTACCTTCGATCCCAGCCCGGGCGCCACTGCCACGCTCGATTGGCCCGTTTCCACCACATCCTATGCTACCGGTTTCAGCCTTAGCCAGCCATTCGGCTCGGGAGGCCAGGCTTTTATCGATCCGGCCACCGGGGTAACACAGTTTTATGCCCCGCTACAGGGTTTTTATGTAGTAACCATAGAGATCCGGGAATACCGGAACGGCTTTTTGATCTCTTCTACCCGCAGGGATATTCAGTTGCTGGTGATCCAGTGTCCGTTCAATCCACCCCCGAACTTATCGGCGCAAGGCGGCAGCGGACAAACCAATTTCAGCATATTCGAAGGCGATACCCTTTGTTTCCCGGTAACTTTTACGGATGCCAATGGTGATAGCATCTTCCTGGAATCCGACGCACCGATTTTCGACCCCGGCCAGACCAATCCGCCGGCTACTTTGCCGGATGCAGCAGGTGATAGTATCGTAACCTCACAGTTTTGCTGGAATACTACCTGCGGACAGGCGGGTTTTTATCAATTCGTGGTCAATGCCAAAGATAACGGCTGCCCCCCCAAAACTGAGCCGGAACTATACTCCATCAATGTATTACCTTATATTGCTCCCGATACCATTACCGGTCCTGAAACGGTTTGCTCCAATCAAAACATTACCTACACCGCCAATAACAGCGTTACTTTCATGGATTGGATCGTGATCGGCGGAACCGTCCAAAGCTCACCATCCAATTCCGTTATCGTCAATTGGCCGGACACCACAACGTTGGGAACTATTATCCTGGCGCCCAAGAGCGGGCAAAATTGCCTGGTAGATTCGGTTTTCAAATATGTGAATGTGATCGCCGGTCCCTCCGCCAATGTACAGGGCGATACCGCCATATGTGCCTATGAGTCGGTGTTTATCGGTGATAATCCGGTTGGGGGATATGTCTACAACTGGTCGCCGTCGATCTATCTGAGCAGTCCGACTATCGCCAACCCGGAGGTGACCCCTTCCCATATTGCCGTCGATACCACCATATTTTATGTGTTAACGGTAACCAACGGTGGTATTTGCTCGGCCAGCGATTCAGTCGAGGTGACCATCAATCCGAAACCCGAAGATTTTATTATGGGCCCTGATTCCGTTTGTTCGCGGGCAACGGTAACCTATACCGTCGGAAATGCGTCCGGGGCGAATTTGAACTGGTCGATCACCGGAGGACAGATCGTTAATACCCAACCCACCTTTGTCGATGTCGAATGGCATGATACCACCCAAACCGGTACGATCTCTATATCCCCGGTAAGCGCTTCCGGTTGCCAGGGCGATGTTTCCTCGATTACCGTTACGGTAACCGAAACTCCCATAGCATTTGCAGGGCCTGATACGGCTTTTTGCTCTCAGAACGCGGTATTCCTGGGTGGCCCGGGAGATCCGGCGTTTACCTACCGGTGGGTGCCGTCGGATTATCTGAACGATTCGACCTTATCCAACCCGCAGCTCTTAGCCGGCAGCCCGACACAGGCGGATACCCTGAATTATGTGCTGACGGTTACCAATAACAGCTTATGCCCGGTATACGATACCGTCGAAGTCATCTTGTTCCCCGTCCCGGATCTTAAAAATATCCTGGGCAGCCGCTACGTTTGCCCGGGGATCACCGGCGTCAAATACTGGTTGAATGAAAACACACCGGGTTCCGTTTATGATTGGGTGATAGAAGGGGGCGTATTGGCTTCCGGTCAGGGAACGGATACGATAACCGTGGATTGGGGAGGAACAGGGATTGGCCTGGTGAAAATGGTAGAAACCACCAATATGGGATGTGTAGGCGATACGGTCTGGATGGACGTCAATATCAATCCATTGCTGGAACCTCAGATCCCGGAAGGCCCGGAGGAGTTATGTGTTAAGAACCGGGATAGCGTGGAATATACCACCTTTTATACCAACGGATCTTCCTATACCTGGTTCGTGAATAACGGAACGGTCATTGCCGGGCAAGGTAGCCCGAATGTGCTCATTACCTGGGATTCTGTCTCGGCAACCACCACCGGTATGTTGTGGGTGGAAGAGCATGTGATTGCCGATACCATCTGTTCGGGTGTTTCCGATACCTTGTATATTACCATTCATCCATCGCCGGTTACTTCACCGATCAACGGAGACCTTTCCGTATGTGAGGAAGATGAAGATGTATTATATTACGTTAACGGCGATGCCGGCTCGGATTACCATTGGGATGTTACCGGGGGAAAATTCACCTCGCAGAAAAACAATGATAGTGTCCGGATCACCTGGACCAAAGACGGTACCCACTTGTTATATGTGGTGGAAGAGAACGTCAACGGATGTTTCGGAGATACGGTTTCCGTCAATGTGGTTGTAGCGCCCAAGCCGGCTACCAGTTCGATACAAGGCGCCATTTTTGTTTGCGCGCCTGATTTTTCCGATCAATCTTATAGTGTTACCGGCTTTGACGGCCCCACCTTCGAATGGATCCTTAACGGAGGGACCATTACGCAAGGCGATGGCACGGATAGTGTTGTCATCGACTGGGCCCAGCAGGAAGAAGCCAATATTGCCGTGATCGAGACCTCTTCCTCGGGTTGTGTCGGCGATACCGTTGACCTGGAAATAAATTTCGACCTGCCCTTTATTGAAATGCGCCTGGTAACCGACGATTATGACAATGATAAAAATGTGATGATCTATTGGGACCTCTATAACGGGCAATTCTTTAAAGGATTTTTCCATTTGTATCGCAAAGAACTGGACCGGGATACCTTGTGGACTTACCTGGGGAATACCGACACCACCTACTGGATGGATGAAAAGCAACCCACCAGTGAAAAAAGCCTGGAATATCGTGTTGAAATGCTCAACCAGTGCGATGATACGGTGATCTCCAACCAGCACAATTCCATTTTACTGGAAGGCACCAACGAGGAATTCACGAAAGAAGTATTCCTGGATTGGAATGACTATAAGAACTGGAAGCAGGGCGTTCAAACCTATGAGGTCTTCCGGAAACTGGATCATGAAGCCGACTATAGTTTGTATGCAGATGCCATGACGGCTACCGCTACTGAATTTGTTAACGGAAAGGATGGATTCCGGCATTGCTACCGGGTCAGGGCCATCGAAAACATTAGCGGCGAAGAGTCATGGTCGAATGAGCTATGCCTGGATTTCAGGCATGAGGTGATCATTCCCGAAGCCTTTTCTCCGAACGGGGATGGTGTTAACGATGTCTGGTATATTGAAAATATCGAGATGTTCCCCAACAATCATGTACAGATCTTCAACCGCTGGGGAAACATGGTTTATGAAGCAGACAGCTATGACAATTCCTGGGACGGCCGGCGAAAAGGAAAGAAAATGCCGGATGCCACCTATTATTTTGTTGTTGACCTGAAAAACAGCCGGCGGCCATTTACCGGGGCGGTGACAATTATCCGATAGGGCGATGAGAATATTGGCGATCATAGGACTGATGATAGTGATGGCAGGATCTGCCAAAGCACAGCAATTCCCTGTTTTCAGCCAATATTTGTTAAATGATTTTGTGATCAACCCGGCTATTGCCGGCAGCAAGAATTACATTGTAACTCGTTTGAATTACCGGAAACAGTGGACCGGTATTTACGGATCTCCGACCACCCAAACCCTGAGCGGCCACGGTCAGATCAAAGACAAACCCTATGGTGTGGGAGGACTGATCTATAATGATGTTACCGGCCCCATCCGGCGTACCGGTATCCAGGGGGCTTTTGCCTACCGGATCCATTTGGATGAAAAAGTCAACCGCCTGGCATTGGGCCTGTCGGCCAGTGTTTTCCAGTTCAGTTTCAACGGCAATGACCTGGTTTTGCACCAGGAAGGGGATAACGTGATCCGGCGGGGTGTGGAAAGTAAGATCTTACCCGATGCCAATTTCGGCGCGTTTTATACCGGGAAAGATTATTATGCCGGTTTATCGATCACTCATTTATTCCAGACCCGGATAAAACTAAGTGACGTTAACCAGAGCGAGATCGCCAGGCTGTCCCGGCATTTTATGTTCCTCGGTGGCTACAACATCAAAGTCAACAATGATTTTTACCTGGAGCCATCCCTCTTGTTCAAAGCGGTTAAAGCAGCCCCGATGCAGTTGGATGTCAATGCCAAAGCCATATTTTCAGATAAATTTTGGTGTGGTCTTTCCTATAGAAGTATGGCCGCTGTAGTAGCTATGCTGGGTTTTTCCGTGGAACACCAATGGCATTTCGGCTATTCCTATGATTTTACAGCTTCCGCTTTACGCCAATTTAGCGGCAGTTCACACGAATTAATGATAGAATACGATATCATCGAGACCGGTACGGTTTTGAGGAAGGGTAAGAAGAAGAAGGCAAAGGTCAGAAAGCCTTCGAGCAAAAAGAAAAGGAAAAGGAAAATAAAGCGGCGGAGATAGCCCGGTGCATCCCGGGAGTGATCGACCCGAAAACCGGGTGTAGAACGGATCAATAAAAAAACAGATTTGAGACCATAATTTAATTGTTTGTCAGATGTTTATGTAAAAAATTCTAATTGATATAACAAAATCACCACCCCGCACACCCCGATAATCAACGAATTTTGTACCTAATTACGACCATAATTCCTGAGGAAATGTCCGATCGTGAGGTTATTTTTATTGCTCATAATGGGAGGTCTATGTTATGCCCCGGAAATCCTGCATGGTCAAAAAACGAAAAAAATGAAAAAAACAGTTCTACTACTTGCCGTAATGGCCTGGACCCTTGTCCCGGCGTTAGCTCAGTATTGTGATTCCGACGGTCATAATAACAGTTTTGAGTGGATCTCCAACGTATCGCTGAATACCATCAACAACGCCTCCGGTGCCGACCCCAACGGATATGGTAATTATACGGCAGTTACCACGGATCTGACCATTGGCCAGCAGTATTCCATAACAGTCGATTTTGACGGTAGTTTCGGGGAAAACCTGGATATCTGGATCGATTTCGACCAAAACCAAGTCTTCGATCCTGCCGAAAAGGTCCTTTCCGATAATGGAGCCGGTTCTATTACCGGAACTATCAACGTGCCAGGTGGAGCTACCCAGGGAAGCACCCGCATGCGGATCATTATGAATTTTAGCAATCCGACCACGGATCCCTGCATCATGGGCATGAATTTCGGAGAAGTGGAAGATTACAGTGTTAACCTGCTCCCGAATACCCAACCGCCGGTCGCCAACTTCAGAGCCAGCGATACCCTGACCTGCGGGGGCACCTTAACTACTGATTTTACAGACCTCTCGACTGCCGTACCCACCACCTGGTCGTGGGAATTCGGCGATGGCAATACCTCCACCATTCAACATCCTACCCATACCTATACGACACCCGGTACCTATACCGTAACCCTTACCGCCAGTAATTCTTTTGGCCAGGATAGTCATACCAAAACCGATTATATAGCCATTACCAACAACGGACCGATCTTGCCGGCCTGCACACCGGCTACCACCAATTATTGCTGTGGTATCGGTGTCCACAACTTTACCTTCAACACGATCAATAACTCTACCAACGATGGCGTGGATGGCTACCAGGACTATTCCTGCGGTAATTCGACCACCGTACTGGAAGGGCAATCCTATAGCATCAGTGTGGATGTCGGATCAGGGCCTAACCAGGATGTCCGCGCTTGGATCGATTATAATAACGACGGTTCCTTTGGCGGAGCCGGCGAACAGGTCTTTGCCTCGGATAACATGAACGGCACGCATACCGGTACGGTTAATATTCCATTAACGGCCGTTACCGGTACGGCTTTGAGAATGAGGGTAGGCTCCGATTTTTCCGGAACCACACCCGATCATTGTACCGACGCAACCTGGGGTCAGTTTGAAGACTATAACGTTACCATATCCCCCAGCAATGTTCCCCCGACCGCTGACCTGGAAGCCGATGTAACCTTTACCTGTACCGGCCTGGTCAATTTTTTGGATATTTCCACCGGTGTTCCGGCGACGAGCTGGTCATGGGATTTCGGGGATGGGAATACGGATAATGTCCAGCATCCCACGCATACCTATACCATAGATGGCCTTTATACCGTTACCCTGGTGGCTACCAATAGCCATGGATCCGATACGGCCACCAAAACCGACTATATCACGGTGTCTACCTCCGGCGGACCGGTGGCGCCCAGTTGCCAGCCCCATACCTACAATTACTGTTGTGGCTTTGGCATCACCAACGTAACGTTTAATACGATCAACAATACTTCCGGTGATGGTAACGACGGCTACCAGGATTATGCCTGTAACTTTTCTACCAACCTGCAGGAAGGCGTCAGTTATACCCTTTCCGTAACGGTGGATAATCCGGCCGATCATAATACCAGTGCCTGGATAGATTTCAACAACGACGGCGTATTTGATAATGTCACCGAAAAGGTGATGGAAAAAGCCAGCGAAATGTATCCCTCGGAGAATATCCTGATCCCCGGAACGGCGGTAAAAAATACCCCGCTCCGGTTGAGGATATCGGCTGATTTCGACGGCAACCCCATGCCCGGGCCTT
>JANQFB010000053.1 GCA_028278085.1 Chitinophagales bacterium
AGATATTGCGGGCCTCCGTACCGACGATGGCTTCGATCCGTTCCCTCATTTCCTGGGCAGCTTTATTGGTGAAGGTAAGGGCCAGGATATTAAAGGGATCGATACCTTGTTCGATCAGGTGTGCGGTCCTGTAGGTCAGCACCCGGGTTTTTCCCGATCCGGCGCCGGCTATGATCATTAGCGGGCCTTCAATGTATTCAACCGCCTTCCGTTGCTCTGGGTTTAGTTCCGCTAGATAATCCGCCATTACAGCAAAGTTATGTGTTTTTCACAGAAAAAAAGGGTCCCTCCGGCTAATGTGGAAAACTTGTAATTAAACCTTAAAAATTGACCGTTTATATATTAAAACCTGCCGTTTACTAATTGTTGTTGACCGAATAAATCAAAAAATACTATTTTTATCTTCTCTTCCTCCTCCAATTAGCATTTGACAGACAGCGCCCCATCCGAAAACCCATAAATACCTCGTTTTGAAGGGGATATAGCAGGAATTTTGGAAGGCGGACAAATAAGGAATTTTTTTTTAATAAGTGCTAAGATTGCTCAGGCATCCGTATTCGACAATTTTTTAAACGATTCAGTGCATAAGCGGTTGAAATTGGCCTCATAATATTGTATAAGATTCAAAAATATTCTACTTTTGTGGCCGATTAAAGTTAGTGATCCAAAAAATCGATTAATCTTCAAATTTTATATCATGAACCATGTTTACAACAGAAGCAATGTCGGTCTGTTCATTGCTATTTTCTTACTTTTTGCATGTATAAATGTCTATGGTCAGCGTGCATTTTTGAAAAAAATTGACAACAACACCGAAGATTATTCCTGGGGAGTCGCCGAAACGGCTGACAGAGGTATTGTAATCACCGGTTCGGAAAAGCAGGGTGCCGACCGCCCCTTAACAGTGGTTGAACTGGATTCTGCGGGTAACTACCAAACCACCCATGCTTTCAATATTATTCAAGACGGATTCGGCGAAGGCGGATACCGGATCAAACGGACGATCGATAATGGATTTATCATCAGTGGGTATCAAAGTAATCTGGATGCCGGCGCCAATTATACCTGGTATGCCATGAAGCTGGATCAGAATTTCAGCATGGATTGGGACCATCCGCATTTCTTTTTTAATCCCTTTGCCGGAGCGCCATATTTCGATATCATCCAGCTCCCGGATTCCATGTATTATACCGTAGGTTATTACTCAGGATCGGGCTATGGCAGAAAGTATGACCAAAGCGGCGCTTATGTTTTCCATAAAGGCTACCGGAATGTGAAAGGCCAGGTGTTTGAGAATACACAGGTCAGGAACATCGTATTGATGCGCAGCGGCAATTTCCTGATGCCGGGCCGGAATATTGATTCGGATAATGCCCAGCTCGGCCCGATGTGGGTAGAAGGCGATGGCGTTGTCGGAACGAATATCGGCCACGAGCTTTATTATCTTACAGACGGTACCGATGCGGAATTGTTCAGTGCGGCGCATGCCAAGGGCGGCTATATGATGTCAGGTAAAAACGACGACAAGCTGCTGCTGGTCAAGATCGATGAAACCCGGGATACCGTTTGGACCAAGAGAATTTCCGTCGATGTCAACGTAACCGACCTGGTTTATGCTTCTATCGTCATGTCGAACGACGGTAACAATGTGATCCAGGGAACTTATGAAGATAATACCGGCCAGCGCCACACCTTTTTGATGAAAGTGGATGAGAACGGCAGTGTTTTATGGACCAAATACTTCACCGATACCCTTAATGGCGACGACCTTGAATCCTACGACATCAAAGTAACCTCCGAAGGTGGGTTTATGATCACCGGTTATCATATCAACCAGGGCGGAACTTCCTCCGATCACCATGTGATCAAAACGGATGCGGAAGGGGAATTATGTGATAACTTCCCCGGTATTTTGGAAGTTACCACCGATACCACCCTGGCGATCAGCATTCCGATCACCTTTACTGCCAAAATTGTCGGCGGTACCGGTTCCATTACCTATCGCTGGGATTTTGGTGACGGCAACACGCAAAATGGCGTTGGCTTACAAGCG
>JANQFB010000058.1 GCA_028278085.1 Chitinophagales bacterium
GGTAACTCATAGCAGCATATAAGATATTTGCTTCCCAACTCACTGTTCCGGATATACTGCTATGAGTTGTTGATCGCTTGTCAGGTTGATGAATATCAGCGCTTCCCGGACCAACATCCGTCAGGGCTAAGATGTTGTTGTCAGCCAGGTTTGCGGGATGCTCCTGTCCTTGTCCGGTAATTTGGGTTACACCGATTATCGTTACAGGGCTGGCATTGAATTCCGGAATATCTGATCCTTTCGCTTGCACGGATACCGCAACCTCATCGGATTGCAATTCATCCACCACGGGCATTTGTCCGCTAATACCGTGCATAACAAAGGAAAACAAAAGAAAACCGAGGATCTTTTTTCCCAGCCAGAATAGCATTCTTCTCAAAATTGTCGCCATCATAGTTTCGTTGCTTTGATACCTATAACGGCTGCCCAAGGGGGAAAGTTATCACCAATTATTTAACGGTGGCGTTGAAATGATTAACGGGCTATTTGAATTGATTAAAGGACTGTTGGCCAAAAGGCAGGAAGCCTACCCGGTTTACTGGCCGGATGATGCCTTAAATGCTAATTGGCGGGAGCAAAACCCAGGCTAAGCGCGGATCTCTGCCGGTTCAATAAAAGCTTCTGCTTGAACAGCACCTGGGATGAACTTGTACCGACGATCAAATACATTCCCGCCGGGATATTGTTATTCAAGGCTAAGGCCGCAGAAAAATGCTCCGAGTCCTGCGCTTCCGTCTGCATATGCAATTGCCGGCCGGCAAGATCGTAGATGCTGATATTGATCTCCTGGCCTTTGGTAGCCGGGCTATTCGCTGTCAGATGGATAACATCATTGGTCGTAGAAGGATTCGGATAGACAGAGAATTGTTCAACCGGCAGGTCCAATACCAGGGAAATGGTTTCGGAATACGAGGTATTTCCATCCAGATCCGTTTGTTTTAAACGGTAATAGTTAATGGCCTCCGGGACTTCGTCAATGTAATTATAATCGATCGTGCTCAGACTTGTTCCGGCGCCGTTAATTTCCGTGAGCGGATAAAAATGCTGGCCGTCTGTTGCTTTTTCCAGGGTAAAATAATCGTTGTCTGTTTCGGAAGCCGTTTGCCAGTTGAGTTGGATATCGTGCCCCTCCTGGGTAGCCGTAAAAGCAACCAATTCCACCGGCAACACAAAGCCGGAGCAATCGGATGATTCGGTAACCCCTGCTCCGATCGTTCCACACGAAGGATCGATACTGGCATCCTGGTCTTGTACACAAATAACCCCGTCGAAAGCTGCGCAACAAGCATTATTAAAGGCTTCACCGCCTGCAAAATATCTACCGCCGGTTCCCTGTACGGTTCCTCCGTTAACCAGGTCGTTGCCGATCTTTATATTGCCGTCGTTGGTCAATACCGCCGCACAATCATCCAAACGGAGGTCGCGGCTTACCGACATGGCACCGATGCTATGGTTGGTCAGGGAGCTGCTGGATAGATTGTAAAGGATATTGCCGATCACGCACATCCCGAAGTTGTCAATGGTACCGCTGTTATTAAGATCGCCGGATATCGACAACGTTCCACCTGCATTAACGGTCAGGTTCCCATCTGCTTCAAGATCGAAGGTTGCCGTGGAAGTAACCGTATGATTAACCTCTATACAGCCATCGCCTGCCGGGGGCCCCGCTACGGGTGCACCACCGTTAACCGACCATATGATATCGGTATCCCAGTCGCCGTTGGCTACAGTGACCCAGCTATCCGTACAGGCATAAACGTAATTGGCAGCAGGGATCAGGATCGTGAACACAAGGTTTACAACAAACCTTTGACCGATAATACGACGATTGATTTTTGGAGCCTTCATTGTTGTTTTCATTAGGGTTAATTGTCTGAAGACTTTAACGAGGCCAAAAACAAAAAGGAAAGAAAATGATGACCAATCCGGTCCAGGTAGTGACCAATCGGCGATTCCTGTGGACAAAAATGAAATGCCCGAAAGGCTAAGAAAAGGTGTTGGCTTTGATCACCAGCTTTTGACGGAAATTTATTTTATTCGAATTGGATCCCATCACGAGGTAAACACCCGGCTTGAGCTTTTCAACCGGATCTATGGCAACGGGGATGCCTTGCTCGTGGTTTAAAATGACTTTGGAATAGACTTCCCGCCCGATAACATCATACAGCACAACCAGGATCCTGGGTGCATTTATATTCGTGAAATCAACCGCTTCGACGGCACTGCGGGGAACTGCCCGATTTTTCTGCGTTTCCTGGGCGTAAAGTTCAGGTGCGGGAATACATAAAAGAAAGAAGAGCCATCCGATGAAAAATACGGGGAGTTTCATAACGTACTTTGTTTTTCATCTTTTGCAGGCCCGACTTAAATAACTACGAAGAAAAGGAGGAATTGTTCAGGCACAAAGGCCTATTTTTTGAAAAATAAGTATTTCCCTGAGCAGAAATACGTAGAACCGGAAAGAAAGAAAGGTTCAGCTAGACATATTTGTTCTCGATCGCAAAACGTACCAATTCGGCCGAATTCTTGACATTCAGCTTTTGCATGATATTGTTCCGGTGCGTTTCCACCGTGCGGGTACTGATGTATAAGGTATCGGCGATCTTTTTACTGCTATTACCGTCGACCACTAATTTCAGGATCTCACGTTCACGCGTTGTCAGGTGTATATGCTGACTGTCATTCCGTTCCTGTTTTTGCTTCGATTTCCGGATATATCCGTCGATCATGATCTTGGAAATATTTTCACTGAAATATTTACCCCCGTCGGCTACATTCCTGATGGCCAGTACAAACTCCTCTTTTTCCACTTCCTTACCCAGGTATCCGGCAACATTAGCTTCCACCACCTTATTGATATAGCCCTCGTTTTCATGCATGGAAAGAATGATAACCTTGGTGTCGGGATATTGTTCATTGATGATGTGTGCAGCTTCAATGCCGCTGACTTCGGGCATCGATATATCGGTGATCAGGATATCGGGTGACAGTTCCTCCACCTTTTCAACCGCATCCGTACCATTGATGGCTTCTCCTATGATCTCAATATCATTTTCGTCGGCGAGGATAGATTTAATGCCGTCTCTTACCACGCGGTGATCATCCGCAATAACAATTCTAATTTTGCTCATCTGTGCTTTGGTTTTTTAGAGAAATGACAACCGTAATGACGGTTCCTCCTCCAATGGAAGTATCAATATCGAAGGTTCCATTCAACAAGGCGATCCTTTCTTTCATATTCCTGAGCCCGTTGCCTTTTTGCTTGGTGCCGGTGGAACCCAGGATCTTCTTTTTCTCAAATCCTTTACCATCGTCTTCGATCATCAGGCGGAGGCTATCTTCCTTCTGTAACAGTTGTACATTGATCTCGCTGGCGGCTGCATATTTGATGGAATTGTGTAAACTCTCCTGGGCAATCCGGTACAAGGCCCGCTCGATCTGATGATCGAAACGCCTGGCAATACCGAAATGCTGAAAAATGATGTCGGCATTGGTATTCCTCGAATTTTGCTCGCAAAATAGCTCCAACGTCGCTACGAGGCCAAAATCCTCCAATACGATCGGCATCAGGTTGTTGGATATCCGTTTGGTTTCCGTGATGGTATCGTTGATCAATTTTTTTACCTCTTTCAGTTTC
>JANQFB010000075.1 GCA_028278085.1 Chitinophagales bacterium
CTTGGTTGTTCCTTTTTCGGCCGTGGCAATACCCCCAGCTCCATCTGGGAAATGCCAATCTTTGGTTAGCTTTACCATCACCTGAATGGCAAAGTATATGTAAATGTGCTCCCCTTCCGCATAAGCACTGTATACCGGCATATCCTGACGGTTCATTTCAGCCAGCATATTTTCGCGCTTTCGGGCATATTGGATTTTCTTTTTAGATCCGGTTACATACCTTTCGTATAGATCGACAGCTTTTAAACCGGATCGATCCAGTATGTGATCCAATTCTCCGGTTTGGGTATTGAGAATACCGACCCGTCCATTGATATCAGATAGCTGCAATAAATGGCCATTAGGCAGGGGATAAAATTTGTTGCTGGCCGTATGCAGGTGCTTATCAGTATTAACCTTTACTTTACCTTCATATCGGATAGCGGATAAATCATAGGGCAAGTTCAGGTGAACTTTCCCGGTAAATTTAAATGGATGCGATAGTAATAGTTGATTTTGATATACATATAGCAGCCGGGAAATCATGGTTCCTCCGGCTAAGCTATCCAATTGTTTGTTCAGTTCAGTATCTAACCGGATAGTACCATTAATGCTATCAAAAGGCAGGCGCAGCACTTCAGTAAAATAACGTGGGAGGGTGCTTGCAGTAACACCGATACCGGCCATAACATAATAAATATCCTTGCACGGGCTGTATGTCTGAATGTCTTTATAAGTGAGATAAATTACATTGGCATTGGTATTAGCGGGAATACCGGGATTAATAAGGAATACGAAATAGCTGGCAGGAACACTTTTAAAATTGGAACGGATCACGCTGTCAATGGATGAATCAGACTGCCCATAACTTACCGCGCAACCTATCAAAAACAGACCGATTAGTATTTTGCTTTTCAAGAGATTCCCGTTTTTGTCAAAACAAAGCCAAAAACCACGAAATTCGGGCTTTTGGCTTTATTTGGTTGAATCAGAATCCAATAATGGCGGTTGGTTCGCCGTTGATCGTTGTTAATTTTAACTGTACATTATCTACCTGCATATGGCCTTCTTCATTTTGATAAGCACTTGCTGGTAATTCACCGGTATAAGATTCCGGGAATATAAATGAATATTCGCCGGCTTCAGGACTTTTGGCCTTTGAATCGTCATGAACAATGATCCGACCACACAAACTATCAGGTCCAGTACAGGTTCCTAAATTTTTGTCGTCCTCGTCCTGTTCGAATTTGCCTTTAATATAAACGGTATCTTGCTTTTCTTTCTTAAACATTCCCAGTTTAGCAAGAGCAGTCCGATACAATTTCTTGAAGTTAAAATCGACCATCGCTTTACGCTGTTTTTCAACCTTTTTGGTGGCCGTTACTGCATCATTATAAAAGCCGGTTTTATGGTTTCCAGCATAGCTGAATTGAGCAGAGTCCATGATTAAGATCGTAAATAATAGCAAGTTGATTAATATTGAATGTTTCATCACTCAAAAATTTAAAGATTAAGTAAATTTAATGTTGTCTTATAAAAATTGGGGCGGGGCATTGCTCCTGGAGCAAACCCGCTCCGATTCTTATACAGTCTGCATTAAAATCCATAAGCAGCCTCCTTTTTTACATGACCAATAGTTGATCCTTCTTTTATGAGAAGCGTAAAATAATCGTGTTAGTTGTTTATTAATTTTCTACCCATTATAGCTATCCTACTAGGCCCATTGCCCCTATGAAAATTCATACTATTATTATGTCGGGTAAAACTTTGGAAAGAAGCTACAAACCCGGAACAATTCGCAATTCAAATATAATTTTATTATCGAATAACAAATAAAAATCCTATTATTATTTTTGAATTAGTAAATGGGAAGGGAAATAATAAAAGCCAACAGATATTACCAAATACTAAAACACACACCCTATAAAACAGAAACCGGCGCCATACATCCGGAAATTATACCCTTTGAGATTCTTTGGGAGATGGTACTTGAATTACTAAAAAAATGACCTGTTTATTATTGGGTAAATCAGGATATTTTATATACCACTTATATTGAGCATCCAGATTAAAGGGATCATTCCGAAAATCTTTAACTTGCCGGGAATTACGACCACAGCACTATGGGCTTCCTGAGATCTGGTACCGGCATACGTTTGGCGGGGATTGTCTTCCTGGGATTTTACGGGATGGGCTTCCTTGACGCCGATAACTGGTGGGGTACCCATGCTATCGCTTTCCTGAGCCGGGAGTGGTCTTATGTATGCCTATTGACCGGAAGCCTTTTGTTTTTAGGAGCTCTCCTGCCTACGGACACTATTTACCGGTGGATCAAAATTCCCCGACTGAACCGGACCTCAACCCGGCTGACGATACTCCTTACCGGTATCACCATGGGCTTCCTGTTTTACCTTTTTCCTATTGTTCATGACCATTATGGTGATGCTTTTATGTTCCGGGATAAGCTGGACAATCATGTGACTGAAATGCCCCCGGAAATGACCCGGGCATTATTATCCTGGCAGCCGGAGCCCTCCTATGGACGCAACACCTTATTGGGACTGATCAACCTGGCAGCATGGATCAGCGGCCAAACCTACCGGCAGGTTTTTACCGGGATCAATATCATCTGCGGGGTTGCGTTTATGATCCTATGGCTCTGGTTTGTGAGCAACTACCTCAAACACACGGGCTGGAAGGTCATCATGAGCCTGACCGGGTTAACGGCGCCTTTTACCCAACATTTTTACGGCCACATGGAGGTTTATGCGCCTTCCTATCTATTGTTATTGGTTATCCTGATCCTCTTCCTGAAATACCTGGAATCAAAGCGAACAAGCCTATTGGCCGGCCTGGTATTTTTCTGGCTGGTAGGACTCCGGCTTCACCCGGTATTTCTATTGATCCTTCCCCCACTTGTCTTGATCCTGGCCTCCCAATGGCAGCAAAAGTCTACGGTGATAGCAAAATTATTGACCTGGAAAGGCCTGGCAACCGGGGTGATCCTTCCGCTTGCCCTGGTTGGCGCGTGGGTCTATTTTTTCGTTTTCGAAGATCATATCGACAACAGGGTCCTTGCCGGCAGCTATGACAGGGGGCGCTTATTCCTGCCGCTTTGGCCGCCGGAACCGCCGTTGGATCGATACCATTTATTCGGCGTTCATCACCTCTTCGATTTCGGGAATATCAGCTTGACCTGGTCGCCATCCTCCCTGCTGATCCTGGGGGTGATCGGAGCCTGTTATCACCGGTTGATCCGTTGGCAAAGCCTGCCTGTTCTGGTCACCGGGTTAACGCTTCTCCTGTTCGTTGCCTTCTTTTTCATGGTGAATCCCCTTTTGTCGATGCCCCTGGATTGGGACCTTTTTTCCTTCCCGGCGCCGGTCCTTCTGCTATTTACCCTGGTTTTGGTCAGGCAGGTCCAGGATCAAAAAGCCTTAGCGCTGAAAGTCCTGCTCCTCACTATAGCCCTGTCTATATTCTCCATAACGGGCATTGCCGTCAATGCCAGCCTTCCGGCATACGCTCACCGCATGGAAAGTTTAGGAATCAGGATCTTTAATACCTATTATATATGGTCAGGGAAAACCCTTGAATTTGCCATTGGCCTGGGTTCTCCCGATCCGGCCGAACAATATAAGCGGCGGGAAAAAGTCCTGTCGAAGCTGAAGCCCAACCGGGAGAAGGACACCGAATACGCCCGGTTACTGGCGCAAAACGGTCGCTATCATTTAAGAACAACGAAAGATTACGAAAGCGCCTTGCCTTATTTTCAAGAAGCTTTGGAATATGCTCCGGGTGAAGGCGAACATCACCTGGGCCTGCTGGAATCTCAATTCCGCTTAAAAAATTTCGATGCCGCCTATCAGTCGGCTCTCGCATTGATCGAGCTGAATTTCCCTGGCCCGAAAAAAGCCCTGCGCATGGCTATCCATTGCGCCCTTGAAGCCAGTAGATCTGCGGATGCATACCGGCATTCGGGCAACTACCTTCAAACCTGGCCAGAAGATCCCGTTATTCTTAAAGTGCACCAAGGCCTTTCCGAAAATACATCCCCGGAAGATTTGGCGAAGTTATTTGCTACGCCCGACTAGTACGCTATCGCGGGCTAATGCAAAAAAATAGGTATTTTAGTCCCATCCTCCGGATCCCTGGATCGCATGTTCCGAACCATCTTCCACATCATCCAAAAACATCCCTGGGCCATCACTGCCCTGCTCCTTACATTGGTAAGCCTGAGCCCTGTACTTGATGCAGGCTGGGTGAATTGGGACGATAATTCATATGTCACCCAAAATACAGCGATCAAAGAAATCTCCTTTGGCAACATGCTGGAGCTCTTTCACCCCCGGACAATGGTGTTGGATACCTATACTCCGCTGACACAACTTTCCTTTATGCTGGAATACGCACATGTAGGAACGGACCCATGGCTCTACCACCTTAATAACCTGCTCCTGCACCTGGCGAATACCCTGCTGGTATACATACTGATCTACCTGCTGAGCAAAGCATGGCTGATCGCCTTTTGGGCAGCGGTATTATTCGGCATCCATCCCATGCATGTGGAATCCGTTGCCTGGGTTTCGGAGCGGAAAGATGTTTTGTTCGCCTTTTTTTTCCTGGCCTCGGCCGTTTGGTATATACGAATGATCGATCGTGGTCGCCAGAAGCGCCAGCCTTATATAAAACATCCATCCTACTGGGGCTGTTTGCTGCTATTTACCTTGTCGATGCTGGCCAAACCACAGGCCATTTCCCTGCCTTTGGTGCTGATCCTTTTTGACTACTGGAAACGCCGGCCTTTAACAACCGCGCTGGTTGAGAAATGGCCTTTTTATGTTGTTTCGGTAATATTCCTGGTGATCACCTTTCTCTACAAATTCCCGGATAAGGCCATCTATACCCTGACCGACCGGATCCTGTATTCGAGCTATGCCGGCTGTTTATACCTGTTAAAATTCTTGTGGCCCGTGGGGCTAAGCTGCATTCATCCTTTTCCCCAAACAGGGTCCGGATATCCCCTGTTCGTCTGGCTTTCCCTGCCGGTTTTATTAGCGTTGGCAGTATTAACCCTGGTTAGCTATCGAAAATATCCATACCTGTTTTTTGGGGGAATGTTCTTTTGGCTGAACATCGGCCATACCCTGCATATTTTCAAGGTTAATTCCGCCATTATTTATGAGCGGTTTACCTACCTGCCCTATATCGGCCTGTGCTGGATCCTCGGATGGGGGGTATGGTGGGTGTACCAAAAATTTCAGCCGGCTGCTGTGAAGATCATTATTCCCCTGCTGCTGGTCGTAACCGGATGGTGCGGATGGCAATCCTTCCGGCAGGCCAAGGTCTGGGAAAACGACGAGACCTTATGGAGCAATGTTATCTACCACTATCCGGATGAATTTACGGGATACTTCAAGCGAGGATTGTACTATGAACAGGCCGGTTTCTATGCAAAAGCCCTCAGCGACCTGGACAAAGCCCTACAGATCGAACCTACTAACGCTTTTGTGCTGAATAACCTCGGCCTGTTGTACTTCAACCGGCAACAGTACGACACTGCCCTGCCCTATTTTGACAGGGCCATTGCCACGGAACAAAACGATGCCAAAGCTTTCGTGAACCGCGGCATTACCCGGATGAATCTCGGGCAATTGGAAGGTGCGCAACAAGACCTTAACCATGCTATCCGGTTGGATCCCGGGCATGCATTGGCCTATATGAACCGCGGCTTTTTGTACCAACGAAAAGAAATGTTCAGCCACGCCATAAAAGATTTCAGCAGGGCTGCTGCGCTACAGCCTGATCTGGCTCCCGCTTTTTACCACCGGGGCAAAGAGTATTATTATGCGAAAAATTGGGATGCTGCCGTCAAGGATCTGAAGAAAGCGATCCAGTTACGCCCGGGCAATGGTGAAGCCTATTATTGGCTGTCCAAAACTTTTTTGGCTATGGGATACCGGGAGGAAGCCGTGACAAATGCCCGGAAGGCTTTGGCAATGGGTTACCGCGTCGATCCGGAATACCTTCGATCTTTAGGTCTAGTGGATTAGCGGAAGGATGCCAGGACATTGAATTCCTTGGCCTGCAGACCGCCGGTGATCACCTTGTCGCCATCATGCAGCCAGGCATGCGCTTTCAATTGCTCCCCTTTTTTGGCCAGGCCCAAATATAGCGTACTGGAGCACCCCAGCCTGCCGAGCATCCACTTGGCCGTCAACGCTTTTTCGAAACACATCACCCGCCAGGGAGCCACCCGGCCCGCTCTGCGTACGGCTAAAGTTACCCGACGTGACAAAGGACTGGCGGAAGCTCCTGCAGGCGAAACCTCGTGATCAACCGCTTGTATGGTTCGAGCAGCATACCACCTCATCGGAAGAAAGCGGATAGCGATAAAGGCACCAAAAGATAAGAGCAAAGCCTCCAGGAACAGTAATTTTTCATTCCCGTTTACCTGGAGGAAGCGTCGGACTTTTCGTAGCATAGGCAGCCGGCTTTAAGAAGACTTATAAAAATAGCCAAAATTAGATTTGCCGGTAGTCATTTACGTACCAAAATATTAGGTATTGCGGTGAAAAAGGAGCGTTTCCTTATCCTGATTGAATATCAGTAGTAAATCCATAGAGACTCCCCCGGACAATATTTTCCAAGGCAGGAATAATGTGGTTATCGGGCTCTGATTTCAGGATCAGGCCCCGGATCCCGATAATGGCTAATTGAGCCTTGTAGAGGGGCGTTATCTTGCCGGTATGAACGACGACATGAACATCGGGATATTGCCGTGTAAACCAGGCCAGTAATTCTACGCCGCGTTTTTCAGGATCAACCGGATCTATCAACAAAATATCCGGCTGTAGCAATTGGAACTTCTGCGTATGAAGAAAACGGGTAGGCTCGTTAAAGATCACCGAAAACCCGGCTCTACGCTTTAACAGTTCTTTCAGGGCTTTTGCGGAAAGCCGTTCATCATCCAATATCCCGATTGTGACAGACTTCATCGAACCGGCAAAATAATATTCAGCCCGGATCGATAGTATAGGGGAGTTCCCTAATAATCAGCAAAGAAAAGGTGTGCTCCTTCGTAAGGTTTAGTCGATAAGGCCCAGGGCGTATGCTTTGCGCAACAGTTCGGTGTGGTTCTTCACCTCCAATTTACGAAAGAGGTTTGCGCGGTGGTTTTCAACGGTTTTAGGGGAGAGAAATAGCTGCTCTCCAATATCTGTCGATGATTTGCCGGCCAGCACCAATTCGAGTATCTCCATTTCCCGGTTCGAAAGATTCAGTGGCTGATTCGGGTGAAGCTTTTGAAGATGGTCCCGATATTCAGGGGGTAAATAGGCTTTGTCCATGGCAATATCCCTCACTGCCGTGATGATATCCGCATCACTTTGGGTTTTGAGGATCAACCCACGGGCGCCAATCGCCATCAGGTGGCTGGCCATTACGGAACTGGCATTACGGGTGATAACCGCCAGATGGATATCCGGATATGTTTTCCGTATCCACTCTACTAATTCAAATCCTCGTACTTCCGGTAAGATCAGGTCGGAGATCAACACCTCCGGTTGCTGTATTTGCAGTTGGGATCTCAAAGCGTCCGGATGACTTACCGTGAAGATCACTTTAAAAGCCGGATCTTCTTCAACTAAAGCAGCCAATCCGCGACCGGTGGTAGGATGATCATCCACAATACCAACAGCTATTGCCATTCCGCTAATATACTTTTTACCTGTGAATTTGCGAACATTTCATTTGGCAGAATACTGTGGACGGCCGATCTCTGATATTTAAGGGGTATGCATATAAAAACAACTGCCTTTGCCAAATTCAGTAGCATAAGAGATATTACCACCATAGCGCGTAAGTAGTTCCTTGACAATGTACAATCCCAGTCCGAAACCGGTTTCTCCCTGGGTTCCACGGGATGAATTCACCATTCCGTTAAACAAACCATCGACTTTGCCCGCTTCTACCCCGATGCCTTCATCCTTCACAAAAAATCGCTTCTCCTGCGGATCATATCCCATGATGACAGTACCCTTTTCACGGCTATATTTGATGGCATTACTGAGTAAATTCCGGAATACGATGCGCAAAACATCAGATGGTAACACACTATGTTGCGAATCCGGGATATTGCTAATGATCCGAATATCCTTTTGACTGGCCCGTAGTTGCAGTTGACGGATGATCTCTTCGGCAATTTCGCTCACCGGTTGATCTGCGGTATGCACCAGTTGTGTATCTTGTTTGAGTTCTGTTCTGGCCCAGTTCAACAGGTTTTCAAGCATTTGTTCCGACTGTACCATTTGATAGGTGAGTTCAGACGAGAAGGACTTTAATTCCGATGCACTAACATTTTCCTGGCTGATCGCCTGTAGCAATAACTCCAGGGAATAGAGCGGGCCTTTAAAATCATGGGAGATCACCGAAAACACCTGCTGGTTAAGGCGGTTGATCTTTTGCAGCGAACGGTTGGCAGCCTTTCTCTTTTGGTTGTTACGGTACAGGACTATTAACAAGCCGAGGACCAGGAGGACGATACCACCCAATCCGATCAGCCAAAGGGTACGTTGGGAAATGATCTTTTGATTGGCTTTGTTGATCGCTATCAATTGCACATTTTCCTGCTCTTTAAGACGGGTTTCATATTTTATGGCCAATGCTTTGATCTGTTCCTGCTGCCTGAAGAGATGAATGCTGTCATATAACAACAGGAGATCTTTATGTGCCGCTAATGCACTTTTGTAGTCCTGGAAGTTCTCCAAAACCACCACTTTGGCATAGAGGCTCATTTCCTGGTATGGGTAGATGTTGCAGACTTTGCTCAAACGAAGGCTTTCCCTGAGCGCAGCATTTGCTTTTTCCCGGTCGCCCATCTTACTCCATAAGCCTGCTTCCTTGGTCAATAATAAAGGGAAACGGCAGGTATCGTTCAACTCGATATATACCGCCCTGGTAATATTGTAATGTTCGAGTGATTTGTCGTATTGCTGTTCATGATAGAATCCGAACCCGGCTATCATATGAAGGTGTGCCAATTGTCCCTTATCGGGCTTGGGTTGACGGGATTCCATCATTTTTATCAATGCCAACGCCGAATCCCTTGCATTGACAAACTCATATGACTCGAATAGCAAGTCTATTCGTTTTTGGGCAATGAAGCTTGTGAATTCGAAATTGTTAGAACGCGTACCGGATACGATCTGGTTCAGATCTTCCATAGCTTCCTCATATTGCCCGGTTGCCCTGTTGATATCAAATCGTAAGAGCAGCAGTTCATTTTTTTCTTCGGGACTCAGGGGTTGGGCAGCCAGCCTTTCATTGACCAAAATGTAAGCACTGTCATAGATAGCCGCGCTAATGT
>JANQFB010000123.1 GCA_028278085.1 Chitinophagales bacterium
GATCTGCGATTCGAGGATGTCATAATAACCCACCAAGGTCGGTTTACTGAATATCCAAGGGTAATACCCCGAGGAAAGGTTTTCCCGGTGTTGCAGCAACTTACTCTGTTGATATTGTTCCTGCAGCCGAGCTTCGGGTAGATCATACCAATTCTCCTGCCACAGGCAGTAGATATTATAGGTCTGCTCCAGCAACTCCGGCGTAAAAGTAGTGGTTTGCCCGATCTGCTCCACCTGCCCGATATCGCCGGACTGATCGATGTTCAGCATCAGATCGTAAGCACCCGATTGAAGCTGAGCAGTAAACGCTGTGGTTTGGATCGCCGAATCGCAGAAATGGCCATAGTAAAACCCATACAAAGCGCTGTCGGAAAAGAGCTGTTGTAGCGCCTGGAAAGCAGGATAGAACACTTGTAGCTGCTGGTTTTGAAAAGCCTGCAACAAACTACCTGCGGCTTCAAGGGAAGCTAATTGCCCGGAGGTGTGCATCCGGTATAAGTCGCAGGCACGGGTCAGGGCAGCTTTGCGGGCTTCGATCTGCTGGGGGGTGAGGTTTGGCGATTGGGCCTGTAAGTGAGCTAAGCAAAAAACCTGGCATATCAACACCAGTTTTAGACCCAACCAACGCCAAGACAAACCGAGGACACTTATTTTCTGGTATTTTAGCTGGTAGAACATCAGCAACCGTTTGAATAACCGGAAATGTAAACATAAATGTAAATAAATTTATGAATAAATAATAACATAAATTTTTCAATGAATGAAAGTTCTAAGCTGGAAGGAAAGCCAATGCCATTATCATAAATATGTTATTATGATTGCGAGCGCTTACAAATACCTATAAATTCTTATGGTAAGGATTGTTCAGGCTATCCGGGTGTTTGATTGCGGATGTAACAAATACAAATATGTGTCAGTTTTAGGTTAAATTTGACATAGATTTATGTCAAATTTGACACATAATCGATGTTTACCGGATCACCAGTTTTTGAATGGACTGCCAGTCGTTGCCGGCAATTTTTAACAGGTAAATACCGGGAGATAGATCCAGGTCGAGATTTCCCAAAGGGCGCTGATTTTCCCGGTACACGCTTTTACCCATGGCATCGAAAATTTCCAGGCTAACCACATCTCCTAAAGCCGGTGCACCGTATAGCACAAATCGGCCGGTATTCGGATTCGGTAAAATTCGGAGGGCTGTTTCTGTATGAATAGGTTCAATAGCCGTACAAACAGCTATTTGAACGACATGGGAGGTGGAATCATGGCAGGTGCCGTCGTTGATGATGTATTGGATCTCATGCGTACCGGAGCCGGCCAGTGAGGGATAGAAGGTACTATCCACAATGCCCGAACCCTTGAAATAACCGCCATAAGGTTTTCCCTGCAATTGAACAGGATCGGCTTCCATGCAATAGCTGCTGTCCAGACCGTAGATCGACGGGTACTTGCAGGAGTCGTTGTCGATGATCTGTATGACATGTTCCCCATCCGGACCGGTAAAGGCATTTCCCGTCACACTTTCGATGGCCAGCATGATCTGCTCGTCGATCTCGATGAGTTCATCTTCCAGGATAGTAACGCTGAAAGATGTGATCGTATCGGAAAGGGCGGGGATCACGACATCCAAAGGATTATTGAAGATAATGTCTTCACCGTTAGTCACATTCGAACTGACTTCCAGGATGATCCTTACCGTGATATCGTTCGAATCCAGCCCACTGGCTAACAGATCGACAATTACCTCCCCGGTATCTTCCGGAACGGTTTCGAAGAAAGTACGGAAGTTAATTTCAACGGGAGAGGATTGAGCAATCCCGTTCGTTGGGAGCAGCAGCCAGATCGATAAGATCCAGGCAAGAGGTTTGGGGTATTTTAGGAATGCCTGAATATCCATTTAGATAATCTATTCTTCCTTGTAAACATCCAGGCCGAAGCCGGATTTAAGCGTTATGTTCCCGCCATTATCAACATCGATCGTCAATTCCAGCGCTTCGGCGTCGACAGCATCGATCCAGGGTTGTTCGGGTGCAGTACCCGTGCCGGGTACATAAACATGGCATTTCTGCGTCGGAACAAATGCGGGATTCCAATTCGTTTTATCGAACCAACTGGAATCCGTAGCACCGGTCCAGAAGGTGGTATCGTTAACAAAGATATCGATCGTCAGGGTGGTATCGCAGCCGTTGCTGCCATCCCTGACCGTTACTGTCATAGTAGTATCGGTGGTAAACGTTCCTTTGGGCATGGCGATGGATGAATCATCGACAAGCGAGAATGGTTTCCACAGGATCACTGCGTTGTCCGGCAGCTTATCCAATTTCAGGAAGGTCGTATCGCCGTTACAAACCGTTGTCCGGTTCGCACTGATCTCGATAGTATCCGGAAGGGGATGCTCATACCGTTGAAAATATACGCCGTAATCATCGCCATCGTTGGTCGACGCTGAGTTCAGGAGGCCATCCTGCCATCCGATCACCCAACGGTCGCAATATTGCCACATGTCGATCACGCCGCCATGTTGAAAATCAGTGGTCCTTGTATTAACCAATGTCTCCGACTCGATCGTGTCCAGGTCGGAGCCATATACTTTCATATAGGTACCGGCGTAATTGCCATCCTGGCCATAATCGGTCCAGATCGCTATGAAATGGCCGCTGGTGGAACCGGCCACTTCCGGATCGTATTGTGCACCGGTAGTGGTGGAAGATACTCTGATCTCCAGGCTGTCTTTGGCACCGGTATTCAGCCACCGCTGGGCATAGATACCTTCGGCATCACCATCCTGGTTATAGCTCGACCACAGGATAATGAAATTACCGACAGAGTCGACTGCTATGGCAGGATCCTGCTGATTTTCACTGGTAGCGGTATTGACCAGGAACTCGGATCCCTGCTTGGTAGCCGTATTGTCATATCGCTGGGCATAAATGCCATTGCCCGAACCGTCGAGGCCGACACTTTGCCAGGTTACGACAAAATCACCGTCGAGGTCCATATCCACCGCGGGATAGCCGTGATAGGCAGCGTTGGAGGTATTCACTTCGAATTCTCCGCCCACTGTCGAACCGGTATTATCGTATAGCTGAGCCATGATGATCGAGGAGTCGTCGGGAGCGATATCCATCCAAACGACAATAAAATTCCCCAAAGAATCCATGGCCACTTTGGGTTGCTTTTGCTCCCCTGCAGTTGTGGTATTGATCTTGAATTCACCGCCGTCGGTAGAGCCGGTATTATCATAGCGCTGTCCGTAAACGCCCCATCCGTCGCCGTCTTTGGTGTAATCCATCCAAACGACGATAAAATCTCCATCGGCGTCCATAGCAGCATCGGGAAACCGCTGATCGTTAGCTGTTGTGGTATTGACCAGGAACTGCCCGCCGTTGGTGCTGCCGTCACTATTGAAGCGCTGGCCGTATATCCCATAGCCGGAACCGTCGGTTCCGAAACTTTCCCAGGCCATCACATAATTGGAGCTGGAATCCATGGCGATGGCCGGACTTTTCTGATCATTAGCCGTTGTGGAATTGGCGATTGTTTCCGACCCCAGGGTCGTCCACTGCGCCCACGCAGGGCCGGTGGATAACAATAGGACCAATAATCCGATCAGCTTCGTCTTCATTGTTGCCTGAATACTTACATGATACTTCAAAAGATCCATAGTTTAATTTAGAAATCTCATCAAATAACTAACAAAGATCCAGGTGCATTACTTATTCAGGGCTGTACTTTGTTGCATACTGTTTTCACGCACTTGTATTTCCAGTTGATCCAATCGTTGGGTCAGGTTCAAGATCGCCTGTTCATAAGAATCGATCTTTTCGGATTGCTCGCAAATGGTTTCTTCCTGCCCGGAAACGCTGGCCTGCAGGTTGGTATTTTGATGCCTGAGCTGTTGGATCATGGCATATAGTTCCTGGGTTGATTTTGTCAACGGAACGACAAATTCGGCATAGCGTAAGCCATAAATATCTTCTTCGGCATTCGCCGGAGCCTTGATCCCGGAGAAGTCATAACCAACAGCATCAGCTTGTTCGGCAACTTCCTGGGCTATAAATCCGCTGAATCTTACCTCCTTTTTCGCCTCATAAGCAGCGATCAGGTCAGCCGGAATATCCTTACCGTAAAAGGCCCTGATCTCATCCGCATTCATCCGGTAGGAGACAGGCCTTAACCGGTTGATGAAATCGAGACCCGGAATATCTTCTTTGACCTCGGATTTAAACCGGCCATCGGAAGTAGCGGTCCAGTTGACAATACCGCCGATGGAGGCAATAGAGCTATTTCCAATATACACTTCATTATCTGCCGTTACACTGGCCTGATAACCAAGCGCCATGGAGTTGCTTCCGGTGGAGCTGGCTGATGCGCCTAAGGCTACCCCATTTTCCTTGGTAGCTGTCGAAGAGCCGCCGAGTGAAACGGAAGATTTACCACTGGCAACTGACGAGGATCCGAGCGCAATAGCATTATCCATAGATGCATTGCTGGAATATCCCAATGCAACAGTATTTGTATCTGTACTAGCCGCAGTTCCACCTAATGAAACGCCTCTGAATCCATTATTGAAGGCACCTTTACCGATGGCGACAGATTCATTTTTTAAGAGGATAGCTCCTTGTCCTATACCGATGGAATAGGTGCCGGAATTATTGACGGCTGTTCCGATACCGATGGAGCTATTGGCCGAAGCGGTAGCGCCGAGACCTATGGCTACGGCGCTATCTGCGGATGCCGTAGATGACTTGCCCACTGCGGTGGCAACTTCACCGGAGGCAGTGGCATCAGGCCCTAAAGCCGAAGCATCGTCTTTGGAAGCCGAAGCGGAATAACCCAGTGCAACGGCATTTGTATCGGAGGTGGCTGCGCTGACGCCTAAGGATACGCCTCTGAAACCGTTATTAAAGGCGCTTTTACCAACAACAACCGCTTCATTCTTAAAAATATTTATTTGCTGGCCAATACCGATGGAATAGTTGCCGCTATTATTCACCGCAGTACCGATGGAAATAGAACTATTCCCGGAAGCTGATGCGCTGAGTCCGAAAGCCATGGCGCTATCTGCGGAAGCTGCAGAGGATTTACCCAATGCTACAGAAGATTTGGCTGAAGCAGCGGATCCGGAACCTAAAGCAACGGCATCGTCGACAGAAGCCGCAGCATTATAACCGATAGCGACCGCGCTGGTATCGGAAGCAGTTGCCGAACTTCCAAGACTAACTGCCCGGAAGAAGCTGGAGGTCGTGGAATATCCTAAAGCCACTGTTTGCTGGCCGGTGGCGCTGGAAGATTGTCCGGCGGATACGGCATATTGAGCGGAGGCATAGGCCCTGAATCCCAAAGCAATAGCCGAAGGGCCGGAAGCCTCTGATTTTGTACCCAAGGCAACAGCGACATCGCCTGTTGTGTAAGCGGAATCGCCGATGGCTACGGAACGGTCTCCGCTCGACCGGGCGGTGTCGCCGATAGCGACACTATATTTGCCATTGGCCAGGGATTTATTGCCTATACTTACGGCCATGGAATCCGTAGCGCGTGAATCGGTACCGATGGCTGTGGCATATCTTCCGGTAATATGTGCGTCATAACCGATGGCCGTACCCCTGATCTTGTTGGCCAGGGAGGAATAACCCATAGCGATCGAATTATCCTGGGTAACGGAGGAACTGGTACCAAAAGCAATGGCATTGGAAGCGGTAGCCGATGCATTATACCCGATAGCGCTGGATTGAGAACCACTGCTGCTGGCGCTGAAACCGATCGCCGTGGCCGTATCTCCGCCGGTTGATTCAAAGCCAACTGAAATACCATGGACACCGCTGGCATTGGCCCGGTAACCGAGCGCTGTGGTATTGGCAGCCCCATCTTCGGCCTCATATCCGATAATGGTTGCTTTATCATTGGCGATATTCATATTATTTCCAACGCCCACACTTTTTAAACTGGATACGGTAGTTCCGGCGCCGATCGCTACGGAACCTTGTCCTGAAGCAGTAACGTTAGATCCCACACCGACCGTACTGTCGGCATTAGCAGAGGTAGTATAACCAACCGCAACGGCATTAACACCGCCTACGGTAGAGCTTTTACCAATACCCACGGAATAATCCCCGGTAATATTGGCGGCATTCCCGATGCCGATACCATCATCACTTCTGACGATTATATTCGGTCCTATACCAACAGCAAAGTTGGAATCCACATCGGCCAAATACCCAATAGCGATGGCTTCCTCTTCGGAAACATTGGCCTGGTAACCCATGGCGATGCCCCGGATAACCGATACATTCGCCTGGTAGCCGATAGCGATAGCACGTGATACGGTAATACTACATTGTCTGCCGATGGCAATGGAGTGATTACCGTTATTGATATAGGCCAAATAGCCCATCGTGATCGAGTTGGTGGATAATGACTTGGCGACCCCGCCGATGGCAATGGCGTTATCAGCTTCTGCCCGGGCATCATAACCAAAGGCCGCACAAAAATCACCGTCCACATCACTATAGGCGCCGACAAATGTACAATACTGTCCAAACGTTGTCCCGAAATCGGCATGGGATCCCATACCGGTATTATATTCTCCTTCGCGGTTAGTTCCCCCGGCTTTTGTTCCTACATAGGTATTGTGGTTGGCATCGTTGGTATTATTGGTACGGTTATTATCCCATCCGGCATAAGCCCCGACAAAGGTATTGTAATCGGCATGTTCGGTGTTTGCGCCCGCACCCTGACCGATCATTGTATTTTGATTCCCCTGGCCGATATCTGTTCCGGCCGAATCACCGACGCCTACATTCCTATGCCCGTTGGAGACATCATATAAGGCTTCATTCCCAACAGCAGTATTCCGGTAACCCGTCGTACAGGTACGCAAGGCGGCGGAACCTACGGCCGTGTTGTCGGATGCGGTGGTATTGTTATAGCCGCAATCTTCCCCGATAAAGGTGTTGTCGCTTCCCGTGGTATTGTCTTCCCCGGCCTGTTCACCGACAAAGGTATTATCTATACCAGTGGTATTGGCTTCTCCGGTTTCGTTACCGATGAATGTACAGTCGGTACAGTTACTGTTCCTGCCGGCATACCGTCCGATATAAACATTATCCGTACCCGTGGTATTGGAATAACCGGCATCCTGACCGATAAACACGTTGTCACTGGCAGTGGATTGGGTAAAACCCGCATCTTCTCCGACAAAGACATTGTTGGACCCGGTCGAAACGTTAGTTCCTGCGGAATCCCCAAAAAAGCAGTTGTAATCTCCGGTAGTAATGCTGACGCCAGCTCCGGTTCCTGTGCTGGTATTATCTGTTTGCGCAAAGGATAGCGGCGTACAAAACAACGCTACTGACAACAGGAATACCATTGAAAATGTCTTCTTAAACATTAGTTCAATTTTTTGTTAGAAATCTGAATTTTAATGAACACCAAATATCGACAATATTGCCTCGGTTGGGATAAGTACAAAATTAGGATAGCAAGAAATCAGCCTAAAGATAAGTTAATTTTTTCCCGAACACAAATATTAATTTGCCTTATTTATCAACTATAAAAATGTCGATAAGTTTACGCCCGTAGAGCTACGTAGGGTGACATCAAAATTTTACCTACGGGCATTTTTTTTCACACCAATCTGCTAAATTTAGGCTTTTGAAATCATAAAGCTAATGATGCCCTTTCTACGAATCAATAATATCACCGGATGGCTGATCTTCAGTGTGGCCCTGCTCGTATATGGATTAACAGCCCAAGCAACGGCAAGCTTTTGGGATAGCGGAGAATTTATCGCTTCCGGTTACAAGCTCCAGGTAACGCATCCTCCCGGGGCTCCTTTGTATACGCTTCTAACCAGGATCTTTCTGGCCATGGCACCGGCCTCGGCAGTAGCCTGGTTCAGTAATATGTTTTCTGCCTTATGTGGCGCTTTTACCATTTTGTTCCTGTTCTGGTCCATTACTTTGCTTGCCCGGAAAGTAGTATCCGCAGCAGAACTCACAGGGGCTAGCGGGATCGCGGTATTGGCCAGTGGTGTTACAGGATCGCTGGCGCTCACTTTTGCGCATAGTTATTGGGTGGCCTCCACGGAAGCAGAGGTATATACCTTGTCAACCTTGCTGATTGCTGCAATGTTTTGGGCAGCCCTGATCTGGGACTCCCGCACCGATCGAAGGGATGCCGACCGATGGCTGGTATTGGTGGCTTTTTTGATGGGGCTGTCCGGGGGGGTACATATCATGAACCTGGCTGCGATCTTTCCGGTTTCCCTTTTGGTAACCATCCGTCGCTTCGGATTTGGCTGGAAACAGGTTTTGGGGGCATTTGCGGCAGGCGTAGTACTGTTCATCTTTTCTTATAATGGCCTGGTGCTCGGCCTGCTGAAATTGGGCGTATGGCTGGAGATCCTGCTGGTCAATAGTTTTGGCATGCCCTTCAATAGCGGTTTGGTGTTTTTAATGTGCCTGTTGGCGATGATCCTGGCAGGGCTCCTGTACCTTAGCTATACGAAGAACCAAATAACGCTAAACACTATCTTATTAGGGGTAAGCTTCTTTTTGTTAGGCTGGACCGCTTACGGTATGGTCATCATCCGGGCTAGCGCCGATACACCTATTGCCAACAGTGGCAGTGATCCGGTGCGGTTGCTGGGATATATGCAATCCGATCAGTATGCCTATGTCGACCGGCCACTGATCAAGGGAAGATTTTTCGCCAGCCCTTTGGATCCTGTCAATACATTTATTCACAGTGATCCCGTATTTATGGCCGATCCGGATAAAGAGGCCTATGTGATGACTAATGACGGGCGGTATACGGTTCCTGTATATGATAAAAAGTTCGATATCCTTTTTCCGAGGATCTATCATAACGATCCCACCAATGTAAAAGGTTACAATGATTGGGTGAAAATAGTCGGTAAGCCGGTCAGGCATGAGGCCAAAGGAAAAAAGGAGATCATCCAAAAGCCTACATTTTGGGAGAATTTCGATTTTTTCCTGACCTATCAACTGGGGTGGTTGAATTACCGCTACTTCATGTGGAACTTTGCCGGCCGCCAAAATGATAACCTGGGCGTCGGGGGGATCGCTGATGGTAATTGGATCAGCGGGATCAATGTATTCGATAGCATGCGGACCGGTCCGGGTAATATGATCAGCGACCGGGCAAAATCGGACCGTAGCCGTAATCCCTTGTATTTTCTGCCATTGATCCTTGGATTAGTGGGTTGCTTTTTCCTTTACCGGTACAGCCTTCCGGCACTAACAGTCATTGCTTTGTTTTTCCTGGCCTTCAGCGTGGCCATTACCATATTTATCAACCAGCTTCCCATCCATATCCTCATCCGGGAAAGGGATTATATATTCCTGGGCGCCTATTTTGCTTTTTGTATGCCGGTGGGCCTGAGTGTGCTGGGATTGTTCCGGATGGTATTTCCACAGTCCCGATCCGGGGCTCTTGGCATTTCAGCATTGTGTTTATTGGCCGGACCGGTGTTGATGGCGGCAACCGGCTGGAATGATCATAACCGCTCCCGTGACCGCTTTCCCGTAAAATTGGCCAAAGCCTACCTCGACGCCTGCGAACCGAATGCTTTGTTGATCACCACCGGTGATAATACCACCTTTCCCATGTGGTATTTGCAGGAAGTCGAAGGTTACCGGACGGATGTCAGGATCATCAATTACGAGTTCCTGAATTTCGATTGGTATATCGATCGACTGAAAACCCGGGTTAATGACAGCGATCCCGTGAATATCAGCATTGCTCGTTCGAAATATGTCAAAGGCACCGACCCCTTGCTGCCGTTGATCGATAAATTGGAAAAAAACAAGTTTGCCCCGGTCGATCAAATGATCGAATATATCACCGATGATCAAAATAAAACCACCTGGAATGCCCGGAAAATAAAATTCTTCCCGGCCACCCGATTTCAGCTTGCTGCGGATACGGCAAGGTTACGGAGGAAGAAAGGACTGCATCCCGAACGTTTCCAGGCTGAGTTCACCCGAAAGGTCCAATGGGTTTATGAAAAGGAATTCTACAGTATTGCGGATATGATCATATTGGATATTCTACAGGAAAACCGCTGGGAACGGCCGGTCTATTTTACCAACCTGGGCAGAGAGGTCAGGCATCATCAAATAGGATTGCAGGATTATTTGCTGCGCCAGGGGCTCCTGTTGCGATTGCTTCCTTTGGTGCCTGCGGAGGGCCGGCTCAACAAACTCATGGTGGATACCGATGTTACCTATGACCAACTGATGCATAAGCTTCCCTTCGATGAGTTCAGCGATCCTTCGCAATTTGTCAGATCCGAGAACAGGAATATTGCCAAAAGCGTCTTGCGGCCTGAATTCTATTTTCTGGCCCAGGCGCTGACGGAGGAGGGTAAATATAATAACGCCCTGGAAGTGGTGAATGCCTGTGTAAGTATGATGCCGGATACGGTCATCGCCTATAAGGAGTATATGTTTTCCATCGGAAAGTTGCTATACCGGTTAAACCGACCGGAAGGTGGAAGAAAGATCATTTCCAAAGTGATCCGGAATATTGCCGGGGAGATCAGCCTGGCTGTATCGTTTGTACCCAGGCACGGCTATATTCAGGCCCAGCGAACGCAATTGGCCCTGAATATGTATAACCAGATCCTGGAACAGTTGAAGGATATCGACAGTGACCTGATGCGGCAATCGCGTCCGGCATACAGGCGCTTGCAACAGCAACACCAGGATTGGCTGAAACGCCTGGATCTCTAGCCGGGTTTTGCCGGGTGCAAAAAAAAATGACCCGCCTGGCAGGTCATTTTTTCAGGGCAATTTGTTTATCCTGTTCAGACCTTTTTGACATTTACCGCGTTCAGGCCTTTTTTTCCTTCTATGAGATCAAAGGTGACGTCGTCGCCGTCACTGATTTGATCGACTAAGCCGGTAGAATGAACAAAATAGTCTTTTTCGGTTTCGTTCTCTGTGATAAATCCATATCTTTTATCAACATTGTAGAATTTTACTTTTCCTTGTTTCATGATTATTTTTAAAGTTTCGGTGAAATTATGATATTTTTTTTAATAGTAAAATTTTAATTGATTAATAGTCGTTCCATCAGGATTTGACTATTTTGGCTAACCATGATGAAAACCGAGTCTCCTTTCGATATTTTAGTTTAGACTTCAACTATCCCTTATCAATGATCTGTAATCTTATTGCTTATGGAAAACAGGCCGATCACTGATTGGTTACCACTTAGCCGGAAAGAGGCCCTGCAAAGGGGTTGGCAGGATCTGGATGTCGTGCTGATCTCCGGAGATGCCTATGTAGACCACCCGGCATTTGGAACGGCTGTCGTCGGCAGGATCATCGAAAGCGAAGGGTTTTCCGTTGCCATCGTATCCCAACCCAATTGGCAGGATGATCGGAGGGACTTTAAAAAGATGGGAAAACCCAGGCTTTTCTTCGGTATTACTTCCGGATGTATGGATTCCATGGTCAATCACTATACCGCCAACAAAAGATTACGGTCGACCGATGCCTATACAGCCGGCGGAATATCCGGTTTCAGGCCGGATTATGCGACCATCACGTACAGTAAGATCCTCAAGCAATTATTTCCCGATGTTCCGGTGGTGATCGGAGGGATAGAAGCCTCGCTGAGGCGTGTTACACACTATGATTATTGGTCAGATAGGTTAATGCCTGGGATACTGGTCCAGAGTCAGGCGGATCTGCTGGTCTATGGAATGGGTGAACAGCCATTACGCGAAATATTGAAGTTGTTGAAGAAAGGCGTTCCTTTTCGCCAGCTCAAAACGATCCCTCAAACAGCCTTCCTGCAGGATCGGACCGACGCTTTACCGAAAAATAAAAACTGGGAAACGATAGTTATTGCCTCCCATGAGCATTGCCTCAGGGATAAAAAGGTTTTCGCTGCAAATTTCAAGCATATTGAACAGGAGTCCAACAAAGTAAGCGCCGACCGTATCGTACAGGATGTCGATAACCGGAGGCTGGTGGTCAATCCGCCGTATCCTACGATGACCGAACCGGAGATCGACCGGTCCTTCGATCTTCCTTTCACCCGTCTTCCGCATCCGAGATACAAGAAGCGCGGCGCTATTCCTGCCTATGAGATGATCAAATTCTCGGTCAATATGCACCGGGGATGTTTCGGCGGATGCAGCTTTTGCACCATTTCCGCACACCAGGGAAAATTTATCGCCAGTCGTTCGGAAGCATCCATCATGAAGGAGGTGGAACAGATCACGGCCATGGATGATTTCAAAGGATATATCAGTGATCTGGGCGGACCCTCAGGGAATATGTACCGGATGAAAGGAAAAATTCAGTCCATCTGTGATCGTTGTGTCAGCCCATCCTGTATCCATCCGGTCATCTGTGATAACCTGGATACCAGCCATCAGGCCATGACGGACCTTTACAAAAAAGTGGATGCCCACCCAAAAGTCAAAAAAGCCTTTGTCAGCAGCGGTTTACGCTATGATCTGCTCACCAAATCTTATAACAAGCATGCTGACGACAGTATTGACGCCTACCTGGAGCAACTGACCAGCAGACATGTGTCGGGCCGGTTAAAGGTGGCCCCGGAGCATACCTCGGATGAAACGCTGAAGATCATGCGGAAGCCTTCCTTTAAGCATTTCCATGCCTTTAAGAAACAATTCGACGCTTTTAACAAAAAATACAGGCTGAACCAGCAATTAATCCCTTATTTCATTTCCAGTCACCCCGGTTGCCGGGAGGAAAATATGGCTGACCTGGCTGCGGAAACAAAAGATATGGGTTTCCGCCTGGAACAGGTACAGGACTTTACGCCAACACCTATGACCGTGGCAACGGTGATCTATTACTCCGGCTACCACCCCTATACACTGCAAAAGATCTATACGGCTAAAAGTAAGAGGGAGCGGAGAGACCAGCACCGGTTTTTCTTTTGGTATAAAAAAGAGAACCGGCGATGGATCAGGGATCGCCTGGGAAAGGTGGGGAAGGCAGGGCTGGCAGCAAAATTATTGTCGCCCGGTAATGATAAGCCGGGTTTCCGTAATCGCCCCATTGCCCCTAAAAGACAGAAAACCGGGAAACACTAGATGCATACAGCCTCACCCGAAGAAAGCCCGGACATGCCATCGCCTGCCAAACAGGTCCGGTATTTTGGACATATCGGAAAAAATATTGCTGCTGCCATCGGGATCATCATCGTTTTATCGGTTGCGGCATATTATAACCGCGGCTATCATTGGCTGATCCGGACCAATATCCTGAAGCATTTTAGATACACCCAGGAGCTTACGGACCAAACCCTTGAAGAACGCCAGTTCAGGCGCATGGGTTCGAATTTCGATTACCTGAACTTTCTCGTCCGGGAAACGCCTGAAGATGCTATCATTTTATTTCCTCCGCTCAACTTCATCTATCCTTCCGGTGAAGAATCCTATTTTGATCCTCATATGGATGTCAAGCCCTGGGTCAGTTACTTTTTATATCCCAGAAAGGTGGTTTACGAGGAGGAAATAAACACCAGTCCGATCTATTATGAAACGACGCATATAGCTGTCATTAATTTTTGGGGCTACGAAAAAGCAGGCTATGGCCCGGAACGCAAATACCAGTATACGGTTATACCCATTCAATGGAATATGAACTGATGCCTGTACTATCGATCATACTGTTGTTTGTTTTGGGATTCGCTATCGTTCAATTGACCGGGCCCAAGCTGAGTATATTCCTGAAAACCGGGCTCGCTTTTCCCCTGGGTCTGGGGGTGAGTAGCTGGATCATGTTCGGCATGAATTGTTTGGGAATAGGATTTCATCATCCCTGGCTATTATTGGCAGTACATGGTTTGTTGATCTCCGTTTTCATCGCTATCCTGTACCGTCAGCAACTGCCGGATCTGAAAACCGGTTTATTCAAGGAATTCCGGAATATCCGTTTGCTACCGGTGAATTTCGGCTGGATCGTTTTGCTGGCAGCGATCCTGTTTATCATGTTCGGGGTCATCTATAAGGCTGTGTTCTGGCCGGTTTTTATCTATGATTCTGTTACGGCCTATGATCTTCTCGGGAAAGTAGCGGCTGCCGAAGGACAGTTGGATAATTCCGTGTTCGATAGCCGGAATTCGCTGGCCAATGTTCGTACGAATTATCCGCCTGGTTTTCCGCTGAACCTGGCATTTGCTTATATCGTTGGTTTCGAAACTTCCAAAATAATCGTTGTGCTGTTTTTTTGCTCCATAACCCTTTCCTTTTACAGCCTGATCAGGCAATATACCACCCATTTGGCAACTGCATTTTTTACGCTTTTATTGATCCTCACCCCCGAATTTGCCGCTTTTTCGTCACTGGCCTCTAACAGTCCACCGGCTACATTTTTTGTGAGCATTGGGTTGATTTCCCTATATACGGGCCTCCAAAAAAAAGAGAATGGCTACCTCCGGGCAGGGGTACTGTTAACCGGGTTGGGTGTATGGTACCGCCCGGAAGTTGTATTGTTCGTAGCCGGGGGCTGCTTCCTGCTCTTCCTCCATGGCTGGCGATCCCGGGAATTTCGCTGGCCTATTCGGTTAGCGGCAGCCGGTTTGATCCCTTATCTGGCCTGGTTCCTGTTTTTACACTATGTGCTCCAGGAGAACAGCGGTGTTGAGATCAAAACCTCCTTTCACTTCGACGGGGATCGATTGTCGGTTATGGGATCCCAACTCTTCCAAACAACCTTCTCGGCGATGTTTTTCGGTATCGCCCTTTATTTGTTTTCGGCTATTGTGGTGACCAACCTGATCCCGCTTTGGCGTGCGCCCACGCATGGATTATGGTTAGGGATGATCTTTTTCATTTGGTTCCTGTATGTCCTGCTGTATTATCAAATGGATATCGAATTCCAGGAAACATGGATCACCAGCAGCTATAAACGCGGACTATTCTATTTTGTACCCTTATGCTTATTTTATACTTGCCTGAGCCCGCCGTCCCAATGGTTATTCGGCCGGATATTAGCCATTAACCATGATATCCCTGATCAGCCAGAGCATGCAAGTTCCTGACCAGGCTTATAGCAGTTTATCGGACAATAGTGATGGCCCGGTTCACACCGTGGATATTTTTCCCGGTGATGTTTACCTGGTAGATGCCCGGCCGTAGCATGTAAACATCGACCGGTTGCCGGTTGAATGGCTGATCCAGCACCACCTGGCCGGTCAGGTTTATCATCCGGATCCTTTCAAATGGCTTGTTGTCTTTTACCGCAATGAATAATTGACTACCGGCGGGATTCGGGTAAATATCGAAAGAAGGTTGACCGGGACCGGCTATGCCTGTGGGGCCTCCTGATGATGGATTATGGATCTCTGCAACGTCTGCATCCGTGAGCGCCCGGTTGTAGATCCTGATCTCATCGAGAACGCCATCCGTGTATTCGGTTACATAAGGAACATCCCTGCCGATCTCCAGGACCAGGGTGGAATCATAAGGCTTGGAAGGGGTATTGTTGGGCATAATCCCGATATAGTTGCCATTGAAATAGTAACGTGTCGAATCCATTTGATAAACTGCCGCCACGTGCATCCATTCATTTAGGTTGAAGCTATGGGTTAACGTTGAATACTCCCCTTCATACTCGAAGCCGAAACCAAGCGTGCTGCTCAGCACAAACCGGTATTTGGCTTCCAGGTCGGCGGTATCCGATTTACACAGGATCGGCCCCCAACCTAAAGACCATTGATAAAAATTAACCCATGCCGTTACAGACATTTCCGTGGTCATTTGAGATAAGGTGGGGGAGCTTGGAATGGTAATATAGCCGGTGCTACCGTCAAATTCCATAGCACTGTTGGCTTTACCGTCACGGTCGGCAGCGGGGACCACAGTGCCCATGATCACGCCATTGTTATTATTGCCCGACAGGTCATCGGCATTTCCGTCCAGGGGATAATAGGCCACCAGGCCATCGGTCGTCTGACCATAGGTCGTAATGACCAGTGTCATGCATATCAGTGTAAACAGGTTTTTCATCGGATTAAAATTTAAGTTTAGAAATATGATCGGGTCATTGAATGGACTCAAAGTTAGTGGCCACATCCAGGTGGGTAAATACCAACTCCTGGGTATATTTTCAATGGCTTAATTCCCTTGCCGGCAGTCATACCCTCCAAAAGAGACCGGTCGCAGCCTGCATTTGGCACATACTTTAGGCAAATCACTTATTTAAGAAATATGGGCATTTTCCGGTTGCCGGAGGCATGCCGGGAGCGCTAATTTTATGAAACTACCGATATACACCGATCGGGTTGTCTATTATCCAACGCTAAAAATGCAGCAGCTATGAAAATTTTAAGATTTACTTTTTTTGAACATTTTATCGCCCTGGCGTTATTTATCACCTTGTTGGTGATAGGCAAGGTCAACGCCGCCACCATTACTTCTCAACAGTCAGGGAATTGGACAGCAACCTCCACCTGGGTGGGAGGAACGCCGCCGGCCACCACGGATGATGTGGTTATCGACAACAGTCATACGGTAACGCTTACCGGAAACGTCACTTGTAATGACCTCACGATAAATAGTACCGGGGTCCTGGATGTTACGGCCAGCAATTTTGCTGTAACGGTAACGGGTAACACTGACCTGCAGGGAAGTTTTACCGCGCATAGCGGTACCTTTTATTTTAGCGGTACATCGATCCAAACGCTGACCAGTAATGGCAACAGCTTGTATAATTTCACGATCAACAATAGCCAGTCGACCAACACGGGTTTTATGTCGCCTTCCGCTTCCGGGGACGACCATAATCAATGGACAAGTATCGCCAATACTTATGTGAGTGATAATGTAAGATCAAGGGAAGACCGGAACAACCAGAAGCAGGATTGGTATAGTTTCGGATTCAGCATTCCTTTGGGGTCGACCATCGATGGGATCGAAGTTCAGATCGAAGCCAATGATCCGCTTTGTAACAGTGCCAATGGCGCCGATGTGGATCTTTCGTGGGATGGCGGCGCCAGCTATACCTCCTCCGGTAAAAGTTTTACCGGCAGTTGCACGACCGATCTGACCCATAACCTGGGAGGGTCGACAGATACCTGGGGCCGGACCTGGGATGCCACGGAATTTTCCAATGCTCATTTCAGAATACGGCTCAATAAGAACGGTAACGACTGGGATCCCACCGATGTGGATCATATCCAGGTAAAGGTATTTTATACCGGCCCGGGCAAAGTTACCTTGTCGGATAATATTACGATCCAAAACGACCTCACCTTTACCAAAGGTGAATTGGATGCCAATGGCAACAGCATAACCATCCTGGGCAATTGGAACAATACCAACGGTACCTTTACCCCAGGTAGCGGCACCGTAACTTTTAACGGCAGCGCTGTACAAACGATCTCCAATTCCGGCGGGGAAACTTTCAGCAATCTCACGATCAACAATACCACGGACAACAATGCGATCACGCTTTCCGATCCTATTACCGTTACCGGCTTATTAACCATGACCAATGGCGACATCACGACTTCTTCCACGAATATATTGACCTTAACCCATACGGGTAGTTTTGTGCTTAACGGTTCACCGCAGGATAATTCTTTTGTCAATGGCCCGATGAAGCATACGGTGGCTGCATCGGTTTCGCTGACCAAGGTCTTCCCGTTAGGCAAAAATAACTGGTACCGGCGAGTGGATTGGATCATCGACCAAGATGCTGCAACCACTACCCAATATACGGCCGAGTTGATCGCCAGCGATGCCACCTCTTTGGGTTATACCTTACCGGGTACCATCGATCGGGTGTCAAATGTCAATTATTACCTGCTCGATCAACAATCGACCGGTGTGGGATTGGATAATTCTACGGTAGAGATCTATTACAAAGGTGATGATGAGGTCACCGATCCGGCCAACCTGGCTGTGGCAAAAGATAACGGATCAGGCGATTGGATCGACCTGGGCGGAACGGCCACAGGGGCGCCTTCGGGAACCATCACCTCCGGCAGCTTTACCACTGACATCGGCAGGTTCTCGCTGGCCAATAAAACCGGCGGTGGAAATCCTTTACCGGTAGAAATGCTGGACTTTTCAGGAATTGCCAATGGCATGGATATCCAACTGAACTGGGTAACCGCGTCCGAGCAGAACAGCGATTTCTTCTTATTGGAAAAATCCCCCGACGGAAAAAACTTTACCACTATCGCCAAGATCGATGCTGCAGGCAATAGCACTACGGCACGTTATTATGCTTTTACCGATTCCAGGCCTGCTGTTGGCGCTAATTTCTACCGGCTCAGGCAAACCGATATCGGCGGCAACTATACTTATTCGAATATGGTAAACATCATCTACCAAAGCACAGGCAGTGCTCTGAATATTTATCCGAATCCGAATGTCGGATCCTTTGTGGTCAATATGGCATCCGGCCATTCTGACGAAAACCGGATCCGGGTGATCAACCTGGTCGGTAATGAGGTCGCCTTTAATATGGTGGACCTTCCCGGACAGCAGGCAAGCAAGCAGATCGAGCTCGATCCGGTTCCGGGGATCTATTTTGTGGAACTGTCCTATTCAGACCGAAAAGAAACGAAAAAAGTGATCGTTAAGTAGATCTTAGGATACGTTACCTCAATTAATACTTTAAATTCTGTTTTAGTTTGGTGAATGGGGAGGCCTTCGGGTCTCCCTTTTGTTATTCAGGCCTGGCGGAAACCCGGAACTTCTTTAAAAATCTTACTTTTACCCGTCGTGGATCGTCAAGTGATAAAGATCGATGCAGCCCATGCGCGGAACATTGTGCTTCGTGCACAAGGGCTGATCCGGCCTGCCGGA
>JANQFB010000557.1 GCA_028278085.1 Chitinophagales bacterium
ACGCCTCCGACCCCGGTAGCCCAAAGGCCTCCGGTATTATCGGCAAAGAGATCGTCAATGGTAATATCCAATTCGATCTGTGCAAACAAGGTATCGTCCCGGAATTGGTATACGATGTTATGCTGAGAAGCATAGAAGTTATGCTGGTCGATGTTGGCCTCGTTAATCTCGTAGGTAGAGGGCTTTTCTACCTTTACTTTTCGGTTTAATACGGCTATATGATCGGTTGTTTCAAGATTCCTGGGCAGAATACCGTAATAATACCCCTGATGCCGGATCTTACGGATAAAACCAAATGCGCTCGGGGAATTATCTATGGAAATATAGGTAACCTGGTGGTCCGGCGAAATCTTGCAAGCCTGGTATTTTGACCAGCCCAGTCCCAGCCAGATCGTATCATTCCGGTCGACGGAGATAGAGTTGATCCGGTTATAATCTACCTTTAACCGCTGGTTAAATTCCGGCGTCACCATACTATCATTACTAAAGTAGGATAGCTTTCCTGACCAGGTAACAAACCAGATCCTGCCTTTATGATCTTCATACATTTTTAAGACTGTATTATCCACCAGCCCTTCATAGGTCGTATAGGTGGTAAAGGAATAACCGTCGAACCGCGTTACCCCCATATCCGTAGCAAACCAAATATAACCTTGACGGTCTTGCAGTACCCCATACACTTCTGTACTGGGCAAGCCATCCTCGACGGTGTATTGCTTGTATACGGGGTGTTGGGCATATAAGCAGGAAAGTTTGGCTGCAAATAAGCTGATCAAAAGCAAACATAAGGAGTACTTCATGAATACCTCGGGAAGTAATTTCGAACGGGTTGCCTGCGAAACGGGATCCGGCTATAAAAATATAAATTGATTTTTAAAATAATAGGGAATGATGCAGCACATGGAAATAGCGGAAAAGATGTTTTTACCTTGCCGGATCCCTATTTTACTATCGCTTTGCCGGTATCGGGCTACTTGTCTGTTAACCCTGATCTGATTATTTATATCTAAATTCCCCCAAATAAATCATAAATTGGGTGTTAAAACCCTGCATCATGAACGCATCCAAGCAAAAAATATTCCTGGTGATCGCCGCTGTGCTGGTGATCGTTTCATTTACCAATGTGATTGCCGATCAGGCATTGTCTTTTTTGGTGGAAATGTCGGAAGCTGCCTTAGCATCACTGGCCGTGGTAACCGGTATCAAAATTGCCGCTTCGGCCGGTGGTTCTTCTATGGTCCCAGTAGTGTCCGGAACTTTCAAAGGTGCGGTGGATCTGCTGGATAAAGCCTTCGATTACCTGGCCCTTTCCAATGGTCTCATCATCTTTCAGATCATTTTGGTTAACCTGACCAAATCGTGGTTGGTCAAGAGCCTGGGGGTGGTCGCTTTTGCCCTGATCTTTGTTTCGGCCACCAAAAAATATGCGATCAAAGCGCTCATTGTTTTGCTTTGTGTCAATCCGGGATTACCGATCTATGTGGTAACCATTCAATACCTGGCCAAAGAAGCGCAATTGCATGTAGCTCCGTCGCTGAAAGCGAACCTTCAAAAAGTAAAAAGTGAATTTGAAGAAAAGGAAAAGGCCCGGAAGGAGCATTGGCAGCAGCAACAGCCTGCTCCCCTCCAGGGAAAAAAGGATGAGCACACCGAAAAAATGAAAAGCAAGGCCGAAAGACATACGGAAAAAAAGCAGCGGAAAGAGCAAAAAAAGAACCCGGACCGGTCCCAAAATAGTCCTGCCAATGCAACCGGCGATCCTGCCGACAAGGTATCTGCTCCCACCAAGGAGCAATCCCAGCCGCACAAAAAAGAAGGATTCCTGAAGCGGGAAAAGGAAAAAAGACAACAGCGCAAAGAAGAACGGCAGGAGAAAAAAGAAGAAAAACAGGAACATAAAAAGAACCCGATCAAACAAGTCCTCGAGGCGAATGCCGGGGATTCGGGAGCTGCCAAACCGGCGGTTAAACATGAAGGTTTCCTGAAAAGAATAGGGGAGGACCTGGGTAATGTGGCCCACAAAGTCGAAGATGTGGCCACCTTGGGGCTCAAAGAATCTTACGAATACCTCAAAGCAGCCATGGAACGGATGGTTCAGGCCATTATTAATTTCCTGGTGATCACGCTGGTGCTCTACCTGGTGTTGCCCTTTCTGTATTTCTATGGGATGAATTTGCTGATGATCAAGCTGTTTGGCAAATCGCTGGGTACCCTGGTCAGCGAAGGGGAGCAAAGCGCGCAACAATTTGTCAAAGACTCGGCGCAGGTGGTTCCGGGATCATCTTCTTCCAAAGATCAAACTTCCGCCTAACCCGCTTATCTTTACGGGATATCGGATGTCAATGATCCGGTAGTTTGGTAATCCCGACGATGACGACTATATCCCACAAGAATATGGCTCCCCTCTTGCTCATGCTGGCTTTTGTGGAAGGTGGGGTGGTTATTGGCGTCCAGTTAATGGGTGCCAAAATGTTTACCCCTTTTTATGGTTCGGCCCTGTTCATCTGGACCAGTATCATCGGTGTTACCCTGATGGCTTTAACTGCCGGTTATTTCATCGGCGGCAGATTATCCCAGCATCCCGATCCCGGTAAGATCCTCTTTTTGTTGTTCCAGGGTTCGGCGCTTTGGATCGTACTCATGCCCATGATCGCTTTACCGGTACTCAACGGGACAAGTCTGCTGATCGATGGCGTTGGATCCATCGGGATGCACCTGGCGGCCGTTTTGTCGGCTTTTGTTTTGCAGGGCATCCCTCTGATCTTGCTGGGCGCCACCACACCGATGATCATCAAGCTGTTGGCGTCGAAGATCGATGTGTCCGGGAAAATATCCGGTAAGGTATATGCCGTATCGACGGTGGGGGGGATCCTGGCTGCTTTTACCGGTGGTTTTTATATCATACCGGCATTCGGTGTCACCTGGCCTGTGATGGTAATGGGCGCTGCCCTGGCGTTGACGGCGTATGGGGTTTTCTTCCGGTATCACCCTTACCTGGCCGCCAATATCCTGTTGATGGCCGGTGCGATCGCGTTGGTCGGGGCAAACAGATCGTCCGCAGGATCGGAAAACGGTACTAGCCTACGCTATCAAAGCGAAGGGATCCTGGGGCAATTAAAAGTAACCGACGTTTATCAAAAAGAGGTTTCCGAATACCTGAAGCACAAAGTTTATATCCGGACCTTGCTGCTGAACGGCATCAACCAAACACAGATCATTTATACCCCCACCAACCCGATGCTGCTAAAAAAGAACACCTCCACCTTCGGCTATATTCACCGGATCGGCACCTTGTCATCTTTAATGCCGGCAGGCGCCGATGTGCTGTTATTAGGACTGGGCGGGGGAACCATGGCCAAGGAATTTACCCAATTGGGATTTTCCATCGATGCAGTGGATATTGATGAAAGAACCTATGACCTGTCTAACCGCTATTTCAATTTTGATCCCCAAAGCACCCGTTTCTATGTGGATGATGCCAGGCATTTTATCAGAACCGTTGGTAAAACCTATGATGGGATCGTTTTCGACCTGGCAGCGGCAGAGGTGCAACCCTCCAATCTTTTTACCCTTCAAGGATTCCGGGAGGTGAAACAGCTACTGCGCGAAAACGGCATGATCCTGATCACCTTTCAGGGCTATATCGATCCCGGCGAAACCAGCTTGCCCGTTCGTTCTATCCTTAAAACCCTTCAATCGGTAGGTTTTCAGGTGTATTATTCCTTTAATGAAAAAACCACCCCGGGCCGGTTGGTGGATATACAGATCATCGCCTCCATGGATCATCCGCCCTTTCACCGATTGGACCTAAACCGGCTGAACACTTGTTGTTCCGAACGGAAGGATATTCAGGAAATGGTCCTAAACCCTGTTCAGGATGCCAATTTTAACCTTTCCACCGCCCACATTCTAGTCGATGATAAGCCATCCCTGGATATGTTAAATGCCCAAGGGATCATAGCCTGGCGCAAATACATGTTGGATACCTATACCAAAACTGACCTGGAACAAGGGCTCGAGCTGTTTGAGTGAAAGCAGCAGGGGATATCCGGGGATCCCGGAAAGCCGGTATCTGCATCACACAAAGCTATTGTATATCGCGACGCTGTACATCATGCTTTTCATAGGTCAAGCCTGATTCATGTACCCTTGACCGGATCATTCTTTCCAGGACCTCCAGCCGCGATCTGAGCACATTAATATCGGCCAGCAGGATGAATTCCAGTTGATCATTGCCGGTTCTATAAGCAACATCGGGTTCCCGGACGATCTGGTCCCGGAATTCCTCTCTCGAGGGGTTTTCTTTTACCGGGTAATACGGATGTGGAACACGGGCGGCGATATCCTGTAAGATCATCGCTTCGATACCGATATTAAAATGATTGGCAATTTCCAGCAAAGTATCGATCTTTGGAAGGGTCCCGCTTTCATAGGAGGCGATCTTTCCACGCGTAAGGTCAAACAATTCCCCAAAGGCTTCCTGGCTCAATCCGGTTCCTTTTCTCAAAAGCCGGAGGTTCTTCGCAATATTGCTCATAAAAAAATTATTCACGTAATTATAAATAAATGACAGTGTTTGCCCGGTTAGCTACCAAGTGCAAATTTAGGAGATTTGTAAATTTATGTAATAATATTTTACATTATTTTTGAAAACCTACTGACCGGGAATCAAGACCTTTGATATTCGGCTAAAACATGTACCCACACTATCGTTCAGGCCTGCAAAAACTTTTCCCCCTGCTTGACATTTTATTTTTCGTGTTATAAATTTGCACTCGTTTTCTTAATTTTAGGCTTTTTGTCTAATAGATAGGATAATTATTTAATATTAATTATGGATATAACAGTCGAAAACCTTACCAAGGTCTATGGGCCGCAAAGAGCTGTCGATAATATATCTTTCGAGGTGAAGACCGGTGAAATTGTCGGTTTCCTGGGGCCCAACGGAGCCGGGAAAACCACCACCATGAAGATCATCACCTGCTTTATGGCGCCTTCTGCCGGAGATATCAAGCTCGGCAACTTATCCATTCATTCCCATGCCCAGGAGATCAAGCGGAAGATCGGCTATTTACCGGAAAATAATCCCTTGTACCTGGATATGCCCGTACTGGAATATCTCGATTTTATCGCCCGTTTGCAAGGGGTCAGAAAAGATATGATCCCCGACCGGGTGCGGGAAATGGTTCGATTATGTGGCCTGGATGCCGAAAAACATAAAAAGATCGGCGAGTTATCGAAAGGATATCGTCAACGGGTAGGGCTGGCGCAGGCCATGATCCACGATCCCGAAGTGCTGATCCTGGATGAACCGACCACCGGCCTGGATCCCAACCAGATCGTCGAGATCCGGAAACTGATCCGCGAACTGGGGCAGGCAAAAACAGTGATTCTCAGCACTCATATTTTACCCGAAGTGGAAGCTACCTGCGACCGTATCCTGATCATCAGTAACGGTAAGATCGCCGCCGACGGTACGGCCGATACCTTGCGGAAACAAGCGCAAGGGCAGGAGATCCTGAAAGTGAGAATAGAAGACGGTGAACGGAATGATATCATTCAGTCCCTTCAACAACTGGAACAGGTTTCCCTGGTCGATCCCATTTCCGCCAGCAACAATTATTTCGAGATCCAGGCCAAGGAAGGACAATCTTCCAAACGGCCCATTTTCCAGTTGTGTGTCGATAAAAAATGGGTCCTCACGGAAATGACGCCTTTGGAAACCCGCCTCGAGGATATTTTCAGAGACCTAACAATGAACTAGATCATGAAAGTAGTTTGGATTATAGCGACCAAGGAGCTAAAAACCTTTTTCGATTCCCTGATAGCCTACGTATTACTGGTGCTGTTCCTGGGATTTACAGGCGCTTTTACCTGGTTGTTCATCATGGATATATTCCTCAGCGGACAAGCCAGTCTGAGGCCCTTTTTCGAAGTTTCCTACTGGACCTTCTTTTTTTTCTGCCCGGCCCTGACCATGCGTATGCTGGCCGAAGAAAACAATGCCGGAACCATCGAATTATTGTTAACCAAAGCTGTTACCGACTGGCAGGTCGTGTTGGGGAAATACCTGGGATGCCTGATCATGATCGGTATTTCTATCTTATTCAGTATTCCTTATTATATAACCGTATGGAAGCTGGGACCTATCGATCATGGGGCGGTATGGTGCGGTTATCTCGGACTGATATTGATGAGTTCCGCCTATATCGGGATCGGGATCTTTGCCAGCAGTATTACCAATAACCAGATCGTTGCATTCCTGATCTCCTTGTTTATAGGCGTATTCTTTATGTTTATTTTCGGCGCCTTAGGGGGCACGACAGGCGGAATTTTAGCCGAGATCTTCGACTATCTCAGCATCCGGACGCATTACGATTCCATCGCCCGCGGCGTGATCGATTCACGAGATATCCTGTTTTTCCTGTCCATTACCTTTTTCAGCTTACTACTGGCGGAAACAGCATTAGCTAAAAGAAATATCGTTTCATAAGATGTTGACTAGGAATAAAATTATAAGCTCGGTTATCCTGCTTTTGGGGATCATTATCCTGATTAATTACCTGGCCGGAAAGTTCTTTTTCCGCCTGGATTTCACCGCCGATCAACGGTATACGTTAAGTGAAGCCACCTTTGACTTCCTGGTGAATCCGGGCTTCGAAATTCCGGTTGCCGGACAGGACGG
>JANQFB010000295.1 GCA_028278085.1 Chitinophagales bacterium
GAAATCCTGGATCTCCAGGGTATCGCTTCCGTTGGTATTGGTGGTGATCAAACTAACGGTATAAACGCCCGGAGTGGCATATACATGTGTCGGATCTTCAAGGGTGTCGGTATTGCCGTCGCCAAAATCCCATAACCAGGAATCAACAGGCCCTATGGAAAGGTCGGTAAAATTGACCGTGCCATTACAGTTTTTGACCGGATCGGCCTCGAATTTACTGATGGGCGGATCTGTCCAGGTTCCGAATGCCAGTTGCATATCCGGACGGTTAAGGCTGGTGTTAAAAGCGCTGGTGCCACTACAAACGCCCGTGGCATCCTGGAATAGGGTAACCGAGCTTATAAAGGTGGTTGGCGTATAATACATTTCGGCATTCCCCGAAAAACAGGTATTGTTAAAGCAGGTTTCTATCAGCAGGTTGGAAACACCGTCCCAGTAAAAAGGGGTATGGAAATTATGAACGTTCCATCCCAGCGTATCCTGATGGGTTTGCGGACCCCAAACGGAGGTAGCGCCCGTTTCCAGGATGGTTGAAGCGGCTCCCGTTGTTGTCAGCTTCATCTTGATCTCGAAATCTATCAAAGGCTGAGGAGAACCGCAGCTACCGATCCCCGAATTAACGGCAAATACATTAAATGCCAGGCTGTTGATAGCCCCTGCACTGGCTCCTGCAGCAGTAAGCTCCGAAGCATGAATGATCATTTGGGTTTTGGCGCCCCAATAAAAATTACCATAAGGCGCCGGATAAAAGGTTCCGCTATTGGCTGCAAAGCCTGTCCCAAAGGTATAGGTCTGTGCCATGGCAGGGATAGTCAATAAACCCAATAAACCGGCACATAGGATAAATATAGTTCTCATAAGAAATTAGCTATGGTTTGTTAAAAATCAACGCATAGTATATCGGAGGATGGAACGAAAGCCGGAAATGATATCTCCTGCCCTGGAAGGGGTAGATCATCAAGCCAGCCTTACATGATACCACCACATTTGAAACCACCCATGCTTATCTATGCATGTTATCCTTTGCGTTCAAATGTTGAGTGGTCGACCGCCATTCATTTCTATAGGAATGGCCGGATATTGCATAAATTTAACATTTAGGCATAAAAAAAACAAATATTAGTCTGCGGACATGTTCCTGACCGGATAAAGCTACGGCTGGTGTTCAGATCATAGGATTATAGGGGGAACAGCAAAGGCATCGATCATCGGATTAAAAAAAAGCCCGTACACCGGCAGGCGAACGGGCTTTTTTCCTGATAAAGCATCAAGCTTTATTCAATGAAATCACAAGCTTTTTGACTTAACTCCAGGTCTTCGAAGATGAATTTACCATCGGTCATCAGGGAAGGATCTACGGTAAGGGGGTGTGTATACACTTTCTTATTGTAATAAGTCCTGAATGTATAGGATTGATTGAGTACGGGGCCATATAATTTGCCCTGTCCTTTCTTGACTAATCCGATATAAGTCCAGTAATCCTCGTTTTGATCGATAGGTTTATAGAATACCGGAGCGGTAGGCCGGATCCTGACTTTGGGTTCGTCGGGACAATAACCGGACACTTTAATTTCAATGGCATCGGCATCGCAGTCTACGTTGAAATTGTAAACGGATCCGTCGCACAGGCTGGAAACCGTTAATTCTCCGAATACCTCTCCGGTGCTTCCCGAACTGCCGGAACTACCCATGGATGTTGTCGGTGTGGTTAATGTAAGGTCGAAACTTCCGCTTACACCCTGTCCGTTGGTAATGCTTCCAAGGCTCATACTTCCCAGGCCGGTTGACGTTCCCAATAAAAATCCGGTCAACTTGTCTCTCAGGAACATCCGGAACGGACGCCTGCAATCATTACCGCTTTTACTGGGCACACCGATCACTGTTATAGGATTATCACATTTGAATGTAGCTCTGCGGAAGGCAGCCATCCAATGTGACAAGTGTTGTGCTTCGAAGCTTACCGAGTAATCGCTGGGTCCACCGTCGATGATCGAAGAAAGCTCTTCATCCCAAACAAATTCCGCTTTTCCGGAAACATCACTGCTCCAGATATCGATATCATCGCCGGATTTCACCGAGCTTCCGGTATTCGGGTTCATGGTGGCATCGGCAAGATCCATGGTTAACTTCAAGGGGGGATCAAAGGTATGGGCGACTTTACCAAATTCGTCTGTTATTTCCAATGACACTAAACCGGCAGGATATAAAAGGCCGTCGCTGGTTACGCCATTTTCCCGGAACTGGGTGAAAAATCCACCGGGATATGCAGCCCTGGCCGCATCGTCCGTTGCACTAAAGAATACCAGCGAAGCCATCAGCGCTCCCCGCAGGTTTTTGCCATCGTCGGTCATCACCCTGGTACTATCCTGAACATCGATGGTTACTTTGGATCCCGTGGAGGCGATAACCGGACTTTCTATCGTAAATCCTGTTTTGACCAAGCCGTTGGTAGCCGTGCCATAGGTGCCTTCAACCGAAGCAATACCTTCGGCATCATTACCCAGTTCAACCAGGGGAACGACAAAGGTATAATCACCGGCCGCGGTTACATTAACATGCTGAACCTTACTTAAAAAGCCATCGGATTGGATGGACAACTGAAATTTGGCCGGATTACTGGCCGTAGGTTCAAAATCAGGCGCCGTAGACAGCCCTAAAAAGCCGCCCGGGGCGGTAAATTCGTTTTCGTTGAAAAGACTCACATCGGTAATATCGCCATTGATCTCCCGAAGCGTAACGTCAATAGCTTGACCATCTTCCAAACCCAACTGTTCACCGGTGGCTGCATTCACAAACTGAAAATTAAAGGTAGCCGACACTTCCGGCATATTGGCGATCAGTTTGACATCCTCCAGCGGATGATTGATCTTTTTACACGAAAAGGTTATCAGTAGAACTGCAATGGCAAAAACAATCGGGGCAGTGAATTGTGTTTTCATAGCTAAGAATTTCTAACATTCAACATTTAGCAAGTTGCATAATCTAAATAAAGATGAATTATTCAGGCAAATAGTTGCATGCACCTTAAAATAATTACTTAATTCTAAAAGTTAATTCCAGGTTTAAAACCGGATATAAGATAAATCCTTCAATATTGGCATTCACGATATCTTCCTGTTCAGCCGTAGGTTCGATCAACCCGTTGGCTTCCATATCCACCCTCGGAGGCCCCTGGTAAGAGGTGCCGATCTCGAATTTAAACCCGACTACATTTTCAGGTACCGCCCGCCCCAAACCTATGCCCAGGTAGGGCTGAAATTTGTTGGGGGTAACGGTAACTTTCAGGTTGCCGATATCCGAAGGGGTGAATTCATAGGAACCTACGCGGTAGGTGGTATTGGAAGAGGTCGTAAATACCCCTTTGGTGAAATTGTATAAAAGTCCGCCGGTGATATGGAAAATTTCAAATCCGCCGAAGGGATACCAATCCCCGAGGATCGAGATCTTGCCGATCAAAATATCGTTATGAACGTTCACATCTTCAAATCCAAATTCCCGGTCGAACTTGTACTTCATATAATTCCCACCGATCCTGAGCGCCAATTGTTTGTTGATCGTTTTGCTGATGCTGATACCCGGTCCGAAAGTATTGACATTCAATCCGGCTCCCCAACCTTCCGCCATGGTGAATTTTTCGCTCACGGGCGCGGACAATACGGTATCTTCCGGTGCTTCTTCCTGGGCATACAAACCCTGCGGTAATATGCTGAAAAACAAGCCTGCAGCCAGGCAGCATCCGATGATCAAACGGCCCTTAAAATATGGTTTACATGTCATGGAAAAATATATAATCAGGTTTTAATTAGTCAAAATTCTCTAAAGGATTAAAAATACGGGGATATTCTACAAATTCCAAAAAATTCTTAGATATTAGAAGTGAGACTGTGAGATGTTAGACAATTAGATATGAGACTTTAGACTGTTAGACTTTAGATGAGCGATTTAATGAGTCTCCTATCTAAAGTCTAAAAATCTAACAGTCTCATATCTAACCATCTCACCTTACAATTGCAGGCCGATAACGCAGATATCGTCGATTTGCTTTTGGGAGTTCATCCATTCCAGGATCTTCTTTTCGAGCATTTCCTTCTGTTTTTCCATGGATTCGTGCTGAAAACCCAATAAAACCTCCCGGAACCGGTTGTACATAAATTTCTTCATGCGCTCACCACCGATCTGGTCGGGGTAACCGTCCGTAAAAATGTAGACATTATCGCCGGCTTCGATCTTCAGACTGTGATTCTTGAAGTTATGATTGGATTTATAGGCATAGCCGAGGGGCTGCTTATCGGGTTTGATCTCATAAATGGAATGTGTTCCGGAGTCCAACTTTACCGGAATTTTGACCCCTTTTACGGTTTTCAGGGGTTTGGAATTTTTCCGGATCAGGTATAGCGGATTATTGGCGCCGGCATATTCCAGGACCCTTTCTTCTTTATCCCAGACACAGAGGGCGGCGTCCATACCGTCTTTCCTTTCCCTGATCTTCCCTTCCTGCTTCAGGGATATGATGATCCGTTCCTTAACCTCGTTAAGGATAGTGCTGGGTTGCAGGATCTGCCGCTTATTGACCATTTCATTAAAAAAGGAATTACCGATCATGCTCATCAACGCCCCGGGCACGCCGTGGCCGGTACAATCGATAGCAGCGATCAGGGCTTTACCGTTCTTGCTGGCATACCAATAAAAATCTCCGCTGACGATCTCCTTGGGCCGGAAGAGCACAAAGGAATTGGGAAAATCTTTTTTGATATCCAGCTCCTTGGGCAGAATGGCTTCCTGTATCCGCTTGGCATACCGGATACTGTTGGTAATATGTTTGTTGGTTTTATCGACAATCTTATGAGCGTTGTTGAGGTTTTCGTAAACGCTGGCATTATCCAGGGCAATGGCCGCATAAACGGAAAGGTTTTTGACAATATTGAAGTGATTATCGGTATAGGCGTTGATCTCAAAACTTTGAACGGTCAGCACGCCAATGGCTTTTTCTTTGGAGATCAGGGGGATATAAATAACCGATTGGCAAAACCCTCCTGCCGGCGGTACGTAGTTGGGAACATCCAGGAAGTTATTGATCTCGTTGACAAAGTCGTTGATAAAAATTTCTTTCCGGTTATTAAAACAATGCACCGCCAGGCGATTCTCTTCGGTGAGGTCCTGTATGTAATCCGGCAATTTTTCTCCGTTTTCGATAATGCCGTTAAACTCCAGGCAATGATCCATTTCATTGAAAATGCCAATACCAAAGGTGGCCGCATCCATCAGGGCATTGATATTTTCATAAACCCGGTCGATGATATGCTCCACGGAAAGGGAGCCGATAATATCCTGCCCGATCTCACCGGTCACTTTCAGGTTTTTGTTGGCTTCGACGATCTCTTCTTTTTGCTTGACCACTTCTTCCGTCCGTTGCCTCACCGTTTCTTCCAGGCCTTCGTACAACAGGGCGTTTTCTATAGCAATAGCCACATGCACTGCCAGGTTCCGCAGGATATCCAGGTGGTACTGGGTATAGGCTTTCTTTTTGAAACTCTGCACGGATAAAACACCCAGCACATTGTTTTTGGACAACAGGGGCAAATAGATGATCGATTCCGGGAAGTCGCCGCTTTTAGGGGGCAACAGCTTCTTGGCATAGCGCTTATACTCCTTTCGGTGATCGTTGATGAAGACTTCCTTCCGGTTTTTCAGGCACCACACCCCAAAGCGATTGGGTTCATCGAGCGAAATGGAGTTTTTGGGCATCTTTTTCCCCTTTTCCATCTCCCCGACATAGTCGAGGGTGTTTTTTTCCTCGTTGTACAAGCCAATGGTAAAGAAGGAAGCATCCATCAGGGTATTCACCTTTTCATAAACCGTTTCCACGATCTTATCTACGGATTGGGAAGCCGTAATATCCTTGCCGATCTGGCTCAACAGCTTGGTATTATGGTAGGTAACCTCTATTTCCTCTTTTTGCTTAAAGATCTTTTCCGTTCGCTTTTTCACCCTTAATTCCATATTGTGGTAGAGGCGGGCATTATCGAGCGCTATGGCGGTATAGATGGCCAGGTTCCTGACAATATTGACATGCAGGCTGGAATAGGCTTTCTTTTTAAAACTCTGGACGGTGATCACGCCGATCCTCCGGTTTTTGGCAACCAATGGCAGGTAGATCACTGAATTGCAAAATCCACCGGCAGAGGGTTTCAGGTCTTTCGGTGAAATGTATTTGCTATGCTCTTTAACAAAATCATTGATGATGATCTCCTTTTGGTGGTTGAAACAATGTACGCCAATACGATCCTCATCATCCAGCTTTTGCTTGAACAAGGGTAGTTTCTCCCCATTTTCGATCACGCCGTCGAATTCCAGCAGGTCTTCTTCTTCATTGAAAATGCCGATGCCAAAAGTTGCGGCATCCATCAAAGCATTGATATTATTATAAACTTTCTCCAGGATCTCTTCGACCGATAAGGAAGAAATGATCTCCTGCCCGATCTCGCCGATCACCTCCAGGTTCTGATGGGCCTTTTCGATCTTTTCTTTTTGCCGGACAACCTCTTTGGTTCGCTTTTTTACCTGGTCTTCCAGGTCTTCGTATACCAGGGCATTATCGATGGCAATGGAGACCTGGATGCCCAGATTTCTCAGGATATCCAGGTGATAAGGAATATAGGCGTTCTTCTCAAAGCTCTGTACGGATAGCACGCCGATCACTTTATTTTTGGAGAATAAGGGAAGATAAATGATCGATTCCGGGAAATCACCCATTTTGGGCGGCAACAATTTCTTGGTGTACTTTTTGTACTCTTTCCGGTGATCATTGATAAAGACTTCTTTACCTGTTTTCAGGCACCATACGCCAAAACGGTTATCATCATCGAGCGAAACAGAATTCAGGGGCATCTTTTTCCCTTTTTCCATTTCCCCGACATAATCGATCCTGTTTTTCTTTTTATTGTAGAGCCCGATGGTAAAAAAGGAAGCATCCATCAAAGTGTTGACCTGTTCGTAAACCTTTCCAACGATCTTGTCGACCGAGCGGGCCGAAGTGATATCCTTACCGATCAGGCTGAGTAGTTTCGTGTTCTTATAGGTCTTTTCGATCTCCTCCTTTTGCTTGAGGATCTTTTCGGTCCGCCGGGCGACCCGGTCTTCCATTTCCTGGTATAGCCGGGCATTATCCAAAGCAATGGCCACATTCACCGCCAGATTCCGGAGCACTTCCACATGCTGGCCGGTATAGGCGTGCTTTTTAAAGCTTTGGACCGTAATCACGCCAATGGTCTTATTCTTGGCTAACAATGGAATATAGATGATCGATTCGGGCAAGCTGCCGTCGTTGGGGAGGTATTCGTCTGTTTGGATATACTTTTTGTATTCTTTTTGCAGGTCGTTGATAACGATCTCCTGCTTCTCCGCAAAGCAATGGATCCCCAGCTTATCCTTATTAT
>JANQFB010000311.1 GCA_028278085.1 Chitinophagales bacterium
TTTCCCCCTCCCAAACCTTTCCAGTTGTGCCCGTTGAAGGTGGCGGAAGCGGTACAACTGCTATAGCAATGGCCGCCAATCCCTTCATAATCCGCAACGGTCATTTGAAATTGCAAGTAGCAGATCCGGCTAATCTCATCTTCAATGAGGCCATAACACAATCAGACAGCTATGCCAATTTCCTGGAAGGGCGTAATTACATAGGACATGGTTTCGACCAGCCTTTTGGGGCCGGATGTTTTGGTATCGAAGGTGCCATGCTAAAAGACATGGATATTGATATTTCCGGCTGCAATCCCGTCATATACGGGCAATACCTGGACACACTTTCCGAACAGGTAGATTTCTATGATTATGAAGTTACCATAGTTCTTGAATACGAATAAAGTCAGCGATGCCGGTAGAGATAAGCCTTGATTTTGCAGAGAAGTATGTAAGCAGTCGAGCCAATGAATTGGCTTATAAGAATGGCTATGCTTTGCGGTTAAGGCATTTGGTAATAAAACCACAAGAAACACGGGAGATCAAGGCTTACAATCAACTGTATTTCATGGTTCATGCCGAGGATGACTTAATGGTAATCGCTGATTTTGGATACTTCAATCCGCAGGATACCAAAACTAACGAACAACTCTATGAGTTCAAGGGCAAAATCCAGATCACAAACAGCCATAGCACAGATGTCCGCAATGTCAAATTTATTCAGATAGTACCCAAAGCCAAGAAAAAGCAATGCCAGTAATTAACGAAAAATATGATCCGGCTAAAATTGAAGTCATTAAGGAGTTTCTTCAATCAAGTCTTGACCAGAAAAAACCGCAGGAGTTTGAAATTTTCGTAGATGCCTTTAAGGTTGTTCACCGCACAGACGACCTGGACAAATTCGACCTGTTTTCAAATTTCGTCCGGGCAGATACCCGAAGCATTACAGTTGTAGTGTACAACGGTGCCTCCCACCGAAACACAAAATATATCTACCACCTGAAAGAAGAAGGACATGCGCAAGGATTGGAGGGCTTTTCCATTGATGGGAAGATAGATCAGCGTATTCAGGAGGAACGCAACAAATGGGAAAAGGAACGACTAGAAGATAAGGTCAACCAGTTAGAGGGAGAAATTAAGGAGCAGGATAAGTATATCGATGACTTGGAAAGTGTGATCGAGGATATGCAGCATAATAAGTTCAACCTGGGCAAAATTAACCTGGGGGAGCTTTCCTCCATTGCTCTTGAAGGAATTATAAGGCGTAACCCTCAACTTCTTGCCAAATTGCCGGGAGGTGAAGCACTTGCCGGTGTAATTGTAGATGATAACCTGGAAAGGGAGAACGGTCAGTCCAATAACCCAAACCAACAGCAAGAACCGGAATCCGAAGCAAGTTTTTCCAAAAAATCCAAAACAAGTCCAACCGAAGAATTAAGCGAGGAAGATAAAGGCTTCCTGGAATTCTTACAACAACTGAAAACTGTTTTTGGGGAGGATGATCTGACCAAGATCATGACCATTCTTGACCTGCTAAGTCAGGATGCTACACAAATACAACCAACCCTTGATTTTCTTAACCCTCAAAATACAACAAATGATGGCAGTGTATAGCTATGATATGAACATCCAGGCTGCAAGTGAAACAGAAGCCGACAACAAAATGAGATCCTTAACCGCCTTGGCAAAAAAATTGAAAGCCAATGAACTGGCAAAACTGGCGGATGTGGTTCAGAACGACCCTGTAAAGACCGCATTTGCTAAAAAAGCACTTGGACTGTAAAATATGTCAGGCAATAAGCCCATACTGAATGAGACTGATAGGCAGCTATTACGCTTTACTGCCTATACCTTCGGCGGTATCGCTTTGTTAAGCGGTTTGTACTTGGGGGGCCGGTATATCATTAACAGGGCTATTGCCAACAGGATTGAAAATATGTCTTTTGAGGAAGGCACACCAGCGACATATGCAAAACGGTTGAAAATGGCCTTCCAAAACAATGGCATGCCAGGCACCAATGTTCCGGGAATAAGACGTACCCTACAAAATATTCCTACCAAAGAGATGTGGAACAAAGTTCAAAAAGCCTACCAGCAGCTTTACCGGCAAAACCTGATCGCAGAACTGACCCATGAACTGACCAATACAGAATATGACGAAATGCTGGCTATCATGGAACAAAAGCCGGATCGTGTTGTGCCTGCGAACTGGAAGCCTTCGATAAAGGATTACTATGCATGGGCAAAGCGGTTACATGCAGCCCTTAATTATCTCATTTTAGGTTTTTGGCCTGGAACAGATGAAGATGCGATAAGAGCAGTGTTTTCAGAAATTCCCACACAAACAGATTATGCCCAAGTAGAAAAAGCCTACCAGCAACTATACGCCTCCAGGTTGGCCGATGATTTAGCGAGCGACCTGGAAATATGGGAGCATGGAGACTTCATTGACATTATTAAATCAAAACCAATTTCCTGATGAGCACCAAACCAAAACAAAGAAGCAGGAAGAAAAAGCAGGTAAACAATACCGGAACTTCAAAAGGAATTTTCTGGATACTAGGTGGAGGGGCTGCCGTTGCGCTTGGCTTATTGGGAATAAACTACGTCCAAGCTAAAAATGCTACAAGAGATTTTGATAACCACCAATCGGATACCGGCAATGATAGTGAGGGGAATCCCGGTAATGGCGGATCAGATGGAGGCAGGAAACCTACACAAAGCAAAGGGGATTCATTTCCTTTAAGCAGGGGAAGCAGGGGGCCTAGAGTGAAGAAATTACAACAGGCCCTTATTGATAAGTATGGTAGATCCATTTTGCCTAAATGGGGTGCTGATGGTAGTTGGGGCCGGGAAACTCAATCCGGTCTAATCAGTAAGGGGCTGCCAACTATCATTAACGAGGCTACATTTAACAGTATCATTCCAGGTTCTACATCACAACTTCCCGCCGATTCCCGGGCTTCTATTATTGATGCTAAAACACTTGCAACAATGTTGTGGCAGGGAGCTAATAATCACGATCTCTTTAAGATACTAGCAACCCTCAAAAAGCTGAAAACCGTTGCCGATTATTCTATAATCAACAGCTATTTCGAGCAATGGCCTTTAAAATCACTTGGTCAAAGCCGGAAAGTAAACCAAACGATGGTTAATGGATTGCTGCGTGCTTTTTCGGATGAAGGAGCGAAAGAGCAGATCCGCAAGGAGTTCAAACGCATTGGTTTGAAGTATAATGGCAAAGTATGGTCTTTATCCGGATTGGGATCTATGGGCAGGCAGCTAATCACCAAAAGAAATGCTGGAGTATGGGACGGACGGCAATTAACCGAAGTACCGGCCAAGATAATCCTGGGGCGGGAGATCCACAGCCAAAACGGATTAACAGAATTTGAAACGCTAGACAACCAACGTTTTTTGATCAGGACAAATGCCGTACAATATGTTTAAGCCAACAATCCAGCAGATCAAGGGAGTTATGGCCTGGAAAGGCTATACCTTTTTTGATGGTGAAAAACCTTATGATCTCAACATCATTGGTATTCGATCATTGAGCAATATACCAAACAGCTTTGATGATTGGATAACCGTCATATTCCGCGATGATAATTGCATTGAACAAATCGAATACTTCCCAGCAACCACAGATCCGGGTTTATACTGGCTAAAAAACCCGATGAATGTCAACGGGACAGCTATTATGTGTGAAGGGCAATACCGGGGGGTTTACATGATTGGAAGGCACAAAGATTACAAAGCTCTGGAACAAATAGGCCCGATTGATTTCATCCGGGATTATGACCGGGATAGCCTATTGGACTTTGATAGCTCCCGGAGGGAACGGGGCATTATCAAAGCCAACATTCACCGGGCTAATAAAGCTGGCACCAGTACCCAAGTGGACAAATGGAGTGCTGGATGCCAAGTCATTGTCAGGGGCTTTGATGAGTTTATGGCTCTTTGTGAGAAGGGGTCTAAGAACTATGGCAACAGCTTTTCCTATACGCTTTTAAACGAATGCGATCTTGATGTTAGCTAGGGTAAAAAGTATCCTCCGTCAAAACAGTTTCCGAATTTATACTAGACCCTATCAACTCAACATTGTTGGGCTTCGATCCAGGTTTACTAAAAGCAATTCTTTTGATGATGAGATCCATGTGTTTTATAAAACCGATAACAATCATTGGAACTATCACCTGTTCCCGGCCACCACCGATCCAGGTACGTTTTGGCTACAAAACCCATCGGCTCCCCAGGGCACGGCAATACTGGCAATGGGTCAATATGTGGATGCCTATGGGATCTCCCGGCACAGGGGTAAATACTATGCTCTTTGCCAAATTCACAAGCCCGTTGCAGTGATTCGCGATTATGACCGTAATGCAGTGCTTGACTTTTTCAATGGTAAAATGCAATGGGGTATGTTGGGTATGAATATCCACAGGGCCAGACCATCGGGAACCACAAAAGTAATTGATGAGTTTTCCGCCGGTTGTCAGGTATTCGCCAATGCCGAAGATTTTGACCGGTTTATGCACCTATGCGAGATTCATCGCAACCTTTATGGTAATCTATTTACCTATACCCTTGTTGATTTCCGGGCTATGAGACGGTTGGTGCGCAAACGGATTGCCGTAGGAACAGGGCTAATCACATTAGGGATGCTAGGATACAGCTATTATAATTCAATCCACCAAAACCAGAAAGTATGAAAAAAACCCACGTCTTAATGATTGTCATAGCAGGCTTAGTCATGCTCATTTTGAGTATGTTCCTGAATCAAGACAACTTCCAGGAATCCGTAATACCGGAATCCGATTTTGTAGACAGCCTGCAAGTGATTGAACAAGACTACCAAAAACAGGTTGAGCAGTTCCAAAAGACCCAAGACAGTCTACAACGGGCACTATCCGAAAAAGACAGCCTAATAATCCAGGAAAAGGTTGTATTAGTTCAGATTGCTGATAAGATACAACACAATCTCAACACCGATTGGGATAATCTAAGTCCGCAACAAAGGTACAACTACATTGATTATGCAATCACTCAAATCCAAAACCAATAGATCCATATGAAAGCACTTTATACCCTTTTCAGCTTACTTCTATTCTCTATTGCCTACGGGCAAGATGGTTATCTCAGGGTACTTCCTCAAGACAGCGTTTTTGTGGTTCTTCTCAAGCGGGTTGTGGTCATGGATGACCACACCTTTGGCAAGTATCACTTTACGCTGGAACGATATGATACCTTACGGCATTATGTCCAAACCTATCAACACCAACTTGACCGATTAGACAGTATTAAGCAGTCAGCCTTAATCGACTTGCAGGAATTGAATCGGCAAAAGGATACGCTTATCACTGCCTGCCAGCAAAGCCAGGTACGACTAAAGCACAACCTTAATCTAAGCATGAAGGAAACGAAGGATTGGCAGGACCGGTACTTGGGGATCGAAAGGAAGCTACAAAAGAAGCAAAGGCAAAGCCGTTTCCTATTTACCACCACCATCACCCTATCGTTTGTTTCAATTGCCTTAATCGGTATATGACAGATAAGACTATTATCGGAGGGTTAACCCTTGTTGGCTCCCTATCTGCCTACTATTATGCCAAAGCTAATGGCAAGGATCGTTACCCGCTTATGTTGATAGCAGGGTTTTTTGGGGCATTTATCGGTGATCAGATAGTGGAGCACCGCAAGAGCCTGGTAAAGAAAAGACCAAAGCACAAACGAATTACATTCTGAATCAATGGCAAAGCAACTACAAATTCATCTAAAACCCATGAGAAAGAAGGCAAAGAATACCGGGCGAAAATCAAGATGCCAACCTAGTGCAGAAGTCAGCGAGGCCGGACGTGTGTTAAGAACGAAAGGCAAGTCTTGGGCGGGCAGCGTTTTGGCCTCTAAAGGCAAACGGGAAAAGAGCAGGCGGTTATCCAGGGGATGCCTTGACGGGTCCACCGAGGACTTGTCCAGCCGTCAGAAAAAGCATCTACCAACCAAGCTGAAAAACCTGCTTGTCAAATTCAAAAACAGCAAAGGGAAATCATGGCAACAGAGCCGGTAAGCAGTATTATCCAGGTACATCCGGAAGTTACCTTTAACCGTAACCGTTCTTACAGAAGCGGGAAGAAAGCCCCGGACGGTATTGAAATCCGTTTTGGCAGTGGCAAGCCGTTGGATTGGGTACGGGACATGGTAAAGGAGCAGGGTTTTAAATTCTCTGAAAGGCAAACTATGTGGTATGCCGTAGAGACACCGGAACGTAAAGAGTTTGTCGAAGGATTTGCGAAACAGCTTGTCGAAGTAGATACCACCCAATACGAGAAAAAGCACTTTTGGGCCAAGATCAGAAGCAGGGACGAGTACGACAAGCTGCGGTTTAAAACCACCTTCCACGTCAAAGGCCAGTCCTCCAAATTCTACAACAATAAAAAGCAGCTTGAAAAGGCAGAACGGCAGTTAAACGATCTCATTCATAGCGGCTTACTGTACTTTAAGAAATTCTACAACGCACCCGTCCAATCAATAGACGAGGAACCCGGATCACCCCCAGCCTCCCCCTCAAATCCCCGTCCCAGACAAAACACCGATCACTTGAAAATAGCTGAACGGCTAAAGCAGTTAGCCGACAAAATGCAAAAGCAAGTTGACGATAAACTGAACCCGGCTATTCTTCGACAAAACCCCACAGCCAGGCGTATGCGAATCGGCCAGGGAATTGTAAGCGAAGGCCGACATTTAAAGAAAATACAAGATCTCCTTTATGCGCTTTCAGATGCCCGCCGTTCCGGCAGTATTATTAACTACCCTCTTTTGGCAAACATCCGCCAGAAAAAGCAAGTTGAATTAATGATGGGTTTTAAACCGGAACCAGGTAACCAGGACTGGATGCAACAGGTATTCAATAACAACCGAAATAGCTTTAACAAGCTGGATATTCATAGCGTTTTCGATTGGTCAAAGGCTTATGGGCAGGTGGGAGATTTGTTACAACAATTTGTGCCCGGTGCTTTGCATCATGAGGATGATAAGGAACAACAGATAAGGGAGTTGGAAATTGAAATCAAACAGCAAAAGATACCCGGTTTCTTCCCTACCCCGGAACCACTAATTCAACGATTGATTGAATTAGCTGATATTCATATACATGACCGCATTTTGGAACCCTCTGCGGGTAAAGGGGATATCCTTGATGCTGTGAAACAACGCTTTGAAGGAGCGAGTTTGTCTCTTGATGCTATCGAAATTAATTCATCCTTGCGTGAGATCCTGGAACTGAAAGGTTACAATGTAATTGCTCATGATTTCCTGGAATATCATTCACCGGTTGAAAAGTTCTATGACAAAATCTTGATGAATCCCCCCTTTGAAAAAGGGCAAGACATAGACCATGTAAAATACGCCTACAATATGCTTAAACCCGGTGGTCGTATAGTGGCGATAATGAGCGAAGGCCCCTTTTTCCGACAATTCAAAAAGGACGCAGCTTTCCGCCAATGGATCGAGGACGTCGGGGCCGATGTATCTGAAGCCATAGACAGTGCTTTCAAAAATGCTTTCAATCAAACAGGGATACGTGTAAGGATCGTTACAATTGACAAACCCGGAATTACCCCTAACCTGCGCCCGGAACTGGACGAAATGGAACTGCTGGAAGTGCAAGCACAGGCCGAATTGGAATTGCTGAAAATGCGTGTGGAACAAGAAAAGCGCAAGGAAGGCCAACAGGTAAACGGGCTGGAAGGCACAAGGCAGGAAAGGCTAAGGGAACTGGAGCGCCTGGCATGGCAACGGCAGGACGAATGGGAAGTAAGCGATTTTCACTAATTAAACAAAACCGGATTAATGTATAGTGTTGAAAAATACAAAGACATCATTTCTACAACTGATGCGGATACGCAGAAGCGGTACAGCATTATCGAGAAGTTAAGTAAGGGCTTAACAGTTGAGAATGACACCGCTTTGCAGATGGACAAGCTGTTGACCGAACAGCTTGATTTGGAGTATGGCGATCAAACCGACCCGGCCACAATTTCCCCAGCCTCCACTTCCACCACTAATGCACCGGCCAAGCCTACCAACAAAAAACCTAAGAAACGTTCTGCCTCTACCAGCAAAAAGGAGGAATCGGTTGATGAAGTAGTGGACAGCTTTACTAAGTTGTTCGAGGCCATTAAGAACCAAACCGGAGGATCGGCCCCCGATGAGGCCACGATGAAGGAGGCCATGAAGGAACTGCTAAAGGATACCAAGATCAGTTTTTCCAACCTGGACAATGATCTGAAAAAGCAGGTATCCAGTCAACCGCATGTAATCCAGTACCAGCTACCCGGTAAAAAGGAACCGGGCGCATTTCAGAAACCGGACATCCCGGTATTTCAAAGCATCGTGGATGATTTGGTTATGGGTCATGTGGTCATGCTCATTGGCGGAGCTGGAACCGGCAAAACCTACATGGCCGAAAACCTTTTGGCAAAACAGGCATTGGGACGGCAGCACATTACGATCAATTGTTCTCAATGGACATCCCCAACAGAGATCATTGGCGGGCAGACTATGGACGGTTACCAGGAGGGCAAACTGATCGAAGCATGGAGTAAGGGGCATGTGCTGATCCTGGACGAGCTACCCAAGATTGATCCAAACACGGCAGGGCTGCTAAACGATGCACTGGCAAAAACCAAAATTGAAAATGCGGTAATCTTCAACGCTCGTAAAGAGAGCTTCTCCAAGCACCCCGATTTTGCAGTAGTTATGACCGGCAACGTTTATCCCAACACAGATAGCATTGCTTACGGTGCGAACAATAAGCAGGACTTATCACTGCTGGATCGGGTATCGGGAAACGTGTATTTTATCGAGAAAAACCCCGACCTGGAAAAGCGCATCCTTCAAAACGAAATGATTTGGAGTGTATGCGACAAGATACGTTCAGTGATCGAGGAAATGCGTTATGAGGCCCAAATATCATTGCGCTTTATGCAGACTGCGAGGGATAGTTATAACCTGGAAATGCAACGGGTAAAGGACAAGGGCAAAAACGGTGTGAAAGCCGATGAAGGCAAAACGTTTAAAGGCGCAGTAGACAGCTACATTTCCACCTTTACCAATGTACAGCAAAAGAACATCCGGGAGAAGATCAAATACGATGAAATCTTTGAAGATCACTATTATCGGAATATGGACAAAGACAAAGAGGTGTATTAATGGCAGCCAACATCTACATAAAGGATGATTTTAAGAGCTTATTGGAATACAGAGAATGGGTCAATGAAAAGATGCAAAACCTTACTCGAAAAAGCAGCAAAGTAGCTTTGGATGTCAATGTGTCATCAAGAAAAGTAGATAATTTCTTAAAAGATAGACCAAATTGGTTTGGTGAAGGAGTTACACGCAAGGAGTTGGAACAAGGTATAACCGAGTACAAAAAGCCACAACTAATTCAAGAGGTTTACGACCAAATTGATAAACAATTGGACTTAGATATTAAGAATAAGATCAAATCACCCATTCGGCAGTTTAATTCATTAGGAATGGGTGTGTTCTCTTTTGATCGGGCTGCAATGACATTGTACCGCAACAAGGAATGGTATAGCCAGGCCCATAAGCGGAAAGTAGAGATGGAGGAAGTAAATCAAATTAAAGATACATATCTCCTAAGAATAGACAATACGCCAGTGATCCAACGGTGGGAGCAGGATAAGAATGGTAGACCAAAGATACGAACCCATACAAAAGAACTGTTTGCCTATTTCCCGGATGTGGAGAACGACCGACAGGCGGTAGAACTGATTATTTCCTGCGGGGGGCCAAACTCTGTAAAGGCGGACGAATTTCTATACAGTGGCATTGCTGCGATCATAATAACTAAAATCCTGCTTAAAGCCAAAGTCAAGGTAAAGATCAGCATTGCTATTGGTACGTCTTCCAACCACGAATTCAAAGACTATACCGGTTGTTTAATTCCAGCTAAAAATTACAATGAACCTTTAGATGAAAATATCATTCTACTGCTAAGTTCAGACCCCCGATTTTACCGATATGATGGATTTAAAGGAATTGTGGCAACTTATGATTTTTTTGGTCGCTACGTGAGAACAGGATTAGGTATTGGACCGAATTATGAACAAATAGAAAAACTCTTTGAAGAATCCGGATATGCCGATGAAAATATCCTTGCAGCCAACCGTTACTATTTCGGCAGGAACTTTTCACAACATGCCGTTATCGAGCAGATCGAGGACACTGTTACCGATTTAGCAGAAAAATTCAACCGACCATGATCTACCAACCACAACATACAGCCTTGATGAAGCAGATCGGTAAGATCCAGGAAGAATTACCCGAAGGCATACAAACCCTTATTGTCCGCTTTAATGCTGCTTTGGCCTCACTAGACAAGGCCGGGGCAGTTAACCGAAAGAAGCTGCTCCCTGTTATCGCTCAATCCGATGCTGTAATTGCATCTCGCATATTCCAGGAATACGGCATTGATATTGACCAGGAAAAGGCCCGCAAGCTGCGGATACTCGAACTGGAAGCTAAGGCAAGACTTCTGAACCGGAAAACGACTTAACGATACAACCACAATTGCTAATCACTGAAACTTTGAAGCATGAGCATTACGATTGCAAACTACTACAAAACAGTTGACAAGGTAGGGCTAAAGAACCTGACAAAGAAGTTACGGGACGGCCACAATTTTGTCAACGAAACCACCAATAACAATAAATCGTGGGAGTTTTACGAAGAAAGTGATACGATTCGGGAGGAAATTGATAAGCACTTTGCCGACCTGGACAACTTTGTAAAGAAGCAGTCTAACAAACCGGCCAACAGAACAGGAGCCAGCCGACCATCCTCCCCCCGATCTACTTCCCGGACAGTCAAACATTCCCGAAAGATCAAGCTAGTGGAATCCATCGACCTTGAAATCCGGTTTATCCAGCGTTACGTGCGCCTGCATGGTAAGAAGAAAACCCCAAGAGAGATTTGGCTTTTCATAAATGCCTTACAGAAAGCCATCGTTGGGAAGAAAATCCGCAAGTCCTCGCCTTATGCCAGCGAGATCAACCACATTCAGGACAAGCTAGTAGCCCTGTATAACAAGATGAAAGGAGCACTGACTATTGAGATTAGTGCCTCCACACTTAAAAAATTCCGGGCCATTGTGGACAGCGAAAAGGTACGGCTATCCATCCAGTACATTAAGCGGTATATCAACCTGCATGAGAGGGGAACCGACAAAGCTAAAGCCAAGCGCCTGTTTAACCAGGTAATGAGTGCAGTAAACGATGAACGTATCCCGGCCAACGATCCCTATATCCATGAGGTTACAAGCATGGTCCAATCGCTTGACCAATTCCTGAAAGGGGGCATAAGGGGTAAGACCCTGACGATCCACGATGCAGAACTCAATGGATTGTATGCAGCCCTGGATGGCTTAGACGGTGGCGGCCTGGACGGTATAGTAGAAAATAGCTCAATGTACGCGGTTCCAACTAACACTGTTATGAACAGCATGGATTTTGCAGCCCTAAAGTTTGAAACCATTGGACTTTCTGGGAAGTGGAAGGAGTTTATTGGTGATCCAGCCCCCGGCTTTACAGCCATGATATACGGCAAACCAAAGATGGGTAAGTCTATCCTTGCTCTTGACTTTGCCGGATACCTGGCTCGAAATCATGGTACAGTTCTTTATGTGGGAAGGGAAGAAGGGTTTAACCCAACTTTACAAATGAAGGTTGAAGAAGTAAAGCATCCGGATCTTTCCATTAGCGATCACCTTCCCGCCTACTTATCCAACTACGATTACATATTCCTGGACAGCGTGAACAAGTTGGAGCTGACACCGGATGAACTGGAAGCACTGAAACGGAATAATCCGGGCAAATCATTCATCTACATTTTCCAAACCACCAAAGACGGCAAATTCCGAGGATCAAACCATTTCCAGCATGATGTTGACGTGGTTATCGAAGTACCGGAAAAGGGTCGGGCCCTCCAGGATGGTAGATTTAACCAGGGCGGGGAAATGAACAT
>JANQFB010000416.1 GCA_028278085.1 Chitinophagales bacterium
AGCATTTTGACACCGACTCCCCGGGGGTGGTTCTTAACCATGACGTTTTTATAAAGTTCCCGGACCCGTTTACCACCATCATCAATACCCGCTTATCGGATATCGATCTCGACGGCGATGGTCGGTTCGATGTACTGGCTGGTTCCGGGGCATCCGGCTATGTCGTTTGGGATGTGATCCCTGACATGGGGCATATCCAAACCTTTCATTATGATGTATCTGTGCCCATCAACCATGCCCCCTTTAACGGCGATACCCGTTTGCTGAGCATGAACCTACCCGATAGTTTCGACCTCACAGCTTCCAATACCCTGCTCTTGGGCTTACCAGGTCAGGGACATCAGGCCTCCGAACTCAGGGATATTTTGCAGGAAGTTTCGGATTCGGCCAATTGTGTGGTAGCTTGTTTGGCTGAAGATGACCTCGAAAACCAGGTGATCCCTGCATTAGCCGATTCCCTGGTCCGGTGGTTTGCCATCGATACTGCCAGGGTATTTCTTTTCGGACATTCTGCCGGGGGCGCCGGGGTACTGAATTATGCCAAGGATGATATCTATGAATTTAAAGGATTGATACCCTTTAATCCCATTATGAGCGGATTGGAGGCCGGCGATTTCAATCATTTGCAACCCCCGGTGTGTATGTGTTCGGCTGCGTTCGATCCTTATCATAACGATCACATCGCCACCTATGATAGTATGCATGCAGCCGGAAGAGCCGTTTATTTAAACACCATACCGGGGCAAGGGCATGTGATCCCTTTTCCGGGATTTACGGCAGAGGTGCTGGAATGTCTCGATTTTATAGCAGCAAGCATTTCCACGGGTAAAACTGCAAAGCCCGTGGGTTTGACCGGGTTCAGGGCTTTCCCGAATCCTTTGAACGGCCGTTTTACCCTTCAATTCTACCTCGAACAACCGGAAAATGTTGTGATCCGCTTATGGGACGCTTATGGGCGTGAAATATACCGGTCCGCCGAACAAGGGGAACAATGGTTCCGCAAAGATATCGAGGTGCCCGGTCAAAATGGATTATTTTTGCTACTATTGCAAACGGACAACGGTACCATCACCCAAAACCTGGTAAAAGTTGAGTAGATTGTCCATTCAACTGCCCGATTACCCTAAGTCATGAAAAAAATAGTTGTATTGACCGGAGCCGGTATGAGCGCAGAAAGCGGGATCAGCACTTTCCGCGATGCCGGCGGGTTGTGGGAAGGGCATGATGTGACGGAGGTTGCTTCTCCCGAGGGTTGGGCCGCCAACCAGGAGCTGGTGCTGGACTTTTATAACCAACGCCGGAAAAACCTGTTGTCTGTTAATCCCAACCCAGGTCATGAGGCCCTGGTGGCATTGGAAGCTAGCTATGATGTGACCATTGTTACCCAAAATATAGACAACTTGCATGAAAGAGCCGGATCGCAAAAAATTGTCCATCTGCATGGAGAGCTTCTGAAAGTAAGGAGTACCGGTGATCCATCGTTGATCTATGAATGGAAGGAAGATCTGAACACGGGTGATCTGTGCGAAAAGGGTCATCAACTGCGACCCCATATTGTTTGGTTTGGGGAGGCGGTTCCCATGATCGAAAGAGCCGTCGAACTGTGTGCCTATGCGGATATTCTGATGATCATCGGGACATCAATGGCGGTTTATCCTGCGGCCAGCCTCATCCGGTATGTACCGCAACATATTCCCAAGTATATCATCGACCCGAATATACCCGAGATCAACCGCATTCCCCATTTGGTAAAAGTCCCGGAAAAAGCTTCCACGGGAGTTCCGAAAATAGTCCAAGAATTGGTCAACAATCCTTAATAATGGAAAATCCCTGGAAAACACTATCCTCTACCATACCCTACGACAACAAATGGATCCGGGTGGTCGAAAACCAGGTACTCAATCCATCCGGTAATCCCGGTATCTATGGTGTTGTCCATTTCAAAAACCTGGCAATGGGCATCATTCCGCTCGATGAAAATTATTATACCTGGCTGGTCGGCCAGTACCGCTATCCACTGGATCAATATAGCTGGGAGATCCCCGAAGGTGGTGGGGATCCGGCTATCGAGCCCATCGATTCGGCCAAAAGAGAACTGAAAGAAGAAACCGGTATCACCGCTAAAAAGTGGACCCTGATCCAGGAAGTCCATACGTCCAATTGCGTGTCCGACGAGTTGGGGATCATTTATGTCGCCCAGGAGCTCACGATCGGAACGCCGCAACCGGATGAAGACGAAGCGCTGGCCTTAAAGCATCTACCCTTTGCCGAAGCCTACGACATGGTTATGGAAGGGAAGATCACCGACGGGATCAGTGTAGCCGGGATCCTGAAAGCGCACGTGCTGATCAGCGATAAGGTCATTTGAAGGTATTCAAAGAATTGCGGCGGGCAAAAAAATACATGAAATATTCAATCCTGCCTGAAGCAGACCGACATCCGCTTATTCGGGTTACAACTACTGAATGATCAGCCGTCCGACGGCGCTTACCTCCGGGTCGTTAAAGATCAACCGGAAGCTGTACATACCGGCATCCAAGTCTGTTCCGGAAAGGATGATGGTCTGATAATTCCCTTGACCGGACAAGCTATATTCCGGATGAAAGCTACGCCCCAGCATATCATATAAGACCAGTGATACCGGCTGACTGCTGATCCCGGGAAGCCGATAGCTAATGCGGGCATCGGAACGAAAGGGATTCGGCGATACCTTCGTTTCGAGGGATATCACCTTCACGGTTGCCGGCATACCGGCCAGGGGATCTTCGATCACAACAGCATAGCTCACATTGGAATCCAGTTGTGTTGCCGGTGTACCCGCAATATCCAGGTAGGTATTGATCATCACCTTTAGCGGATAGACCCCGATCTGGCTGGCATCAGGGGATCCGGTGATCCTGACACAGCCGTTGTCACCGCCCAGCCAGGCGCAGCGTGAAATATTGCATTCATATTGAAAACCCGTCGGCAAACCGAAAACTTCCAGGATCTCCAGCGAATCAATGATCGCATAGATCGGGCCGATGGTTGTGTCGGGAGGGATCTTGATATCGATAACGGACAAATAGGCCGAATCGGGATAGCCTGTGCTCAACGTATCCGGATAGATCCCTTGCACGGTATAGTTGGTATTAGGAATACATACCTGGCCTTGAGACCCGCCTGGCAACAAGAACAAGGAACTGACCAGCCAGCCATATATCAGCAGGAATTTCACGATCGTCGATAATTTTACATATTTTCAGGCAAAAGCTGCTTCAACAAATCTATGACAAAATTCAGGAAATATGTATGGGAGGCCCGAAAATCATATGTCCTTTGCCTGTTGATGATCAGTGGCTTTACCGCCTGGGTGGCGGCAGCAAATATCAGTCTAAGCGGAACCGTCAAAGAAGCGGATAGCGGCGCGCCGCTCCCCGGTGTAAATATTATCATCAATGATAGCCTGGGAACCACCACCGACAGCTCCGGACATTACAGCATCGAATTTACGGCAAACCCACCCCTGACTATTGTATACAAGTTTATCGGGTATCAAAGTGTTACCCGACAGATCAGCGAAATAACTGCCGACGGCCTGAACATTGACATCAGCCTGGCAGCAGAAAATACCTTGTTGAACCAGGTAACAGTCACCGCCGGCAAATACGAACAACCCTTGGAAGAGGTTACGGTTTCCATGGAAGTGATCAAACCGCGGATCCTGGAAGATTCTTACTCCCCTACCCTTGAAAATGTGCTGGATAAGATCCCCGGTGTCAACATCATCAACAAACAGGTCAATATCCGCGGAGGTAGCGGCTGGAGCTACGGCGTTGGCAGCCGGGTGTTGATGTTGGTAGACGGCTTGCCCCTACTGGCCGGCGATGCGGGAGATATCAAATGGTATATGCTCCCGATGGAAAATGCGGAACAGATCGAAGTGATCAAGGGGGCTTCATCTGCGCTCTACGGTGGTTCGGCTTTGGATGGTATCATTCATATCAGAACCAAAACCCCGGACCCGACCCCCAGAACACTGATCAATCTGAGCAGTGGTTTTTACGGGGCTCCGCCGGATACAGCCTTCCAATACTGGGATTCCCCCCCGCTTTTCGGCCGTTTCCAGTTCCTTCATAGCCGCAGGATCGGCTCCTTCGAGATGGTTGCCAGCACAGACCTACAGAAAAACCAGGGCTATCGCCAGGGAGAAACATTGAACACCGCCAAAACTTATCTGAAACTAGTCCATAAGCCGGCCAACATACCGGCCTTGCAATATGGTATCTCCGCCACTACGCTGATCGACTCTAGCGGTACCTTCCTGTTTTGGGACAGTGATACCACCCCTTATATACCGGCCGCCAATACGCTGAGCAAAACCTACCTGACCCGCGTGGCCATCGATCCCTTTATCCGGTATGTGAAAAACAACCGATCCCATGCCTGGCTAAGCAGGTATTACCGGACCGATAATAAAAACAACACCAACCAGGAATCGCTGGCTCACCTGTATTTCAGCGAATACCAGTTCCGGCAGCGGTATGCCTTTACCGAAGCCTATACCCTCAACTGGACCAGCGGGATATCCGCAAGCTTGAACAAAGTGATCAGTGATAGTCTCTACGGGGATCACCAGGGCAGCCAGGCAGCGGCATTCACCCAGATCGATCAAACCGTCAAGAAAGTACACTTTTCCCTGGGCAGCCGCTTCGAATCTTTCCGGATCGATACGTTCAAACGGGAATACTTTCCTTTATTCAGAAGCGGGGTTAATATTTCCATCGGTAAGGCTACCAGCATCCGGGCTTCCCTGGGCCAGGGTATACGCTTTCCATCTGTGGCGGAAAGGTATGCGGCCACCACCGCCGGCTTGCTGAGGATCTTCCCGAATCCCGAGCTTCAGCAGGAGACCGGTTGGTCGGGAGAGATCGGCATTCGCCAGGGCTACATGAACAGATTCGTCAAAGGTTATGTGGATCTTGCCGCCTTCTGGTCGGAATATGATAATATGATCGAATTCACCTTCGGTAATTACGATCCCGATGGCGGTATCGGCGGATTGGGATTTGCGGCCGTCAACGTATCGGCAACGAGGATCTATGGGGTGGAGATCAATACCAATGGGCTGATGACAACAGGTAATCTTCAACACCGTTTGCTGGCGGGCTATCATTTTATCACCCCGTTGGATCAACATTACCGGGAAAGCCCTGACGATACCCTCGGCACCGAACAATTCCTGAAATACCGATTCCGTCATGCCGTTAAATTCAACTATACCCTATCGGCGGGACGGATCAGTATTGGGACACAGGCAAGGTACAATAGTTTTATGCTGAATATCGACAGGGTTTTGGAGCTATTGGTCCCCGGTGTGAAACGATTCCGGGATGATCACCCCTCGGGCGACCTGGTTATCGATGCATTCTTCAGGCTGACCCTGACCAAATTCCTGGACCTATCTGTTTATGTAAAAAACGCCTCGAACGCCACCTACATGTTTGTGCCGGGAAATATCGGAGCTCCCAGGAGCTATAATGTTCAACTGTCGGCCCGGTTCTGAACCCGGCAGCCGCCTAATCCAGCTTCACACCGCTTCCGGCTCGACACTCAGGTCTTCTTCAATAAAGTCAATGTTAAAAGATGCCAGCTCCTGCAGCACCGGCTCATAGATAGAAGGCAGCACGGGGGTATGCATGCCCGTTTCACGGATGGTGCCGTTCAGGATCAACTTGCTGACGATCCCTACCGGCAAACCCACCATTTTAGCCATGGCCGTCCGGATCTGATCATCACCCGTAACCACCAGGGAGGCGTGCAACCGCTTTTTAAGACCATCCAGGTTGTAATCGAACTGATGCTGCATCACGATCATATCCTTGTCATTGGCTTCGAGTTTCCATTTTTGTTCCAGCAATTGTTGAAGGATCTGCGCCGGACTGGCATCGGGCAGGCCGATCTTTTTGTCGTCGAATAAGCCCAGCCATTGCAATTTTGCAAATTCGGGCGAATCCTCCCGGATATTCAGATAACGGCAAACTTTTTCCTCCACTTTTTTATGCCGGGTATAGACCAGGAAAGTATTGACGAATTCGCGGTAGGTCATATTGGCCGAGTCTTCGAGTTTGTAACTGTCGTCGGTCAGGCCCAGTTGCACCAGCAAATTCCAGGCCTGGCAAAAGCCCGGTTTTCTTAAGGTTCCCCTGAAAATGGTTGGGATCTTTTCCAGGCCATAGATCTTCCGGTAGCTCAGGGAATCGCGGTTTGGATAGCCTTCGTATTTACCATATCCCGGTATGCTGACGGCTTCGAGCCGGTCGAAAAGCTTATGATAGGGAATATATTTATACCGGCCATTCTTGATATACTGCGCTGTCCCCTGCCCGGCAAGCACCACATTCCTCGGATTCCAGGTGAGCTTATATTGCCAGGGATTATTATCAAAACCCGGAGCGACCAGCCCACCGGTAAACGATTTGAAAGAAGTGAGGTTTCCCCCGTTGGCCCGGATCTTGTCGATCATTTGCATGGCCGACATATGGTCGATACCGGGGTCGAGCCCCATTTCACTGATGAGCAATACCCCCTGTTCCCGGGCCGTAGCATCCAATCGCTCCCAGGCTTCCCGCTCCTGGACATCCGGATGCTTGTCGGCTTCCTGATCGATCCTGTACAAACTCTTTTGATAGGACGCCGTTACCAAATGTTTTTTCCCTTCCAGGCAGTCGTCCACCAGGCGCCAATGGTACCTGGCCGGAAGCATGGAGATCACGATATCCGCTTTGCTGATCAATTCTCGCTTCCTGGCTGCATCGTTGATGTCGAAAACCACTGCTTCGCCATGGGCATGGCCATGGATCTTTGCTGCAACAAGGTCCGGATCCCGTTCCGCCAATATTATTTTCCAGCTATGCTCTGCGGCCTGGTCAAGCATATAATCCACCAACACACCGGATGACCTGCCGGCCCCAACGATCAGAATATTTTTCATCCCAAGAGTTTTATGTGAAAAGATCAGGTGATTGCCTCCACGATGCATCTTTTCGAACGGAATTTTGTCTCCCGGTTGACCGGGTCCGTTTCATTGTTTCACGATTAGAATACGGGTAACGAAGTTAATAATTCCTTATCTTTATCCACCCTTATCAGCCGGTAGATCCCGAAAATTTTTACCGGATGAAAGGTGGTGATGAGCAAGGGCCTGCATGATCAAGGATTATGAAAGCAGGCAAATGCAGAATTAACGCAAATTTGACATAGAATTGACTTCATTTTAACGCAAATTTGCACAAATCTGGATAGAAAAGATGCGTACGATCGAAATAACCAGCCGTTTTAAGATATTTGATTCGCCCGGGGAGTTAACGGAACAGGAACGGGAACTGCTCGACGCTGCCAAGGAAGCCACCAAGGGAGCCTATGCGCCCTATTCCAATTTTTTTGTCGGCGCCGCCGCATTATTGGAAAACGGTAAGATCGTCATTGGCAATAACCAGGAAAATGTCGCTTATCCCGATGGTCTTTGTGCGGAGCGCGTGGCATTGTTTGCCGCTTCTTCCCAATATCCAGATGTTCCGATCACGGCCATTGCGATCACCGCTACTACGCCGGAGAAAAAAACGCATGAACCCATTGCCCCCTGCGGTTCCTGCCGGCA
>JANQFB010000419.1 GCA_028278085.1 Chitinophagales bacterium
AAACTGATCAAAGTGATCAACATCCGCGCAAGGATCATGAAAGTACACCAAGGTGATCTGATCTCTTACGATACGATCAAAACCCGGAACACAAGTGCAAATGTTATGACAGGCGTTCTGAACACTGGAACCGGCAAATAATCACGCCACCGCAACTCAATCATATATAAGGCTGTCCTCCAACTGGCGGACAGCCTTTTTCATATCCGGACTTTTCATTTCCTTTCTTTTCATCCTTTTTGAATTCATGCTTTTCAGGAATTGTGTATAACTCTTTTGGGATGTTTTTGCCGTTTGTTATATTTGAAGTTAGATTTTTGATGCTGAATAAATTAAAGGGCAATAGGATGAATACTGAAGAGGTTTGATCATTCAAAAACTATGATTTATCACCCAAAGTTTACAGGGCTACCTGGCTTATTGTTGTTGACGATCTGTTTGCAGTTAACCTTCGGTTCATTACTCACCGCCCAACCGATCGGAAAACCCTATCTCAGAAACTACACCGTCAATGATTATGGTTCGGATGATTATGGGGTTAGCCCCCAGAGTTTCGATATGGAGCAGGATGATCGGGGTGTTATCTATATCGCTAATATTTCCGGTGTCATGGAATACGACGGCCATTATTGGCGCATGGTCGACGGTACCACGGTTATCAAGCCCAGCTCCCTGACCAGGAGTAGCAAAGGACTGATATATGTAGGCGGGAATAATGAGATCGGCTATTTATCCGCCGATGAAACCGGCAAACTGGCCTACCAGTCTATCGTCGATCATATACCGGAAGATTACCGTCAATTCGGCCGGATCTGGAGAGCTTTTTCCACGGAAGATGCCATATTTTTTATGGCGGTAAAACATCTGTTCCGATGGCAGGCCCAGGCGATTACCGTATGGGAACCGGTCGACAATATTTTTTATCCCGCCAAGGCTGTCGACAAAGATATATTAGTCTATAACAGAACCGTCGGCTTGCTGAAAATCAACCAGGATACCCTGCAATCCCTGTTTCATGCGGATATGATCAACAATGATGTTCCCTATACCTTTATGCCGCTGAAGGAGCAACTCGAGCAGGGTTTGATCCTCGGGACCTATAACAACGGTTTATACTTATTTGACGGAAAGGACCAGGTCAATCCTTATGAAACGGCTGTGGATCCCTACCTGAAAGAGAATAAGATCAGGGCCGGTATCAAATATAATGACCGCAAACTGGTACTGGGCACCTATAACGGGGGTTTGGTATATACCGGCGTCGATGGCCGGCATGCCTATATCGTCAACAAGGAATCGGGATTATATGATAACAGTGTGTTGAGTGTCTATAAAGACCAACAGGGAGGGGTATGGTGTACGTCTAACCGCGGGGTAAGCAGGGTCGAATATCCTGCACCATTAACCTATTTTGACGATAAAAAAGGTATTACAGGTTTGGTGATCTATATACGGAAGTACAAAGGTCTGATCTATGCGGCCACAACCGATGGTGTATTTACGATTGATCCCTACGGGCAAAACGGTGGATCGGCCAGTTTTGAAAAAGTAAAAGGGATCGATGGGCAAAGTTATGCCCTGGTCGAGCTCAGGGGAACGCTATATGCGCTGACCAACCAGGGGATATTCCGGGTCGATCATAAAAGCGCCAGGTTCCTGACTGACAGGATCGTCCGGTGGTTATATCCTAAAAAAGGGGATTCGACGATCGCGTTGGGTAGTACCAATGACGGGATCGAACGGTTTACCATTGAAAAGAACAGGATTGTTCAGAAAGATACCGTATTATACCTGGCTAACCTGGTCATCAACAAGTTCGAAGAGACAGACGATAACGAATTGTGGGTGTGGACTTATGGGAAGGGGATCTTGTATCTCGACATGAACAAAGAAGTCGAAGACTCCGTGCCCTACAAATTGTATTATACGGATCATGGTTTACCGGAGGGAGAAGTTACCCCCATGTACTTGAGAGGTAAGCTGAGATTCAGCACTTCCAAAGGTTATTTCACCTTCGATAAGGAGGATGATTATTTCTATCCCGATGAAATGCATGGGATCGAATTTACCGACGGTGATGAAGAGGCGATCCATGCAACCGAAGACCATCACAACAATTTATGGGCTTCTTCCAAGAACCGGGCCGGTATCATTAAAGCTGATGAGAACGGTAAGTATTACTGGGATCCGACCATATCCATGCGAATACCGAAAACCGATATTTTCTACATTTTCCCGGATACCAATGATATCTATTGGTTTGGTACAACAGATGGGGTCATCCAGTATAACAGCAATATTGACAAAGATTATGACCAGCCATTTGCTTCGTTGGTCAGAAAAGTAAGGGTAGGCGAAGATTCCGTCATCTATTGGGGGACCAAATACTTCGTGGACGAATGGGAGTTGCCGGTCTACAATGCCGACTCCGGCGCTGGAAATATCAGGGTTGGCAATCCTTCCAAAGAGGCGGAGCAATACCATAAACCGCAATTACCCTATGAACTGAATTCCATTTGGTTTGAATATGCCGCCCCTTATTTCGAAGATGAAAAAAGCCTGGCTTACAGCTTTTTTCTCGAGGGTTATGACAAGGGCTGGTCGCAATGGACAACGGAGGCCAAAAACAATTATACCAACCTGCCGGAAGGCCAGTATACCTTCAAAGTCAGGGCAAAGAATATCTACAACCGTATCAGCCGGGAAGGCACCTTCAAATTCGTGATCCAGCCGCCCTGGTACCGCACTATCTGGGCCTTTATCTCCTATACGGTAGCGTTTATCATTTTCGTTTATGTAGCCATCCAGGTGAGTATTATGCGCCTGAAGGCCGCGAAAGTGAGGTTGGAAAAGATCGTTCAGGAACGGACAAAAGAGATCGCTCAGAAGAACGAAAAGCTGGAGGTAGCGAATATCGAGATCACCCAGCAAAAAGAAGAGATCGAAAAGAAGAATCAAAACATTACCGATAGTATCCAATATGCCAAAAAGATCCAGGAAGCGATTTTGCCGCTGCCGGAGAAAGTGAAGGAAGAGCTGCCGGATGCCTTTATCCTGTTTAAGCCCAGGGATATTGTTAGTGGAGATTTCTATTGGTTTGGTCAAAATGGTAAGAAACTGATCATTGCTGCCGCCGATTGTACCGGTCATGGGGTTCCCGGCGCTTTCGTGTCGATGATCGGGAATACCATGCTGAACAAGGTGATCAACGAAAAAGGGATCATCAAGCCGGAAAATATTCTTACCAACCTCCACAACGAGATCAAAACGGCCCTCAAGCAGGATGATGAAGGAAAAGGATCCAAAGACGGTATGGATATCGCTATTGGGGTCCTGGATCCGGAAACGAATATCTTACAGTTTTCCGGCGCTTATAACCCGCTCTATATCCTGAGGAAAGACGGCGAAGAAATGGAAGAAATAAAAGCCAATAAATTCCCGGTGGCAGGCTTCCACTTTAAAAAGGAGCGGATCTTTGTCGGCCATACCATTCAATTACATCCGGGCGATACTTTTTATATTTTCTCCGACGGCTACGTGGATCAGTTTGGTGGCGACGACAACAAGCGGTTTAATTATAAACGGTTCCGAAGCCTGTTGATCGAGCACCGTCAAAAAACGATGGAGCAACAGCAGATAGCCCTGGATGAAACCATCGAAGCCTGGAAAGGCGAACGGGATCAGATCGATGATATTTTAGTGATCGGTGTTCGGGTGTAGCCTGGCTCCTATACCTGAGCTTTATAATCGATGTCTGGAATCGCCGGCTAAGGCAGGTAAATAACCGGAGCCGAATAATGCCGCCCATTGATCCTGAGCGATAATAGATATACCCCCCGGCTGACTTTTTTCCCCGATCCGTCAACACCCGACCATTTGAATTGGTGATCCCCTTGCGGCAGGTAGCGGGTCTGTTCATGGACAACTTTTCCCCGGATATCGAATACCCTGAAACTGACCGTTTGTTCCTGGCTCAGGTGGAGGTTGAGCCTGGTTTCATCCCCGAATGGATTGGGATATGGCTTCATCGGAGAAGTCTTTGGCCTCGGAGCAGGCGTTGATAAGGTTACTGGTGGCTTATTGGTATATATACCGTTCCCATGGGTTCCCAGCGCAACCAGGCCGTCCGACTCACGTGCCTTGACCATATGAATGACCACATTACCGATCGTGGAAGCGCCTTCCTGTTCCCAAACGGTTGCTTCGCCGGCCAGGGATTGGGTGGAATAAAGACCGGTGCTGGTGGCTGCATAATAGGTGATCAGCGTATCATCGATCGTAGAGGTATCCGGGTACAAGATATCCACCCAATGAACAGCCGGGCCAACCCCGCTACCATCCGGATTTTCTTCCAGGTTGCCGCTGATATCGGACCAGTTTTCGCCGTAATCATCGGTCAGGAATATGCTTTTTACCCCGTAATTGGAAAAGACAGCTATCGCCCGGTTAGCCGCATTTTCGTCAACGGAAATACAATTCAGGTAAGCATCGTTGGGAAATTCGGGGGAGGTGATATTGGTTTGCACCGGATCAGCCGAACGCGAACTGTCCAGCCGGTAAACTCTGCCATGGGTAGTACCGTAATACAGGATATCCGGGATATTTTCCGAAACATCGAGCGCAGAGATCTGAATCCCCTGCTGGAAACCGATACTGCTGCTGTTGATACGCGTCCAGTTGGTATTGATAGGATCATAGATCTCATTGGTTATGGGTATCGCGCTGAGATCATGATTGCGCCAGATATACCGCTTGGTGGTCATATACATCACCTGGTGATCGTTTTTATCCAGGATCAGCGGATTAATGAATAAATTAGTTCCGCCGCCGTCAGGATCGATCCGGGTTAAACCTACCGTATTCCCCGAAGCATCGATCTCGACTTTATAGGTTTTGCTAAGCTGCCAGGACAGGTAGTAATATTCCCGGCCCTCGGGAATGCCACTAAAGGAGCCGTCGCCCCGGAGTACATGCGTCCAAATATCATTCGGGTCGTTGACCAGGGAAAGAAAAGTGCCGTTGTCCTGCAGTCCTCCCAGGACCATATCGCTATGCACATTGCCCATTTCAAAATCAACCGTATAAAACTGACCGGTAACATAGCCATTATTCAGAGAGATCCACTCGACGGTTGGCGCCATATTGTCCAGGGTTTTATAAACGCCGCCGTCATTGGCATTGATGATCACATTTGGGTCCGAAGCAGCGAACAGGAGCCTGTGCTGGTCGGGATGATGGTTGGGGTAGAGATAATTGTATAAATTAGAAGTATCACACTGATAGCCGCCGATCCATGTCCAGTTGCTGTCACTCCGAAAAGCATCGGTGGAGCGGTATATATTTGTCCCCCCGAGGAAGATAACATCCGGGTCGTCGGGTTTTACCGCCAGGCATATATCATAGGAACTTTGCGTATTATAGCTGGCAAATTCGAAGGTAAAGAAGCCGCTGCAATCGCCTTCCGGCAGGTTGGCCGAACGATTCTCCCATAAACCGCCCGAACCGCTGCCATCGCCCGATATATATTCATAATACCAGAAATTGTGCTCTGTGGGTCCGCTGCCGGGGGTTTCGGCGACAAAGAAAACCTTGTTTTCGTCCGAAGGCGCTACGGCAATAGCGATGCGATTTACAGCGCTTGGCCAGCCAGCCGGTGTAATGTCAGTCCAACTGATCCCGTCGGTGGAACGCCATATCCCTTCATGTGACCCGCTGCTGCTCAACCCGGCATACAATACGCCGTTAGTGGTGCTTACCAGGTCGGCATAAAAGGAGATCTCGGTAACGGTAGTATCCAGGTCAAGCCCCAGCACCTGCTGCCAATCGGTGCCGCCATTGGCGCTTCTGAAGATCCCTCCCCTGACAGCGGCATATATGACATCTTCCTGCAAAATGGAAGGATCGGTAACGATATTCCAGATCAGGTCGAATCCGAAGGTTTCATTAATGGTCGGTGTTCCCGAGACTGTCGAAGGCAGTTGAACCCAGGTCAGGCCGTTGTCGGTGGATTTAAACATCCCATCCCCCAGATAAAAATGTGCACTCGCCTCATGTCCGGCGCTGTTCCCCCGGGCTTCCCCGGTGCCGTAATACCAGGTTTCGGTTTTGCCGGGGCGCGTATCCTGGGCAATACAGGTAACGGATTGTAACAGTTCCGGGGTCGTAACTTTGGTAAAGGAACTTCCCCCGTCAATCGACCGCCACATACCGCCGGATACCTGGCCGGCTAGAATGATGTTTTCATCCGCCACATCGATCCCCAGCGCCCTGGTCCTGCCTCCTACATTAAAGGGCCCGCGAAGATACCAGTCCGTAGTTCCGCGGGCGGCCGACTTTTTCGGCAAAGACCTGGCAAACGCTAATTCCTTTGACCGGATATTTTCCGGTATTTTTCCAGTGGTGGGATCTTTAAGTTTGCGAAACATATAAGCATCCCGCGCTGCTTTGTCTTCCGGTGAGCCGATCCCCATTGGCATTTCGAATGGCTTTCTTTGAATGTTCTTTCCATTGTCCGCTGACGGATCAAGGTTCGGGAAAAGGAAGACAGCCAGCAGGCATCCGCATAGGATGATCAGGGTATGATTGTTGGGTATGATAGGCTTCATAGGTCTGTGAATTATGCGTATCGACCGGTTGGTCTTGTAAAAATATCCTAATTTCCGCTAAGTTGGAGCAGGGGGGGGTGAAAAGTTGGGCTTGGCGATCAATTAATATCGCTGAGGTATAATTGAAGGTTGGGTGTTTGTTTGCTATGCTGATATTGGGAGCTGGGAATGATGAATGATTAACAGGGAAGGCTGAATGATGAAGAGTTCTTTTTTATTCAGCCTTTAAAATTCATCCTTCAACATTCTATCAGCATATTATTGCGCTTTTTTCTTGATGTAATCTTTGTAGGAGAAATGAGTTTTAATATTCGTGTAGGGCTTACCGTCAACCAGGATCACCGGATTGGTCAGGTAGTTTTGCCTCGGGCCGCCCCATATATCGATATCCCTTCCGGTCGATAGTTTGACGCGGTTCTTATTTAAACGGCCGAAATGTTTGTTTTTCCGGTCCGGATGGTTAAAGTATTCGTTAAAATCCACCGGTACCCAACCCAGTTTTTCATCGTAAAATTCAGCCCAGCAATGAAACCCGGAGAGCTGTGTTTTTTTAACGGCCAGCGTGTCATCGAGCCGGAAGCCGAAATTCATCCGGGCAGGGATATTTGCCGCACGGCACATGCCTGTGAACAGGGCATGGTATTCAACCGGATCTCCTTCTTTATTGTCCATCGCCGTCATGGCATTGCCGTCGGAATTTTCGGCATTACCGGGCAGGAATTTAATTTTTCCGGTCATATGTTCGTAGATCTTCCGGGCCCTGGCGGTATTTCCTTTATCATTACCCGTGATCTTCGCGGCCAGCTTGGTCATATCTTCATTAACAGGTACCAGGCTATCGGGCTTCAGGAAAACTTTGGGATCGGAATTTTCGGTGATGGTATCCCCGGGAAATACCGGCTTCCGCCTTACGGTGTATTGTACATATAGCTCCATCATAGGCGGAATATTCTCATTGAATTTCATGCGGAAGATCTTGTTGTCATACTTTGAATCGTAGTAAAACTCATGGTCGTTCCCCATGGTACAGGTTACCGCTGGAATAGAGATCTTCTGAATTTTATTTTTCGATGGATAGGGCAGTTGGATGATCAGTTCTTCCGTACCCTTGGGTAAGCCGGGAAAGAACATGGCATAGGTAACTTCAAACTTCCGTTCTTCTTTTTTCTTTTGGGCAGGTTGTGCCGGCGATAAATAACTCCCACTAAGGATCAATAGGAAGGTGAAAGCCAACCCTAGAGAATATTTGCGGGTTCCCGGTATCCGGATGATCATATGCATGCTGTTTTGTGATGAAGGAGAGCCAGCTATTTACCCCAAGGATCCCATTGCCCCACAGGGCCTGCTATCCCGTTTATGGCTACCCTGATTAATATACATCAAATTTAATGAAAAACCTTTAAGATTTGAAGATAAAGGCATGCTTACTTCGATTCATGGATACAGGATCACCCTTTATATGGTTCCCCATAGCATTAATTATAATTTTTATGACTAGTTTTAACGTTTGCAGGGTTTGTAGAACGCCTTTGATGACGGGATAATCGACCGGATTCAGTGGTTGTTTCCTGATCTTACTGACCCCATGTTAATCAATAATCAGCCGGATCTAAGGCATTCGCATCCGGCCGTAATTCCATTGTTTAGCTTGTATCGACGATCTATTAGCTGGAAGGTACATACTTTTGTGTATAGCATACGATCCTTTACTTTATGAAAATTAAACCATTTTACATTCTTGTTATGAGTGCCGTGATGAGTACATCCCACCTGGACGCACAGATCGATATCACTTACCAGGAACCACCCGGGGAAATTCTGGACCTGATCAATGTTCCGCTGACCCCGGCTGTTAGTGTCGACAATGAGGGCAAATGGATGATCCTGTTGACCCGCGATCCGTTCAAGACCTTGGCTGAGCTGACTGCTGAAGAACTAAGGTTGGCAGGATTGAGGATCGCTCCCCATACATTCGGTCAAAGCAGGAGTTACTACTACAAAGGCCTCAAAGTAAAAAATGTGCTTACCGGTGAAGAAAAGGCCGTAAGCGGCCTGCCGGAGGATCCGTTGATCAGCAATACCAATTGGTCGCCCTCCTACCGCTATTACAGCTTCACCATTACCGGTGAAGGGGGCATTTCCTTGTGGGTCCTGGATGTTGAAAAGGCCATTGCCCGGCCCCTGACCGAACCGTTACTTCACGATGTATTCTGGGGGCTGCCCTATCAGTGGATGCCAGATGAGCAAGGCTTGATAGCTAAGTTTGTGGATCGGGCTATGGAGCCACCGGTGTTGAATAACAAAATACCTACGGGCCCGGTGGTGCGCGAAAATATGGATAAAAAAGCGCCGGTCAGAACTTACCAGGATCTGTTATCCAATAAATCGGATGAAGAGGCCTTTATCTATTACTGCTCTTCCAAAATTGTTAAAGTATCGCTGGATGGCGGCCAGCAGGATATTTTACCCACGGATATTTACCGCTCCGTTGAATTGTCGCCTGATGGCAGCTTATTGTTGACCAAAACGATCCACCGGCCCTTTTCTTACCTGGTGCCCTATTACCGTTTTCCTTTTAAAGTACAGGTAGTTGATCTGGCAGGTAAAACCGTCAAAGCTATTTATGATGCGCCCCTGTCGGAAGATCTCCCGAAAGGCTTCAATGCCGTACGAAAAGGCCCCCGTGCCATTAGCTGGCGGGGGGATAAGCCGGCCGGTTTATATTGGATCGAGGCCCTGGATGGAGGAGATCCGGAGCTTGAAGTGGAACACCGCGATGCCCTTTATGCCTGGGCTTTCCCATTTTCCAGCAATCCCCGCAGGTTGATGAAAACCACCCATCGTTTCAGTTATGTTATTTGGGGCAATGATACGGTAGCTATTGTCAGGGATAGCTGGTGGAAAACCAGGCGTTCAACCCATTATAAGATCTCTCCCGCCAAAGGCGACGGGCATTCGGAGATGATATTCGATCTGAATACCGAAGACCGGTACAAGTGGCCGGGCAGTTGGCTCACGGAAAGAAATGAATATGGCAGACGGACACTGATGTTTGCCAGGGATGGCCAGTCTTTGTTTTTGGAAGGCGAAGGTTATTCACCCGAGGGCAACAAACCCTTTATCGACGAATTTAACCTCGAAACCCATCAAACGAAAAGATTGTGGCAAGCCAGTGGTGACAGTACTTATGAAACCGTTACCCAGGTATTGGATATGGCCAAAGGAAGCATTATCACCAGCATAGAATCTCCCGAAGTCAATCCGAATTATTACCTGCGCAATATTGCCCAAAGGAGTGAGCCGAAAGCCATCACCGAATTTCCGCATCCCTATGAGCACCTCAAAGGGGTAAAGAAGGAAATGATCCACTACCAACGGGATGACGGTATCGATCTGAGCGCCAACCTGTATTTGCCTGCCGGTTATAAGCCGGAAAAAGACAAGCCGCTACCCTTGATCCTTTGGGCTTATCCACGGGAGTACAAGGATCCTAAAGCTGCCGGCCAGGTGAAGGAATCCCCGCATCGCTTTATTCGCCTGTACTACGGATCCCCGATATATTGGGTGAATAGAGGCTATGCTATCCTGGATCGCGCGGATTTTCCGATCATCGGGGAAGGAGAAGAGGAACCTAATGATACTTTTATTCCGCAATTGGTCGCTAATGCGAAAGCAGCTATCGACGCTGCCGTTAAGTTGGGCGTTGCCGACAGCGCCCGGGTGGCAGTAGGTGGCCACTCTTACGGGGCGTTCATGACCGCTAACCTGCTGACCCATTCTAATTTGTTCGCCGCAGGAATTGCCCGAAGCGGCGCTTATAACCGGACGCTGACACCTTTTGGCTTTCAATCCGAGGAAAGGACCTTTTGGGAGGCGCCGGAAGTATATTTCAAGATGTCACCGTTTATGCATGCGGATAAGATGAAAACCCCGCTATTGATGATCCATGGGGAAGCCGATAATAATTCCGGCACCTATCCCATGCAGAGCGAGCGGTATTATAACGCCCTTAAAGGCCATGGCGCAAAGGTCCGGTTGGTGATGCTACCCTATGAAAGCCACGGCTACACGGCCAAAAAATCGATCTTCCACATGCTTTGGGAAATCGATCAATGGCTGGAAAAATTCGTGAAGGGTAAGGGGATGTTAGACAACTAGACAATTAGACTATTAGACATTAGACTATTAGACATTAGATTTTAGACCACTCTTTCGAAGGTCTAAAGTCTAAAATCTAACCGTCTAATGTCTATAAGTCTAAAGTCTAACCGTCTAAAGTCTAAAAGTCTAACCGTCTAACATCTACAACTCCAAACTCAATTGCGGCGGATCTTCGGCTTCCGGCGTTTTCAGGTTAGAGATCCCCAGCCCGAGTAATCGTACTTTTAAGGGCCTCCGGTCAATTTGGGTAATAAGCTGTGCGGCCAGATCTTTGACCGTATTCGCTTCAGTGATCCAGGTGGTATGCGTCTTACTCCGGTTGAGGGTTTTAAAATCGTGAAAGCGGATCTTCAGGGTAAGGGTCCGGCCCGGGGAACCGCTTTTTTCCAGCCTGCTGAAAACAATTTCCGAGAGCTCGTTGATGCGATCGAAGATATCCTGCATGTCCGTTAAGTCTTTTTCGTAGGTTCTTTCCGCACTGATACTTTTCCTGACCGGGTTAGGATTGACCGGGCGGTTATCTATGCCCCTGGCGATCTGGTAAAAAAACCGGCCCATTTTACCAAAATGCTTAGCCAGCAAGGCTTCCGGATAATTTTTCAGGTCTTTCCCGTTGCTGATCCCCAATGCATGCATTTTTTTGGCAGTTACCTTACCGATCCCGAAAAATTTCTCGATCGGTAATTGCTCGATGAATGAAAGCGCCTCTTCCGGTTTCACCACGAATAATCCGTCCGGTTTTCTTTGGTCGGAAGCGATCTTCGCCAGAAACTTATTGATAGAAATTCCGGCAGATGCGGTTAAGCGGGTTTCGGCAAAAATTCGCTTCTTGATCTCCCGGGCAATCAAGGTTGCGGACGGTATATTCACTTTACTATGGGTTACATCCAGGAAAGCCTCGTCGAGCGCTAGCGGTTCTAACAGATCCGTGTATGCCTTAAAGATCGTCCGGATCTGCCTGGAAACATCCCGGTACACATCAAAGCGGGGCCTTACAAAAATGATGTCCGGGCATTTCCGGTAAGCCGTTACGGAAGGCATGGCGGAGTAAACACCGTATTCTCTGGCTTCATAACTGGCTGCAGCCACAACGCCTCTTTCCTTGTTTCCCCCTACGGCCAGCGGTTTACCTCGATATGCCGGGTGATCCCTTTGTTCAATGGAAGCATAAAAAGCGTCCATATCGATGTGGATGATCTTACGTATCTCCGTCATTTTTTCGGGTGTCTGTCGACTAAGTAGTTAAACTTTGGCATGGAAAATGTTTAGAATATCTTAATTTAGCTACTGATCGGGGGCTTAGGCTACTCTGGTTAGCTACCAGGCCGGTATGGCCTTTGGACAACAATGACCGGATCCAGCAAGCTTTTGGACAAATTTCATCATAATTAAAACAAGTAACTATGAAAAACTGGCTTTCATTAACACTATTGATAGGATTGGTCGCCTTATCAGGCTTAACCATGGCGGGTGAAAACCACCTGCCGGACGGTATGTATGCGGAAATAACGACGAATAAAGGAGTGATAGTGCTGAAACTCGAATTTGAAAAAACACCCATGACGGTAGCCAATTTTGTCGGACTGGCGGAAGGAACCATCAAGAATAAGGTCAAAGCCGATGGACAGCCTTATTATAATGGCCTGAAATTTCACCGGGTCATCGCCAATTTTATGATCCAGGGCGGTTGTCCCTTAGGGAACGGAACCGGGGGGCCTGGTTACAAATTCGATGATGAGATCCATCCTGAATTGAGGCATTCCAGCGCCGGGATCCTGTCGATGGCAAATGCAGGCCCGAAAACGAATGGCAGTCAGTTTTTCATTACCCATAAAGAAACCCCCTGGCTGGATGGCAAACACACGGTTTTCGGCCATGTCATAAAAGGACAGGAGATCGTTAACGCCATCGCGAAAGGGGATGTGATGCAAGAGGTGAGGATCATCCGGAATGGGGACAAAGCCAAAGCCTTTAATGCGGCTAAGGTCTTTGTTGAGATGACCGGGCTATAGATCCATCTTCCCGTAAGATCACCGCATGCAGGCAATGGAACCTGGTCAAAACCGATCTTTGCTCAACTGATGGGCGATTGGAAGGGATGCGTGGCTAAGGCAGGACTTTTCTGTAAGGTGCTTGCAGCTATTATGCTGCGGTATCATTTCCGAGAAAACTTTTTTGCATATCTTCTACAATTTTTTCAGTACCCGGAACATTTTCCATGGAGGCTTTCAATACTGCCTGGTAAAAGGCAAATGATCTTTGTATCGCTTTGCTGCCTGCCCACAAGGCAGTGTTATTGATCGTTTTGGCCAATTCCTGAACCTTGCTGAACAACTTATCCATTTGCAGGGAAAGACGGTATTCTTTCACCAAAGCGGGTATATCTAAAAATCCGGGTACTAAATTAGGCTGTTCTTGTGCATAGGCTATTGCTCGCTTGACAAAGGCATTGGAACGGTCTCTTAATTTGGGCAACTTTTGTCCCTCGAATGTCTTATGACAATCATTGACGGCATTGATCGCCTCTTCCAGTTTTTGAAAGGCCTTTTCAATGGCTGATTGATCGGATTCAGGGTGGTGGTAAACAGGTTCCATATCTGCGGGTATTTGTTAAAAGTATTGAAATCAAATTTAACTTAATATAAAAAAGATTACAATGGAAATAAACCTAAATTGAATAATTGCGGAAAATGCCTATTCGTGAAAAGGAATACACCTAGGAGGAGCCAACGGCGTTAAGGAAAACCTGGGATTTCAGCCGTTTTTCGCAGTTATTGATATTGTTGGCATAGTTGGGAAGCAGCCCAAGGTAGGGCTAAGACTTGCCTTCCCCTTTAAAATGATCGATCGAATACTTAAATAACACATTAAAGGATGTCAACGATCCGTAAATCCTCGTTACGTATTGCTGGAGATGGATCTTATCCTCATCGGTAAGACCTTTGTGGCTGTTGATGTTCTGTTCAAGCACCCTTAAACGGTCCCGAACCATGACGATCTTATGGAAAAAGGTTTCGATAGGGATCTCTTTCGGTTTCAGACTTGGATCTTTTGGCTGCAGGATCAAGGTCCCTCCATGCCATTTTTCGCCCAATTCGATTTCCTCCTGGATCCCCAACCACTCCCGGAGTATAGCCTCCAGTTTTTCTTCCACATCATAAACGTGGACCTTCTCACTTTCATTGGTAATTTCTTCCATAAGCTCCAGTCCGTCGTATGCTTTGGCAATCTGCCGGGTACCACCTTTTAAAAAACTGATCATATAGGTATTCCCGTCATTTTCATAGATGATACCTTCACCGTATTCCCGGTGATCTACCCGGCTGCCGATCCCATATGTTTTTACTGACATAACACTGTTTTTTTACTTGAAGATAAACGATGAGCGGGAAATGCGCAAGGAGCCGGCTGAAAAAAATTTATCCCGATGGGATCGGTAAAATATAGTATCTTGGGCTGCTTTTAGATTACACATGTCGTTTCTTGCTGTATTAGCCATAGCCCTGGCGCCAGGTTTTGCCATTGCCTTGTTGATCTACCTGAAGGATGAACATGAAAGAGAACCGATTCCCTTGCTCCTGGGTTGCTTCCTGCTGGGGGTTGCCAGTGTTTTGGTTACCTTGATATTGAGCAGCCTGCTTTCCCTGTTTGTTGAAGAGCCTGATAACACGGTGACCGGTATGTTTGTCAAAGCCTTTATTTGGGTGGCGCTGGTAGAAGAATACAGTAAGTATATTTTCGTCAGGTACGTGGCCTATCCGAATAAAAATTTCAATGAACCCTACGATGCCATCGTATATGCCGTGATGGTTTCCATGGGCTTTGCCACACTCGAGAATATCATGTACGTGATGGACAGCGGAATAGCAACCGGTATCCTGCGAATGTTCACCGCTGTACCGGCCCATGCAACCTTTGCCATCATCATGGGCTATTTTATGGGACTGGCCAAATTCAAATATCACCGGCCCACCCTGGGCATTTTCGGCCTGGCCGGTGCAACCCTGTTACACGGCGCCTACGACTATTTCCTGTTCATTTCATTCATACCCGGGATGTGGATCGGCGCTTTTGTTTCCCTGGCTATCGGCATTATCCTTTCCAGCAAAGCGATCCGCTTACACCAGGAAGTCAGCCCCTTTAAAAAATAGGTTCCCGCCGGTTGGATTAATATAAACCAACCCATTGCGTGCGCCTGTTTTTTTTGTATCTTGCACTCCCTTTTTTTGGAGAACAACTTTTCTTTCCTTGATGAGAAACGGTCTTCTTGGCATGATGATCATGTGCTGCCTGCCTGTAAGCATGATCCTGGCTCAGCATCGTAATTTACCAGTAGGTCTTGCCCCTTTTGAAAAGGATATACTTCCTTATTATGATTTTACCCGGAATGAGCACCGGACCGCTCATACCAAGGCACCTCCCTTTGAGGTGAGAACGATGGCCGAATGGGAAGAGGTGCAGGCCCTGGTCGTTACCTGGACAACTTATTATCCGATCCTCACCGAGATCATCAGGCATGCCCGGGAAGAATGTGAGGTGATCGTCATCTGCCTCGACTCGAATGTGGTCAAGGAAAATCTAAGGCAGCATGACGTTTCTCTTGAAAATGTAAGCTTCCTGATCCACGATTATAATACCATTTGGATCCGGGATTATGGTCCCCAAACCTTATATAAGGATCCGGTGGATTCCCTCGTGCTCCTGGATTGGATCTACAACCGCCCGCGTCCGCAGGATGATATTCTGCCCGATGCTATTGCCGACCACCGGGAGCTACCGCTTTATTCTGCTCTTCAGGCGCCCAACGACCTGGTCAATACCGGTGGAAATTTTATGGTTGACGGCAGAGGAACAGCCTTTGCTTCCACCCTGGTACTGGAAGAAAATGCCTTTGGCAACCCTTATGGTATAACGGTAAAATCGGAAGATGATATCGATGGTATCATGAAGGATTTTATGGGGATCCGACGCTATATCAAAATGCCGGTGCTTCCTTTTGACGGGATCCATCATATCGATATGCACATGAAACTGTTGGATGAAGAAACGCTGTTGATCGGGGAGTTCCCGGCCGGTGAATCCGACGGACCCCAGATAGAAGCCAACATCCGTTATATTTTAAGCAATTACCGGTCGGTGTTCGGCACTCCTTATAAGGTGATCCGGATCCCCATGCCTGCCAATCAGTCGGGAAGCTTTGCCCCAGGAGCCTTTTACCGGACATTTACCAATAGTGTGTTTGTCAATAAGACTTTACTCATGCCCATTTACCGCGATGAATATGATACGGTGGCGATGAAGATCATGCGGGAGAGCCTGCCGGGGTACAATATTGTCGGTATCGATTGCGATGATTTTATGGCCAATATTATTGCTGACGGTGGGGCTTTGCATTGCATTACCCATACCATCGGGAGCAATGATCCTTTGCTGATCTCCCATCAGCCGCTGAGGGAAGGAAAGGGTATGAATTATACCGTGGAATCTTTGATTGCCCACAAAGCAGGCATTGCCCGGGCCGATATATTCTATACCACCGATACTTCGAAGGGATTTGAACAGGTGCCGATGTCCTTAACCGATCCCGAAAAGGAGCTATGGTCCGGTGCTATCCCCACCCAACCCGCCGGTACGACGATCAGCTATTATATAAAAGCGGTTTCCCATTCCGGAAAATCACAGGTACGGCCTATGGTAGCGCCCAAAGGTAGCTGGACCTTCAACATTGGCGGAACTACGGCGGTGATCGAACAAACCGGGATCGAACTGGCGAAAGTATTTCCCAATCCTGCTGCCGCTATCACCTGCATTCCGGTTAAATGCCACTTGCCTGCCAATGGCAGCCTGGTTTTGTATGACCTTTTGGGCCGCCCTGTTCAGGAGATCCACCGCGGGGCATTTCCCATGCAAACCTCCAACTTTTTCTTCGACGCTTCCCGACTGAGCCCGGGTGCCTATGTGGTGGTCTTGGAAACCGCACAGGGCAGGGAAGCCCAGCGGATCATGGTCAGGTAGTGGGAGACCCTAAAAGCAGCCAGCCAGTTTATTTCGACAATTTTTGTGAAAATACCAGCCCATCCGGTGACCGGACAACAATGATATAATTGCCCCTGGCCAATGGGGTGGTAGAAAAGCTGAAAAGATTATAGCCTTTGTTCGCCGGCCGGTTCATGAGTTCCGTAACCAGACCGCCGCTCATATCATATAGCCCGATAGTAATTTCGCTGTCTTCTTCCAGGTAAAACTTAATGGAGCTATAAGTGGCCGCCGGGTTGGGGAAGAGGCTGGCATGGGGTAAATTTTGAGCCACAGGGGCGGGTTCCGAAAGGCTAACTTTGGTGTATTGCCGGCAACCGAAGCTATCCGTTACCCACACACTATAATTACCGGCGGGTAAGTTTCTGGCGGTATCGCCTTGTTGTGCCAAAGGATCATCCCAGGAATACGTATAAGGTGGGTTTCCCCCCTGGGCTTCCACCACGGCCAATCCATCATCGGCCCTGAAAGCTGACAGGTCCAGGCTATCGGTCATTTGGATGGTCATCACGGTGGTATCCCAACTGATCAACTCGCTGATCCAGGTCCGGTTCTCCCGGTTGGCGCTCCCCCAGGTACCCGATACCCAAACGGTTCCCGGTTCATCATATTTTCGCTGAGAACCGGTATAATCACCCCAGCGTTGTACGGCTCCGAACTGGATGTCGACAAATCCTGCGCCGTCTTTCAAACGGAAAACATCGGAGTAGTTCCTGTCATTGCCATAATAGATCGCCGACATTCCGGCAAACACATCACCGGCCGTATGGTCGAAACTGATAATGGTTTCCTGGTCGCAGGGATGCCTGCCGGAATACGAAATATTGGGATAGCCGAACTCCAGAAGCGTGTCACCGATGATATGCCCGCTGAATTGTGGATTGGTCGTCAAACTGTCGATAAAGCCATGATAAACGGCTGCGAAACCGTTGGAAGTATCGACCGTGTTGCTGACAAATTGTATCCTGCCTTGTTCGAGCAGTCCCCCGAGTACCCGCGCGTCATTGGTCTGGAAAAAATGATTGTTGGCCTGTTTGGCATTGGGCGGAACACCGTAGGCGGTGGAACTATGGCCCCTTGTAACCAGTAATTCGGCTTCTCCGGAAGCGATGGTATTCGTGATCTCCATCAGGTAAATAGTGTCGGAAAGCATCGAAAAGTTCTTGTTGGAGAGGAAATAAGCATTCGGACCGTAAGGATAGCTGCCCCCTTTGACCGGGTGCATGTTCCGGATATTGGTACTGTCGTCCATAATATCGCTCCACATCACTGTTGTAATGGCGGTATCTCCTTCATACCCACCTTCCTTTTCGATCTGCCAGATAAGTGTTTGTGAGAAACCGGTCTGCCACGGCTCGCCTTCCCTGACCAGGTTTATGGTAATGAACAATTCTTCGGGGCTGATGCTGATGGCCGGATAATCCGACCAGGTATTATCACCGAAGGGATTACCGGGGATCTCGAACAAATGCCAGGCGCCCGTAGGATCGGATGTTGCCGAGAAGCAAACGATAATACCTGTAACGGCGGCCGAATTACCGCCCAGGTAGACCAGGATAAATCGGTCCCGGATAGGGTCGTACAAAGCTTTCGGATCGAATTTATTGTTCAGCGAATCGATAGGATGTGCAAAGGCTTCCAGGGTGATATCCATAACCAGGCTATCCAGGCTAAGGTCGAACATATAGATCGTCGTATTAATGGATGACAGCAGCATCCCGCCGTTGGAAACCGCCAATGTGTTGTCGTTGGGAACACTCACGGTGAAGGGGTTACCTTCGAAGTTCATACCTATGGCAGGCGCCTGAGCCGGTGTGTGTCCTTGTTTAAGCGTAGCGGATTTTGCTCTCGGACGATAAGGAAATCGTTTCCGGGATGCTTCTTTGATCACCCGCAGCCGGGCCTTGTCGCTGCCTGGAACCGGATCGGGCATTTCCAGGCTTTGCAAAACCGGCATCCATTCATTCCTGGCAGCCTTCGGATCGACGGTAGCCTTTTTGGGGATGGTATATGGGGTTTGCCGGCCAGTTTTTTGTTGCCCGAACAATAAAGGGATGGCATAAAGCATTGCAACCAGGAGTAGAAAAGGTCGAAGGGGCATTGTTTAATTTTTTATAAATTTAATCAAAATTAAAGATTATATCCGCTTATATCCTCCGTGGAGCTAGCCGTTCCCAGCCAGTTCAACCATTAGGGCAGTGTACAGGGCATGAATTATTTATCGGTAGAAAATGTATCCAGATCTTTCGGGGACAGGACCATCCTCAGCGACATCACGTTTTATATTGACCAGGGGCAAAAAGTGGCTTTCGTAGCCAGGAACGGTACCGGCAAAACCAGCTTGCTGAAGATTATTGCCGGCCTTGATACGCCTGATACCGGCACGGTCCAGGTCAATAAAAAGATCACTATGGCTTACCTCGACCAGGAGCCACCGCTGGATCCGGGGCAAAAGGTATTCGATGCCGTGTATACCTCTCAGAATCCGATCGTCCGGGCCATCAGATCCTATGAAGTAAGCCTGGCGGCCGGGGATAGTGCGGCTATACAGAGCGCTTTTGAAAAGATCGAAGCCCTCCAGGCCTGGGATTATGAGGTAAAGATCAAGCAGATCCTGTATCGCCTGGATATCCCGCAATTAGATGCACGGATCGGTCATCTTTCGGGCGGCCAGCAAAAAAGAGTAGCCCTGGCGAATGTCCTGATCAATGATCCTGATTTCCTGGTGCTCGATGAACCGACCAACCATCTCGACCTGGGAATGATCGAGTGGCTGGAAGATTATATGGACAAATCCAAATTGACGCTGCTGATGGTTACCCACGACCGGTACTTTTTGGATAAAGTCTGCAACCAGGTCCTGGAATTGGATGATGGCAAGATCTATAAGCATCATGGGAATTATACCTATTTCCTGGAGCAGACTGCCAATCGAAAAGAAAACCTGCAAGCCAGGATCGGAAAGGCCAAAAGCCTGCACCGGAAGGAGTTGGAATGGATGCGCCGGCAACCTAAAGCCAGAGGCACCAAAGCGAAGGCCAGGATAGAAGCTTTTCATGAACTGGAAGAGCAGGCCTCCAGGAAAGTCAATACGGAAAAGCTGACCCTGGATATCAAAATGAATCGATTGGGTGGCAAGATCCTCGAATGCTATAACCTGCGCAAATCCTATGATGAGTTGGTGATCCTCGACAAGTTCAGCTATAAATTCAAGCGGAGGGATAGGGTAGGCGTGATCGGAAAGAACGGTTCGGGGAAAACCACATTTTTGAGGCTACTGGTGGGATCGGAATCGCTGGACGGTGGAAAGATCGTGGTAGGAGAAACCGTGCAATTCGGCTTTTATACCCAAACGGGACTGCAGCCGAAATCGGATAAACGAGTGATCGACATGGTAAGGGATGTGGCGGAAGCGATCCCGATGTATGGTGGTAAAAAGCTAACGGCAGCTCAATTGCTCGAGCGTTTCCTGTTTCCGCGTGAGATGCATTATCAACCGGTCGGCCAGTTGAGCGGAGGCGAAAAACGAAGGCTTCATTTACTCACCATCTTTATGGCCAATCCCAACTTCCTGATCCTTGACGAGCCGACCAATGATCTGGATATCCTGACCCTCAATGTACTGGAAGATTTCCTGGAGCAGTTCGAAGGATGTTTGTTGATCGTTACCCATGACCGCTATTTCATGGATAAGCTGGTAGATCACATTTTTGTGTTCGAAGGCGACGGTAAGATCATGGATTTCCCGGGCAACTACACAGATTACCGGAATTGGCAAAAGCAGACGGAAAAGACCAAACCCGGAGTATTGGAAAAGTCACCCGAACCTTCTTCTGCCGGTGAAGCTTATGCCAAACAAGGTAAAATGGGCTTCAAGGAGAAGCGGGAATTTAAGCAACTGGAGAAGGACATCGCTGTGCTGGAACAAACAAAAACAGACCTGGAAGAGCAACTAAATTCCGGGAACCTGGATCATCAATCCTTACATGAGATCACGGCAAAACTCAGTAAGGTAATGGCTGAGATCGATGAAAGATCCGACCGATGGCTCGAACTTTCGGAACTAAAATAAACACAGGTTCTGGCTAAACTTCATTCTACCCACTACCATCTACCCTGTACCCACTACCAACTACCCAGTACCAACCACACACCTAATCCCGGCTTCTCAATTTAGCCAGCAACCTTAAAAACTCGATATATAGCCATACCAAGGTAACCATCAAACCGAAAGCGGCATACCATTCCATATACTTGGGAACGCCTTGTTCGGAAGCATTTTCGATAAAGTCGAAATCCAGGACCAGGTTCAGGGCAGCGATCACCACTACGAATAAGCTGAACCCGATGCCGATGATCCCATTTTCATGGATAAACGGGATATTGACCCCGAAAAAACCCAGGATAAAGCTCGACAGATAGATCAATCCAATACCTCCGGTTGCCGCAAATACGCCTAGTCTGAAATTTTGAGTAACCTTGATCCAGCCAGATTTGTAGGCGAACAGCAGGCTGAAGAGCGTGCCTAGGGTCAGCATGATGGCCTGAACGGCAATATAGGGATACATGGATTCAAAGAAAGCGGAGATCCCACCGAGCAATAAGCCTTCCGTGATCGCATAAACGGGTGCTGTGATTGGGGACCAGGATTTTTTAAATGCCGTGATCAGGGCAAAGATAAAAGCCAGTACCCCGCCGCCGACCATGAACGGCATAACCAATCCGGCTTTCGTAGGATCGAAAAACCAATTCCAGGTTAATAAGGCGCCGCCCCCGACCAAAAGCGTCAGCAGGAAAGTCTTGTTGATCGTGCCTTGCAGGGTCATCACATTTTCCCCTGCAACAAGGGCAGTTTCATTCCGGAATGTTTGTTCGTTGAGTGCAGGATTAGAAGATCGGGAGTATTGAAACATAATTTGTTTTTAATCGTTTATAATCAATATTCTGGGTGCGTAAACATTCAGCCCTTTAATGGCAGTTGTCCGGTGATTTTTGATAAAATTAACTAAAAAAATTACCAACATTCGAACGTTAATAAGGGCCGATCGATCGACCGCTTCGGATCATTGGCAAATAAATACCTGAAATACAACAACAAATAAAAAGTAAGACCAATTCATTTTAGCACACAAATTCGTCAAGATCAGTAAACCCCCAGGCATCCAAAGTTTGTAAATCCGGCATTTCTGCTTATATTTGTATTTTGTGTAAAGTTTGTTATACCTCCAAATACAACTCAATAAGGATAACGCCTGTTGCACTTTTTTGGCACATTTGTTGTTAAATTCTATTTGGAACTGTTTTCTAAGAGATTAAATTTCGAGCAACATGAAGCATTTATTAACAGGTATGACCACCTTGCTATTGATGGCGATCACTTTACCGTCCATCGCCCAGTGTGATGATGAAGCATTTTTGGACAATTGTGCGCAAAGGCTTGACGACTTCACCTTCCTGAAAGCTTATAAATTAACCGAAAAAGAGATCAAAGACGGTAAAAAAACAAAAGGAGTAGAATACTCCTATGTTTTTAGCAAAGAAACCATGTACAAATTGACCGTTTGCGATAATAAAGAATCCGATAGCAAAATGATCGTCAATTTGTATGACCGAAACCGCAAGCTGATTGCCAGCAACTACGACCGCAAAACCAAAAGAAGCTATCCGAGCATTGGTTATAAATGTAAAGCCACCGGCGTTTACTATTTGACCTACAATTTCAAAGGAGCCGACGATAGCTGGGATGGTTGCGGTGTTAGCATCCTTGGCTTCAATAAGTAAGCAACTCCAATTTAAAAGATTATCGAAGCTGTTTGTTTGCCAGCTTTGCTTTGCATAGTTTCAGTAGAGCGAAGCCGGAGATAAACAGCTTTTTTATGTGGGATAAGTAAACGATAGATCCCTCAACAGGCTATTTCTCCAGCAAGGTAGCGTCGGACTTTAATTTGAAAAAGTCGTCGGACAGTGGGTCTTTATTGATCTCTATAGCGGTAAAGGTTACCACGGAACCGTCGCCCATGGCAGAAACGATCTTTAGCGGAATGGATTTGGCATGTTTGGTGATGATATCCCAATATTCATGCTTGTGGTTGGAGAAATGTTTGGGCTCGATAGCCGTTCTATCCGAGAAATAGTAGGTTATTTCCTGCAGATCGAGCCTGATAAATAGCTTTTGGCAGCGATAACCTAATATGGTTTCGTTGGATTCGCTGACCGTCTGTTCCAGCACGGCCCCATTGTTTTTATCGATGCCGCAATCGATCACCTTATAGGCATTTTTATCCGGCAGGTATTTGTAGAGCTTATTCTCCCTGGGCTTGAAGGTGGATTCAAAAAGGGTTGTCCCATTGACGATCGTTTTATAAATACCATCCTTGTAGTAAAAAGTTTTTTCGGTGCCAAGCCCTTTGATCAGGAGATTCCGAAAGAATTCGTCATCGCTTTCCACAGTAATTTCATAGCGGACAAACCCCTCGAACTCTTGCCCGAAAGCCGAAATTCCGGATAACAGCAGCGTTACGGACAATAATCGTCTTACACCAGGAAGCATATATTGGGAATTAATGAAATTGAAATGGTGATTTTCAGGTTTTTATGGTGAATGGGTTGGTGGCTTTGAAGTTTGCCGAAATATAGGGCGTAAAAGCCTAAAAGTGATAAAATTAACCTTAAATATACTCCATTTTAGCAGAATTCAAGCGTTTTGTTCCGCTTCTTTTCCGGATAACCGAACCCCTTTCATGGTACCCACACACCTGGTTGGGACACTTTCATGGTTGGCTCCTCGAATCCTCCTGTGGGCTAACCAATATCATCGAACACAATGATAAACGTTTTCGCTTGGCCGGTCACCCGTCTATAGTTTTGTTGGTGATATTATACAACAAAACTAAATAATAGCCTCATGAAAAGACTTTACTTTTTAACGATTTTAAGCCTCGCAATTGCCTGGTCTTTTCCGGCAAGCGCGGAATGGTTTCTTGCAGAATCATTGTGTCAGTACAATGATACCAGCGCAGGAGGTTGGCGTGACGACTTCAGGAGTCTGTATACCTATGATGCCCATGGTAATTTGATCACTTATGAAGATTACATTTGGGATTTTCAGCAGTTAAAGCTCCGGGGACATGTTAGAAATGAAACCACTTTTGACGCCGAAAACCGGAAAATTGAAGAGATCGAATCGCATTGGAATGACAGCCTGCAGCAATTTGAGCCATCCTGGAGGCAAACTTTTGCTTATGACAGTGAAGGCCGCCTGAGCGAAGATGTTTCCTATATCCGGAATGGCGGACAATGGGAAAAAAGCGACAAAAATGAGTATACCTATGACAGCAATGGCCACCATGCTCAAACCATCCACTACACATGGGATGGCAGCCAATGGGTGAAAAATATGCGAACCGATTATACCCATGATGCCGAAGGCCAGTTGCAGGAGTCGGTATCCTATCAATGGGATGGATCGGGTTGGAAAGAATTCGCCAAAAATATCTTCACCTACGATTCCGAAGGCAGGCTGTTGGAGTTGCATACCTTCGACTGGGATGATGTTTCGGGTAGCTGGGAAAACTCAGCCTTGCAAACCTATGTCTACGATACCAACGGCAACCAGTTGGAATATACCTATCAATACTGGCATCAGAATGATAGCATGTGGGTGGGCTCCAACCGGAATACCTCCGTTTACGATGCTCAAAACCGGCGGACCGAGCACAATACCTTTTCCTGGGATATGATCCTGAGCGACTGGAAACCCAACTCACAGGAAACCTGGATGTATGACAGCAACGACCGGATCACGCAATCGGAATATTGGAGCAATTGGGACGGTAGCGCCTTTATTTTCGGCAGCAAGAGGGAATATACCTACGACTCCAATGGCAATCAGACCGAAGAGAAATGGTATAATTGGGACAATGCTATGCCGGGATGGGAATTGAATGGAAAAAATGTCGTTACCTATGATCCGAATAACAACAGAGACAGCAGCCGGTATTATTATTGGGATGGCGCCAATTTCGTGGAGTCCAGCAGGTGCGATTATACCTATACGGAGATCATGACCGGCCTGGCGACAGCTAATGAGCTTCCGTTCAGCTTATTGGTTTATCCCAATCCATTCCGAGGATATACGACGGTGAGCCTGGAAGGAATGTTTATGGAGTATTCATACGAGATCCATGACCTCTCCGGAAGGCTGGTGCGGTCGCAATATGGCAAGAGTGAACAGCAATTCACCCTTAGCCAGGAACAACTGGAAGCAGGTGTGTATATACTCAGGATCATTGACCGGGAAGGCCGTATGGTATATACCAAATTAGTGATCAATTAGTGATGCTGTAAGTATTTGTACTTAGAGTTTGGCAAAGGCTGTTTGTTCTTGATCGAGGATGAGCAGCCTTTTTTGCAGTTTGCCAAGGGCGGGGACACTTTTCCTAGCAGGTTCACCCACACTTTGGTGGGGACCCTGCTAGGAAAGCGCCCCTACTTCCGATAAGTGATCCGATAGATCATATCCGCATGATCATCCGATAACAACACCGAACCATCCGGCATTTGCAGCAAGGCCACCGGCCGGCCCCAGGCATTGTTGCCTTCCAGCCAGCCCTCGATAAAGGGTTCGTAACTGAGAGCCTTATTACCATTCAGTTTAACTTGCATCACCCGGTAGCCGATAGGCTTACTGCGGTTCCAGGATCCGTGCTCAGCGATCAGCAATTGGTTCCGGTATGCTTCCGGAAACATATCGCCGGTGTAGAAGATCAATCCCAACGCCGCCACATGTGGGCCTAATTTTTGAGCCGGTGGGACGAATTCTTTACAATCCCGTTTCTTCCCAAAATCCGGGTCGGCGAAGTCGCCGCCATGGCAATATGGATAACCGAAATGGAGGCCTGTTGTCGGAGCGCGGTTCAGTTCGTCGGGAGGCATATCATCGCCCAGGTTATCACCGCCATTATCCGTGAACCACATCTCTGCTGTTTCCGGATGCCAGGTAAAGCCGACCGAATTCCTGACTCCACTGGCGAAAATTTCCAAATCACTGCCGTCTTTGTTCATCCGCATGATCGTGGCATAAACGGATCGTTCGCTTTCACAAATATTGCATGGCGCTCCTACGGGCACATACAACTTCCCATCTGGTCCGAAGGCGATATATTTCCACCCGTGGTGGCGGTCGGTCGGGAAGTCGTCGCGGATCACCACCGGCGCCGGCGGGTTTTTCAGATGGTTTTCGATCTGATCGAAACGGATCACCCGGCTGATCTCCGCTACATACAGCGATCCGTCTTTGAACGCCACCCCATTCGGCATCCGCAATCCTTTAGCGATAATATGTACCTGATCAGCTTTAAAATCGCCATCCTCATCTTCAATGGCATAAACTTTTCCTTCTCCCCGGGTCGCTACAAATAACGTTCCTTTATCCCCCAGCACCATCGACCGCGCATTGGGCACATCACCTGCATAAACGTGGATCTCAAACCCCTCCGGTAACCGGAGCGATCCCAGATCAGGATCCCCGCCGGCAATAAAGGGCGTGCAAAAAGGGATGCCAAATAATACAACGAGGAAGGGAGATAGCTTTAAGGGATTTTTGAGCGGATTCGGTATCATTGTATGAAGGATTGAGCGGTTAGCATCTTGGAAATATTACAGTTAAAGTTAAGCAGAAAAATCATCCGAAGGTCGGTGGGGACACCGACCTCGGAGTGAGATTTTTCTCCCCCATTCAGAGGTCGGTGTCCCCACCGACCATGGGGGATTTTAAAACTCCTCCAAATAATGTGTCAAAAACCCGAATTCATCTTTTTCCAATTCATAATAACTGGCAGAAGACCAATAATAGTCTTCGGGTGTATCAGAAAGGTTCCATCTTCCAGCCATGGGATTGTTATGAATGTAATTGATTGTTTGCTCTGCCTTTTTCCTGGAATCTATTAATACGGCAAGTGCATCTCTTTGCCAAACCCGGTGTGTCCTGTCTTTTTCCTCGACCCGATAGTGCTTCAAAAGATGTGGAAAATAGTCTTTCAAATCCTGGATCAGCACATGGGCAGTGAATTTATGGAAGCTGGCATGTGGCGCTTCTTTCCCGTTCATGGCTTCGAGCCTCCATACAAGATGAATGTGATTCGGCATGATAACAAATGCATAAACGGTTATTTTTTGGGTCTTAACCAGGTGCTTGAGGGAATCCACTATAAATTGTTTGTATTTATCCGGGGTCAGTAGCATTTGCCAGTTGATAATGGTACTGGTCCAAAAATATACCCGATGTAGATACATTTTTGATTTCCGGTCCGGTGTAAAAATGTCCGTTTCCTTCATGATGTGGATGTTCGCGCAATGGGGGTATTGGAGTTGGTAAAATAAGGATAATTATGGTTTGTTTCGTTGCTTGTCCGTTGCTGGTCCGTTGCTGGTCTGTGGGGACACAGACCAGGAAGGATGATGGTGCAGTGAAATGAACTAAATCGGCTAATGATAAGTTAAGGATACATATGTCCAAATTCGACTTTTTCATTTCCTGGGGGCAGATCATTGCGGGGATCATTGTCTTATTGGTCTTCGGCTTTGTGCTGGATTGGTGGGCCGCCGGGGTGATTTTGGCGGTTGTTTTGGTCTTTCACGGTCTCGGGGAATTGAACCAGAGTCCATCAAAGGAAAAGGATTCGAAAGAGACTAAAGAGGATCGGTAAACCCCATTCGAAAGGAATATCAACTGCTAATGGATTTGCCGGTTCTGGCAAATGACCGTTTGATGCACCTGCAAACACCAGAAGATGAACCTCGATTGATGAATGATGAAGAGGTTCTTCATCATTCAATCCTTCAATCTCTGAATCCTTCAATTCCCCAATCCTCCATCCCTCACTCATCCTGGTGCAGCAGGCTGTCGATCTTGTGGTGCAAAACATCGGCAGTTTTGCGGATCTTTTCGTCGAGCGTTCTTAATTCCGACCTGATCTTTCCATCAGGGTCCTTTAGATCTTTTTCAATATTTTCGGAAAGCTCCTTGGTTTTCACATGCAGTCGGTAGGCTTCTTTTTCGAGCACTTTAGCGGTCTTCTCCAGTTCTTTCAGGATTTCCTCCCATTGATCCTCCGCAGCGCTTTTGGTGGAATCGGGAGGTGTTGTTGTGGCTTGCCCGAATAGCTGAAAATTCCATAAAAAGGCTCCGGCAAGCATCAGGCCTATGATATTGTTACGCTTCATGATCGATGTTTTGTTTGATAAAGATCCTCAAAAATTGTACCGCAAACAAGCCCCATGCGCCACGGTTTTATTCATAAATGATCTCATGGGTAATCTCGGCGCTGGGCGCCAGTTGGGCGCTCACCCCGCAATATTTTTCCCGGGAAAGATTGACGGCCTTTTCTACCTTATCCGTCGGGACGTCCTTTCCGGCAACCCGGTAGATAATATGTATCTGGTGATAATATTTCGGGTGTTCTTCGGTCAGGACGCCCGATACGTCGATCCGTAGCCCGTCGAAAGACACCCGCATTTTTTGTAACAGGGATACCACATCGATGCCGGTGCATCCGGCCAGGGCAGCCAGGATCAGGCGCTTGGGGGAAGGACCGCTATCGTCACCGATAGGTTGTTGGGCGTCCATGATAACTTTATGATCCTGGATATCGGCTTCAAAGGCCATGTTATGGGTCCAGGTGCAGCTAATTTGATGATCCATGAATATTGGTTTTTGCTTTCAGTGGTAAAACAGCAAAATGGATAATATTGGTTCCGGGAACTTTTGAATCCTCCCCAAAGTTGATAAAATTATCCATGCGAAAAGTTAAGGTAAATCATACTCCGAACCAAGCAACGGTCATTGACGTTACCGATTTCGAAAATGAGGTGATCCGGGAAAGTTTCCAAAAGCCGGTAGTGGCGGATTTTTGGGCACCCTGGTGCGGGCCATGTGTAGCATTAGGCCCGGTGCTCGGGGAGATAGTCGAGGCAGCAAGCGGCCGGTGGAAACTGGCCAAGATCAATGTGGAAGATTATCCGAAGCTGGCCGCCGAACAAGGCGTAATGGGGATACCGAATGTCGTCCTGTATATCGACGGTGAACGGACAGCCGAATTTTCCGGATCCATGCCGAAGCCTGAAATCGAACAATGGCTGGCCCGCTATCTGCCAGGAGAACCGCAGTCATAAAGCCGGATCATTCACCGGATGCATCCTCCGAAGAACATTTGGAGATCAATCTTTCCATTTTATATTTGAGATCATGCACCTCATATGGCTTGGACACAAACATGCACAAGCTATGATCTTTGAAGGCCTGTTCGATCTCCTCCGTCTTGCTATAGCCGGAAATGATCATCCGGCCTGGGGATACACCGGGCATCCTCGATTGTACTTCCTGCAGAAACTGAACACCGCTCATTTTAGGCATTCGCTGATCGGTAATGATCAGGTCGATCTTTTCCTTATCCAAGATCTCCAGTCCTTCCTCCGCAGAGGTGGTAGTGAAGATATTATAATTCGTTCGGTACACGGATGCGAATACTCTGAGATTCGTTTCCTCATCATCCACATACAAGATGTTATGTTTCAACTGTTTCATTGGGTTAAGGCTATTTGCTGGTAATTGGTGATTGGAATACGGCCTAATTTAAGACTGTTTCAGCATATTTTTTTGCATTTTATTTAATTTCTTTGGTACCCTTGTCACTGATGCTTCGGTAAGGTGATCGTGAAGGCTGTTCCCGCGTCAAGCTGGCTGGTTACTTCAATTTTTCCATGGTGTTTGTTGATAATCCCATAAACGATTGATAAACCCAACCCGGTTCCTTCCCCAATTTCCTTGGTCGTATAAAAAGGTTCGAAAACATGCTTTAACGTAACATTATCCATGCCAACCCCGTCATCTGCAAAGATGATCTGGATCTGATCTCCGATATCGCGGGTTTGTATGGCAATATGTCCTTCTTCGCGGCAAGCTTGCTGCGCATTCACCAGCAGGTTCATGAATACCTGGTTGAGCTGACCCGGATAGCACATGATCTCCCCGATAGACTCGTCATAGTTTTTGTCAATGGTCAAAAACTTTTCTTTTAATTTGCTATTAAGGATGCGAAGGGTGCTATCGATGCCCTGATGGATATTGGCGGTTGTAAAATCCGTGGTCTCAGTTCGGGAGAAATTCCGCAGATCCGTAACAATACCCGCGGTCCGCTTGGCGCCGATTTGTATGTCTTCGATATTCTGGGTAATGCATTCCCGGAGCATGTCGAGGTCTTCTCCATTGGCATTTTTATAACCTTTGTCGAAACCATGCCCGGGTGAAACACCGGTTCTGCTGTCCAGGTAATGATCAACGATGCCCATCATTTCTTTAAAGTCATTGCCCAGAGAGCTCGAACCGACACTAACGACATTGATAGAGTTATTGATCTCATGCGCGATCCCGGCAGTCAGCAAACCCAAAGAAGCCATTTTCTCCGAATGGATAAGTTGTTGTTCTTTTTCTTTCAATTCCTCGTAGGCCTTTTCACTGGTTTCTTTGGCTTCGTACAGCTCACGGGTCCGTTTTTCCACCAATTCACGCAGCGCTGCCTGACGCTTGTTCAGCCAATACAACCGTGCCTGTATGATGATAATGACCAATCCTCCCACCGTTAGGATCATCGCACTCCTGAACCACCAGGTTTGCCACCAGTAGGGCAATACGGTAACCTGGCAGGATGCTTCATGGTCGCTCCAAAATCCATGGTGGTTCATAGCTTTGACATGAAACCGGTAGCTTCCCGGGTCGAGATTGGTAAAATAGGCTGTCCGGCGGTTGCCGGCATCGATCCACCGGTCGTCGTAGCCTTCCAGTTTGTATTGATATTTTACTTTTTCGGGAGCGGTAAAGTTCAGGCCGATATAATGAATTTCAAGGTCGCGATTCCCGGATTTCAGCAGGATCTCCTGCTTGGGTGCGATCGTTTGCTGAGCGACAACAACTTTTTCGATATCGATAGGTGTCGGTAAATCGATCATGTGTAAACCCGGAACATCCACCTCCGCCAATCCGTTAATGGTCGGAAAATACATCTTCCCATCCGCAGTTTGCCAACCGGCAGGTTGAGAACCACCGAATCCTTCGGACATACCGTCGTCCGGGCCAAAGCTAACGCAATACACCGACTCCGTCACACCGTCGGCAAAATCATTCAGTACCGACCGGTTGACGAAATACAGGCCCATATTGCCCAGCATCCATAGATTGCTATGCTTATCTTCCAGGATCCGGGAGACAACATTATCGAACAGACCGTTTTCTGTGGTGTACTTCGTTAACCAGCCATCCTTCAACCTGGCCAGGCCACCTCCATAGGTCCCGATCCACAACACGCCTTCCTCATCCTCGTGCAAGGCTCTGACCATCCCGGGTGGCAGCCCGTCTGCCGGAGTATAGTTGGTGAATTGGCTGCCGTCAAAATAACTAAGCCCTTCACCCGTGCCGATCCACAAGCCATCGTTTTTACTTTGCAGGATCGTCCGCACATCATTGTCGACCAACCCTTCATCGACTGTATAACGGATACCGGCGGAATCTTTCAGGGACAACAGCCCATCCTCCAACCCTAACCAGATCAGGCCGTTCCGGTCTTCGAAGATGACATTTACCCAGCCCTTTGTTTCATTGGCCCAGAATTCTCTGATATTCCGGCCGTCCGGAGTCCTGGATATCTTATGATCATGCCCGATCCACAATAAACCTTTGGTATCGTATAATAAGGAACGAACACATTTGATCCTTCCCCGATCAGTAATCTCTTCCGTTATCATTTCTCCATCTTTAAAATGCTTGAGGCCCTGGCATGAATAGCCGATCCATAGCCCTCCCTGGCCATCGGTCGTTACCGGTAAAACAGATCTCTCAGGCTGGTTTTCATCGATAACATGTTTGCTGACGATCCTTTTACTGAACCTGATCAATCCATGGCTGTTGGTGCCCAGCCAAAGATTATTTTCCCGATCACAGAAAAGGGACCGGATACTAACCTTGCGAGGGAAAGTTTCCGGGAAGATCTCATTCCAGGTAGTTTCCAATGAACCGGGACGGATACTTTGCAAACCATTTCCGGTACTGATGAATACCTGGCCTTCATGATTGCCAAAAACAGACCATATAAAGTCAGGTTTTGCCAATTGAATATGGTCAACGGAATGCTTATCGACCGAAAGGCGATAAATACCATGCGGATGCCCGACCCATAAATTACCAAGCTTGTCTTCATAGATAGCGGTAATGGCTTTCCCTCCGGTATTTCCCGTGTCTAGCACCCATTCGCTGTTTTGATAAGCTAGCAACCCTTTTTTCGTTCCGGCATAAAGTTTTCCATGCTCGGTCAGGTAAAGGTCGTATACGGCAAAGGCTTGCTCAATTCCCTCGACCGGCCGGTCTTGGATAACATTGTCGGTATAGCTGCTTAACCCTGATTCGGTACCCAGCCAGATCACCCCCCCGGCATCTTCGTTAATGGTGATGACGGAATGGTCTTTTAACGCTTTGAAGGATCTGAATTGACCGTTTTCATAAAGGCTTACGCCATCATCCTGGTGACCTATCCAAAGCCGGCCTTGAGTATCCTCGAACAATGACAATATCCGGTTACTGGCCAGGCCAGGCGAATTGCTGATATCGAAAACGGTGAAACTAATGCCATTGAAACGAGCCAGGCCGCCGAAGGTGCCCAGCCAGATATAACCGTCTTTCGTTTGAATGATATCGTTGACCGAATTCTGGGGGATGCCACTGCTTGTTGTCCAGGATTGGAGCATAAAGCGGTGGTCCAGGGGCCGCTGTAGCTTGATGGAGTGTTGAGGATTCGATAACCCGATGACTGGAAGAATACTCAACAATTGAACCGTCAATAGCCAGCTCATTAACTGAAATAAACAGTTTTTTAGGGCTAAATCATACTGCATAGTCATTTATTTCTTTATGGAAATAGGGATCTTCTACTGTTGAATAGCAAATACTATCATGAGAATTGACGTTTCCAGTGACCAAGCAGCTACCTTCCGGCGCATGTATAGCAACGGTCAATGCTGTAAAACGAGGTGGGGTAAGTTATACGTTCTACTGTCTCGTGATGGATCTTGAAGCGGATGATCCAATATACCGTATAGACCTCTTTTACCTGATCTTGGGAGGCATGGCTGAAAGGTTTAGCGGACCATACCTTGAATTAAATATACAAAAGTTTACACAAAATCCTATGGCCCGGGATGAAATTTCTATAGCGAAAGCCATTCCCGCCAATGGCCTACCATTGCCGGCCCCGCCAATCCTTCTCCCAGTATTTTCAGAAACTCATCCCTGGGGATCATTACTGCGCCAAGGCTTTTTAAATGATCGGTATAGACCTGGCAATCGATCAACCGGAAATCCTTATGCTCCAGTTCACGGACCAATCGGATAAATCCTGCTTTCGAGGCATTCGCCACTTTCGAAAACATCGACTCTCCGAAAAAGAGCTTGCCCAAAGAGATCCCGTATAAGCCCCCGACCAGGGTTTGATCCTGCCAGACCTCTACCGAATGGGCATAACCCATCTCGTGCAGGGTTTCATAAGCCTCGATCATATCAGGTGTGATCCAGGTATCTTCCTGGCCCACCCGTTTGATCTTTTGACAGGCTTCGATCACGCGGTGGAAATCCCGGTCGACGGTAAAGTTGAAGAGATCTTTTCGAAGCACCTGTTGCATACTATTGGAGATCTTTAATTGCCGGGGAAACAGCACAAACCTGGGATCGGGACTCCACCATAAGATGGGCTGACCTTCCGAATACCAGGGAAAGATCCCGGAACGATAGGCCAACAGGAGCCTTTCCGGTTCAAGGTCACCGCCGATGGCCAGCAATCCGTTCGGATCGGCCGATGCCACCGGAGGGAAGATCAATTGTTCATCGAGCCAAGGGGTTTTCATAACATCAGCGAGCCAGTGATCGTTGTTTTTGGCGAATAAAAATAACATTTATCGATCACCTATTGCGGATCACCTTACACTTACGACGGCCCCTTTCCCGGATAATGGTTAATAATTACTATTTTGGAAGTCCAACGCATTGTGCCCATGACCCAATTACCAAAAAGAACCGACCCTTTATGGCCTTATGATGGATCACAACGTGGGTAATTCAGATCTTTGTTCAAGCATGAAAACAGCATGGTTTTAAAGCCAGTCATAAGCGTTTGTCTTTTGTTGATGTGTGTCCAGGCATTGAACGGACAGGACACCATCCGGGGCGTAGTTTTGGACCGGATGGATCTGGCTCCGGTTTCAGGGGCAATGGTCTGGTGCGATAGTACCGGTAATCCGGCCAACGCAGTACAGACAGATGGGAACGGTGCTTTTACCTTGATCACCCGAGGTCACTGCCAAGAGAATATCTACGTTTCGGCGATCGGATTTGCACAACTGGCCATGACCCGGGATAAGGCAACCCGGTTTTACCGCATGCTGCTGGCACCCGTCCCTGTTCATTTAAATGAAGTTACGGTTTACGCTTTCGAGGCATCGAGGCAAATGCTCGAAACGCCGGGTGGGTTGGCTGTGATAGATGGTGAGGCTTTGCGCCAGTTTGAGCAAACATCTGTTTTACCGGCGATAAACATGGTTCCCGGGGTAAAAATGGAATCCAGGGGCGCCGGAGGCAGCCGGAGGATTTCGATCCGGGGCAGCAGCCTGCGGTCTCCGTTTGGGGTAAGGAATATCAAAATGTATTGGGATGGCATTCCGCTCAGCAGTCCTGACGGATCAACGCCCCTGGAAGTGATCGATGTGGTGAATATCGGCCAGTTGCAATTGATCAAAGGGCCTGCCGGAAGCTTATATGGTGCCGGCAATGGCGGGGTATTGTTGTTTCGGACACAGGATGCCGACCCGCTGATCAAAAAAGTATCATGGGAGGGATTATATGGCAGTTTCGGATTGAACCGGATCGTGAACAAGCTATATGTTAACGAACCCAACGTCAAACAGACGGCTGCTTATATCCGGCAGGACAATGCAGGCTACCGGGATCAGGAGGCAAATTTTAAGGATATGGTTATGCTAAAGTCCGGATTTTTTATCGGGCAGCGCCAGGTACTGACCTTATTGGGATATTTTTATAATGGCTACTGGGAATTACCAGGGGCATTGGACAGCGCCCAGGTGGCATCGGATCCACGACAAGCCGTACCTTTTGCCATTTCCGGCAAAACAGCGGTTCACCGGAAGCGGGGGAGGATCGGACTTAAACATAGCTACCGGTTGAATGATAGTTGGTCGAATGAAACGAGCATCTATAACAACTATACCACCAAGATCAATCCTTACGGGACCAGCGCTTTTTTCAATGGCTATAAAGATGAGCAAGCCTTAGGGA
>JANQFB010000482.1 GCA_028278085.1 Chitinophagales bacterium
GATCTGAAATGCTATCCGGTAATTGGATCCCCAGGAAGGAAATAATCGCCTTTTGATCGGGAATGATCTGAATATCTGTGATCGTATGGCTGCTTTCCAATACCTGGAAGGTGGTGACATCCAGGTCTTCGTCCAATTGGTCGGAGATCACTACATCTACGGCGGGGGTAAAACCAATATTCTGGAATCGGATCTTATAATCCAGGGTTTGATCTATGGCGATATTGCCTTGCGGTCCACATCCCTGTGGTTGCGGGGTTTTATCATTGGGATCGCAACTGCAGCTACAGTCCCGGCTATGACTATTCGTGGCGCTGATAGGAGCCCCGGCACAGGTACCGCTTAATGTGGCCGAGGTTGTCAGATTATCAGGACCGGCTTTCGGGCTGTTACAACTTACGATTTGATCGATCAATACCCTCACTTCGCAACATGAACCGGCCGGAAGTACTCCGGCAGGATGGAGAAAGCAGATCTCATTGACCAGGAGCGGGATCCCACAGGGCTGGATCAAGCCGCAAGGATTCGAAGATATGGACACCCCCGCAAAGGTGGCTCCGGGATCCAGTTCGATCAAGAATTGGGGATCAATGATATCTTCGGTGCCGGTATTGCAAAACTCATATACATACTCAATGGCAAAACCGGGGCAGGGTGATATCTGATCACAGCACATCGAACAAACAATGAGCTCATCAGGATAATTGACCCCTATGGCATTAACCGCTGCCCCACAGGCCGATTTTAAATGGAAATCGTTACCTCCCTCCGTGTTGCCGGCCGTTGCCGATACCGAATATCGTTTACCTTCCTGTCCGCAAGAGGCGGGTTCCTGCGTGAGGGGATCAGGGACGATGGAGATCTCGTAGTCATCTTCCGGGACCGAAAAATCATACGTGCCTGCATCATCGGAAAACACAAAATTGGCTTTGCCGCTGGCATCATCTGCCCGGATGATCCGATGCCCGACGGTAGTTTCTGCCGGTAAATTCCGGGAACAATCTTCATCTATATCCAGAAATACCGTCCCTGTGATCAAAGCTGGATCAGCGACCGGAAGATCCGGAAGCGGCGGATCCAATACATTCACACTATTAACGCTTTCAATGATCTCGATGAACTGGTCCACGCCAACATTATTAAAAGTTTGAACAATCCCGGAGGCCGGCCACCTGATTTCCAATTGTGTGATGGTGCTCGCATCGCCTAAGCCTACATGGATGTTCAACGGACTGCCGCCGTCATAAGCGCCAACTTCTCTCATTTGTGTAACCGGTGAACCGCCAATAGTGGCTGTGATATAGACTCTTGCGCCAATGGCAGAACGGTTGCTGATCACCCCGGTACATTTGATATTGATAAAATGATTGCTATTCCCGTCGTTGTGGTAGAAGAAGTCGTTACCGCCTCCGCCGAGCCTGGAAATATGCAGATCGAGGTCGCCATCCGTATCGAAATCCGCAAACGAGGAGCCCGTGCAGCAAGCCACGCCTTCCGTCACAATCGGCCCGGTGGTTATTTGGGTGAAAGCGCCGGTCCCGTCATTTTCAAACAAGTCGTTGGCTAATCCGCAATTGGCGACAACGAGATCGATATCTCCGTCGTTGTCGATATCTCCCCAGGTTCCACCGCCTTCGGTATTGGTAATACCCGTTACCACAGGATCTGAAGTTATCCTGGTGAAGGTTCCATCGCCATTGTTTCGGAAAAGGAGGTTTGAAGAGCTGAAGTGGCCGGCCGCAAAGAGATCCAGATCCTGATCATTATCGATATCAATCCAATCGGCATCACGGGTATTCGCAGTTGTGGCAGCAATGATTCCACTGGTAACTTTCGTAAAGGTTCGATCCCCATTATTGAGATAAAGGGGATTCTCAGGCGTTCGGTTGGCTACATATACATCCATATATCCATCATCATTAAAATCCCCGACGGTTGCGCCAGTGGATTGTCCGCGATCTTCTACGATCTCCATGCCCATATCCACTTTAGTAAAGGTACCATCACCATTGTTGAAATAAAGCCGGTTGGCTTGTTTTTGGCTGGAACCCCCGTCATTGCCGAGGAATACATCCACCCATCCGTCATTGTCAAAATCCGCAAAACGAACCACCCTCGAATAGGTTCCGCTTTCCACCAGGTTACCCGAAGTAACTTTGGTAAATGTGCCATCTCCATTGTTGAGATGAAGGATATTAGCCGCAGCGCCTTCCCTTGGCGTATACAGGTCCAGGTCACCATCATTATCGAGGTCAATCCAGTTGCCCCCACCGCCTTCATCAACTATATTCAGCGGTAAGGCAATGATCCTGGTAAAATTGCCATTGGCATTATTTTGATAGAGTCGCCTGGGATTGGCCGTTATGACCAGATCGAGATCCCGGTCATTATCAAAATCACCCCAGGATCCGTGAAATGAATTGGCTTGATCATTGGGCACGGGGCCGTCGGTAATTTTGGTAAAGGAAGTTTGGGTTTGTGCCAGGCCGATGCTGGCTGAGATCACGATGAAGATCAGGGTTGCGGTAATGTGTTTCATAGGGTTTAATTGTTCGGAAGTTGATGATCGGTTCACGACAAATCTATCCGGCAAAAGCAGTGAGATCAAGTCTTTGAGTCATTTTGTGGCGAACACCCCTCAAATCTGGGGTGAATACCCGGGTGAGGCCTATTGAAGCAGGAGGTCTTCTTTGAGCTTTTTCAGATCAGGCAGGTGCGATTCGCTGACCGGTATCTGTTGATCATTGATCAGGAGACTATTTTTTCGAACACTGGCGACTTTGTCTATCCGGATAATATAAGACCGGTGAACCCGCTGAAATTCCATGGCAGGCAACTGTTGCATCATGGCTTTTAAGGTGGAACGGACCAGGTAGGTCCGGTTTTTGGTAATGATCTCTACATAATTGTCCGCAGCCTTTAGCCATAATATCTGGCGCGGGTCCACTTTGGTCAGGTTGCCTTCCGACTTGAAAACCAGGTAGGCTTTTTTGCTGAATTTTTGATAAACCAACAACAGCAAGGAGCGGACGACATCCCGGTTATACGTCAAGATCCGGACCTTGAAAAAGGCGTAAATGCCCAATCCAATGGCTACCACACTCATCAAGCGAAACCACCAGGTTTGCCAGAAAGGTGGTTTGATCGTAAAACGCCACTCGGCCGGGTGGCTGCTTTCGAATCGATCCTCGTTGATCGCGCTAACCTTAAACCGGTAATCACCCGGAGCGAGATCAGGATATCTTACCGTGGTATGCTTGGTATAGATCCAATCCGGATCGATCCCTTCCAATCGATACTTGTACAGGAGCCGGCCCGCGTCTTTATAGGATAATCCCACGTATGCCAATTCAATATTGTTCTCCCGGTAGCTGAATTCAAATGTGCTAAGGGCTGCGGCGCCATTCACCTCTCCGGAAACCATATAAACCGGCGGGGGACTAACATTTTCGGAAGCTTCCTTTTTATGGAAGCCGACAAGCCCCTGGTTGGTTGCCGCCCAGACCTTATCACCCATGATACAAACATTGTTGATCTCATTGGACAGCAACCCATCGGCCAGGGTATAGTTGTCGATATGATAATTCAGGGGATCCCCGGATAAAAAAGTGATCTTACTCAAACCGGCATAGGTGCTGACCCACAAAATACTGTCTTCATCAAGGGTCAATGCATTACATAGGTTACTGACTAATCCGTCGCTTTCGGTGATCTGGTTGACATTTTCCAGGTCGCCGGTGATCAATAAACCGGCGCCTCGGGTGGCCAGGCAATAATGCCGACCGATTTTCCGGATAGCTGTTATTCGCTTTCCCAGCAATTCATGGTTATGCCCAAGGTATTCGTATTTTTTATGCCGGAAACGCCAGAGTCCGTCAAGACTCCCGATCAGGAGTGCTCCGTCCAGCCCCTCCTCAATGGCGTTGACACGGATTAATCGTCCGTCACCAGGAGGATATACCTGCTTCCGAAGATGGGTGTATTGAACCAGGCCCATTCTGTTGCCGGTCCACACCACGGAATCATTCTCCCGAAAATAGGCCAACGACTGATTGATCTCCAGGGTTCTTGAATAAGCCTGTTGCTTATCCAGTAAAAAACCCCCTCCTGAAGCACTGACCCAAATATTGCCATCCGGATGAACAAATAAGTTCATGATCGAATGGCGCAATCCGGCTTTGGGATTGACATCATAGGTAGCTATTCCATTTTGTGTGAGACAATTGATATAACCATTATCCAATCCGATCCATAACCGCGTTGAATCACTGACCGCCAGGCAGGAAACTTTATTACCGGCCAATCCGTCGTCAACCGTATAACTGATAAAACTCCTGGATGGCAGGTAATAAACGCCATCATTGAGGGTGGCAAACCAAAAACTGCCTTCCCTGTCTTCCATGACAATCGCCACCGACTTATCGGGAAGGTAGCTTTGAGGTGGATCTGAAAAAACACCCTTCGCATAACATAGCGCACCACCGTGAAGCAAGCCTATCCAAATATTACCTTCGCTATCTGCTGTGATATGGGTAATACTTCGATCCAAAGTCTTCAATAGCCGGATACCTTCTTTGCTGACGCTAAATAAATTATTATTGTGGCCGATCAGGTATTTTCCATCGGAATATCTCCTGGAAAAAACATTGGATCTTCCCGGTCGTTGATCATCAAAATCAGCAGTAACGGGTTGATCGTTGTGATGGGAATGGAATTTCACATAGAGAAGACGGCCGTTTTTTGACATGATATTACCATCATTACCTGTAATCATACCAGCTTCATCAATCTCTTTTAGGTAAAGATTAAATTTATCCAACGTATCGGTGATCCGGAATACCTGATGATCAGGTGTGATCTTGATCATGCCGGATTGGACCAGGCCTAACCAGATGGTATCTTCCCGGTCAACATACATGGAATTGATCGTGACCTGCCCTAATTCACGGATCAATTGTTGATTGAATCCGGGCGTATATATACTGTCTTTAAGCCAGTAAGATAAGCCCCCGGAAAAAGTCCGGAACCACAACCGACCTTTATGGTCTTCATGGATGCTGAATACCGTATTGCTGTTCAATCCGTTTTCCGTGGTATAATTCCGGAAAGTATAGCCGTCAAAGCGGTTAACACCCCTGTCCGTGGCAAACCACATATAGCCTTTGGCATCTTGTAAAACATAGTATACTTCCGAACTGAGTAGGCCGTCATTTACGGTGTAGTGACGGAAGAAGGGTTGTTGGGCTGTTGTGACCATCCATTGCACCAATACCAGGACGGTAAGGATCGTGCAGGTAAAAATCAACCGGGTATTTTTCATAACCTACCCATTAAAACAGCTTGCGGGTATTGATTACAAAGTTAAACTTGCCGGTAACTTTTCAAAATCTATGAAAAACTCATTTCCACATAGGATGGGAAAATGGTAACAGCCACTCGAAGATTGGCTTTTTTTGTTGGCGTAACTTGCTGGATTTTATTGTAAGTATTCCAATTTTTGGGGTTACTTACAGGGGCTACAACAAGTAAGCATATGCTTGAATAAAAATGATGATGTGTATCCGGAGATAAAATATTTATGGTTAAATAAACCACACCAATTCCTATCATGATAATAGCGGAGAGCAAGTTAACACTTATCTTGCTTTCAATGCGTTGGATCTGCTTTTGAAAAAAAGACTTCATTAGTATTAGCATTCCGGTAAAAACGAATAAAGCGATGGTCATTCCTGTGACGTAAATAAAGATGTGCATTAAGGTGTAGCTGAAGCCATCATGCACTCCTGCTAAAATTAATGGAGCTACGGCTGTTGGACAGGGCATCAGGCCTGCAATAAACCCGGTGATCGATGCTGTTTTTGTATTTGAGATCTTATCCCTAGCATGATCGTGATGATGTCCGCAGGAACATCCACTTTCCGTTTTACGATGTTTTCGTGCTTTAAACCATAAATAACCACCAAATGCTATAACCAATACCGGAGTAATCCATTGAAGGTGTTTGCTATAATGTTCAACTGGCGCTGTCGAGGATAAAGCTTGCAATCCGATTGCGAATAAGCCCAGTACCAAAAAATGAGATGTAAAAAGGCTTAATATTAACGAAGTGAATATTTTGAAATTAGTGTGTCTTAAAGAGAATGCTGCCAGTATGGATTTACCATGTCCGGGTTCAAATGCATGTAACAATCCCAAAACAAAAGTTGCAGTATATGGGAGTATTCCAGTCATGTTGTAAAGTTACAAGAAAATCTTACTAATGCAACAATGTTGCATTAGTTTCGGGGAACGTAGATAATTTTCCCAATCTCGTTTTGAAGAGCCAGATGTATAAACCGTATTCCCTTGGTTCAAAATCCAGGGCAAAGTATCGCCTTACCTTTTATTTTGGAGGGTGCGGGAATGATCCACATAATCGAGATCTCAGGACCGCCAAAGGTATTAAAGGAACTTGCAACAGCACCAATGTTCAGGTCATAGCTGGTGGAAACCTTGATACCTTCGTATTCAACACCAAGTACCGGAATGATAGCACTAAACATCCTTACCCAAGCACCCATAAAGATCAAGCCCTTTTTAGCACTCGATTGCATAAAGTCGTAACCCAAAGATAATCCGGTCACAAACTCCTGAGCATTTTTCTGATTCATATACATTAGTCCCGGGCGTATATAAAAACTATTGAAACGTTTCTGTGCACCAGCATGAAGTACCGGCCTCGAACCCAATTCATTATTGGAGTTGTAAAAAGTGTCCTTAGGTTTCAATCCATGAAAAAGAGCAGCACCAACGAAAATGTTGTCATCTTCGGAAGGTATATATGCAAACATTAAGCCGGTTTGCAGATCAAAGTAATTCAGGTTGGTTATCCCATTGATAGGTTCTCCATTTGGCAGCATTCGATCAAATCCCCCATCGGATATTTGACTGTCGAAAGTGAGCTCAGAAAAATCCAAACTTTTTTGCGTCCAATTCGCTCCGAAACCCAGAGACAATAGATACTCATCACTTAACAATTTGTGATAGCTTGCGGATAATTGAATTTTTGTTACAGACAGACTCCCCCCGGCAACATCCTTCATAACCCAAATTCCAGTGCCTAACCTGTTAGACCATAATGCATCAGCATATGCTGCTGAAGTTACATATGGAGATGCAAAGCTTTTCCATTGATTTCTATGGTTTGCACCAATACGAACTTTTCCATCCATCAAACCGGTTAGTACAGGATTCAAACTTAGAGGGGAATTATAAAACTGAGAAAAATGGATGTCCTGTGCGAATGTGACAGATGGGCCTATCATCAAAATCATCGCGAATAGAATTACATTTTTCATGTCATATCCTTTAGATGTGATACCGCAAAACTTTATCTTAATAATAAAATAGTTCCGTTGCGTTGCAGCTTTTCATTATTGGTATTGACCGCTACAAGTGTAAACACATAGGCATCCATTTCCTGGGGCTTGCCTTTGAAAGTACCATCCCAGCCTACAGATTGATTATGGGTTTCAAAAACCAATTCTCCCCACCGATTAAAGATCTTAAGGTGAATATCGATGATATTGCTTCCTCTCACATAAAATATATCATTGGCTCCATCACCATTCGGAGAAAAGGCATCTGGTATTAACAATTCTGTTGGTGCTTCCTGTTTTCCTTGCGCTATTGTAAAAGGAGAAAATGAACTTACTATTTGTGATGTAATACTTCCGGAGCCTGTGTTTCCTGTGGTCGATGCATTTCCTTCGCTTATCCATTCCGAACCATTCCATTTTGCTACCAATAGGGTAGAAAGCTCATCAAAATGGCAACTTCTTGGATCATCCCAATTTAAAGTTACACTTACATCAGAACTCCCGGATGTTCTGTCAAGCATCCAATATTCGCAGGAACTGACTTCTTCTATCGAGTCGGAAATCATGCTTCTTGAATATAACAAATCGGGGTCTTCATTGATATAATATGCTGTAAAATGTCCTGCCGATG
>JANQFB010000498.1 GCA_028278085.1 Chitinophagales bacterium
CAGCCGTACCGATCCGTTCATCCACATACCGATTGAGCCAACTCATTAGCATTGTGCCGTCCAATCGGTCATACAACTTCCCGTATTTCCCCTTTTTTGCATTGTGGAAGAAAAGGCGCAAATCAGCAAGGTTCAGAAAATAGAATTCTTCAAAAATCAGTTGGGCGGTCATGTCCACCTGCGGTTCGTTCATGTTATTTTTAACATTCACAAATCGGGTAAAGTCTGCGATATACAGTTTTATGAACGCAAAGACCTTTGCGCCTTCCTGCTTTTGGATCACCGACAAAGAGGGCAATTTATTGTCCAATACCTTATCCACTGTGTTAAGGTGTTGGTATTGCTTAAATAAAACTGTTGTCGGCTCCTGTTGGGTCAGTGAGGTTGTTGACGATGTTTTGGATATATGCTTCACTAACTCCGTTGTTGGATCTTGTTTCATGTTTTTGGTTCTTTATTTGCGTTAGTATCATGTTGAATCCTGAATTGATGGCCGGGACTGCAAAGGCATTTTGTTTGTACCACTCTGGCAAGTGATTTAGGATGAACTCAAAGGTTTGCTTTACCCCGACCTGCCCTTGATCGACTTCCAGTGTACATAACTTTTCATGGATGCCTTTCAGGTGCTTCCAGTCTTTAGCTTCCCAACTGTAAGCGAGTCCGTTTTGCTGGTAAAAGCTGCTTTCAAACAGGGTTTTCATTTCCCACAATTCCCGGTTCAAATGGATGTCGGCCTGAACGATTCCTTTTTCTTTTTTTGACGCAACTTTTTTTCTTTTTTCCTTCCCGGTGTGTGGATCAGTGGAGGACTCAAAATCCAAAATCGAGCTTTGGGAAGGATGCGAAAATTCATTTTTCGCTTTATTGTTTGTAGTCTTTGTAGTATTCTTTGTAGTAATCTCTGATTCCTTATATATAGGTTGGCGGTTTGGTGCATCCTTGTCTGGCCTTTTGGTGCGTTCTTGTTTGTCGGTTTGGTGCAATCCAGTATTGCGGTTTTGTACATCCTTGTTTGGCAGTTTCATACATCCTTGAATGTCAGCTTTAGCAACAAAGCTTGTGTCTAGTTCTTCCTCTACTTTGTAGACATAATCCGAAACAATTTCATCCAGGATATTCCAATGAAATTTGAAGTACAATTTTGCTGGAGTACTTCTTTTAGTTTCAGTGAGAATGCCCAATGATTTAAGCCTTTTCCTAGCTCTTTCCTGTTCTCTGCGGCCCAGGCCGGTTTCGTTATAGATTTCTTCCTGTGTTTTGTATATGCCGTACTGCTTATCATGCTGCTTTCCTTCCCAATAAAGGAACTGGCATAGGAATACAGTTGTTTTGACATCACCGATGGCTTTTGCTATGTCAGGATAATACCCGATCAAACGGCCAATGGCTTGTAGGGATTGACTGATGGGCAAAACTTGGTTTACTTTCATTTGATTATGGCTATTTCTTAATTTTTAACTCTTAATTCTCAGTTTTTGTAGATAAGGGCTGTTTTTTTGATTATTCTCGGACATAGCTTTCCCGTTTGCAGCATTGGTACATGTGCAGGCAGTAAGCTATATCTTATGTTAGGCTTAAATTATGGGCTATAAAATGGCAGGAGAACTAAGTATTTGTTCATGAATCCGTGAAGTGTGAATTTTTGTTCTAGCCTCATAAATTAGTGGAAATTTAGTTTGTAATTTTTGCGGTGTTGGTTTTCGTCTGCCTCCCTTTTTTCCAGGTATTCTTGCAATGATCTGGCTGTTATCAAGATCCGGCCACCTTTTTTGTCCGTATCCTTTACTTTCAATTCCTGGTTGTTGATCAGCTTTTTGACCGTGTTATATGAAATCCCTAATCTTACCTGAACTTCTCTAATGGAAAAGGCCTTAGTATCCAGGTCATCTACCAAACGGTTTAATTTGTTATCTAATAGTCCAACCTTTTCGGTTAGACTCTTTAGTTCATGGTGGATATAAAAGGCTTCTCCGGGTTGTTGGTCAGTTAGTCCATTTTGGGATTCTTTATTTGATACACTTTGTATTTTCGATTCAAAGGGGTAACAAATCAATTCTTCCGGTTCCATACCCAATACAAAGGCTATGTCGAAAAACTTATCCATTGGAAGCGGATAAGTACCATTTTCATATCGGGAATAAGTTGATCTTTCCAGGTGGATTTTTCTTGCAATCTGTTCTTGTGTTAGTTGCTTTAATTTTCGGAGTTTTCTGATGTTCTTCAATAATTGTTCCGGCTCCTTGTTCCGCTTCATAGACTTTTTTTACATGTTGTAAAATATCAATTTAGAAGGCAGTATATTTTTAATATATAAACCCTTATATATAATTAGGCTGTTGCCGATTCAAAATTAGGATTGAAAAATGAAGGAAGGAAAAAATAATGGTGTTTTATAAACACTAAGGGGCTTAATTAGCACATTTCCCGTGTTTTATTAGCACATTCGAGGAAAATGTACTATATTGCAGTTAATACAAGGGTTTTGGAGATATTGGTAGGCTCTTTACAATGATAAATTAGTAGAAAGTTTACCAATTGTTTAACAATTCTTTTCTACTTGTTCTTTTAACCCTTGAATATCAATAGTTCCCGCCAAAGGTTACTAATTCTAACTCTTTTACTTATACCTGCCACCCCTGCCGACGGGTTAAAATAAATTTGCATTTTCATAAATTCGGTTATATTTTAGTTACTGATCATCGTTCTTTAAGTTAGAGATTATAACACCACAATTGGTGAACCGATAACCCACAAGATACTGGCGTTTGTAAAATCTAACATGACAAACTTTAGGGACCATCTCGGAAGAATTAGAGCGGGCCTCAATCCCGGGAATTCTTGGACTTGATCCGGGCGCTTGTCGGGATTTTCTGCATTTGCAGAACAAGAGGATTATCAACCTCATCCGGCTTCCTTAACCATGACTTTACGAGATTTTCATTAAACCTTCCGGTATTTTGTGGGTTTTTTTTTGTCCCTGGCCCTAAGGCCATTGGAACCCTTGAAATATGTGGAATAATTGTGGATAAATATAGGAGCGTGGCATCAAAAAAAATGTATTTTTAGACCGTGAAAGAACAAAAGCAAAAACCTTCCCGGGAAAGTAAAGCCGACGAAGATCAGCAGATGTTTGAACCCATTGTCGGGATTACCGTGAGAAAGATGGCTGCGCTGAAAGCGTATTATAACCGGGTGAAAAAAGGGATGTCCCAGGATCAGGCCAGAAAGGATCTCGAATTATCCCTGGAAGAGATCAAGGCTTTTGATTTTTCCGTTTTTGCCAAGGAAGGTTGATCCGTCTATCGGCGGATGTTGCCAAATTCCCACTGCTTACCGTTTGAAATAGTGATCTGTTATTTGGGTCGAATGATAATATTCCAGCTCTTCCCGGATGATCATTTCCCCTTCGTATAGTTTGACGATCTTAAAAGTGGCATATATATTATAGTGCTCCAGGTCGATCTTGCCGTTCGGATCTAATTGCCACTGATAATTATGTTGGGGGGTTTGGAGCTCCCCTGATGTATCAAAACCCCATGTTTCCGATGGCTCGACAGCATATTCCATACCCTCGCCGGTGGCTTTTTTGTAGTACGTCCAATTCCCGGTGATCTGTTCGGCAACGGGTGGCCGGATGCGGATCACTTCTGTGGCTTTGCTTGACTTTTTGGCCTGTTTATTCATGATCGTCAACGAAACCTCGAAGGGTCCAGGTGCTTCAAAACGGTGGGTGGGATCTGCTTCGCTGGTTTGCGTGCTATCGCCAAAATCCCATACCGGATTAATGCCACCCTGGCTGCAGTTCTTAAAATGGATCGCCTCTCCCAGATCTGCCTTTTTGGTCGAGGGTTGCAGACATGCTGCCGGCCCTTTGCAGGCGCTTAAGCATATAACTAAACCGCATACATACATCCAATACCTATGCACAATGATGTGTTTAATGATATAAAAACTCCAAAGATACGGGCTAGGACATGATCCGCCAATTACCGGCTCCGATCAAAATCAACATACGGTTGGTGAATGTCTAATGGAGGTTACAGTGGGGTAGGAAAATTGACGAATAATGAACAAGGAATTTGGAATGATGAAGTGTGTATTCACTTCTTCATTCTGAATTCTTCATTCATTATTCCCAGGTTATCTCCTTAAATAATGATCGATATACGGACCGCCGAAGAGGGATACCTCATTTTCCCGGATAACCAGGTCATTGCCGAACAACTTAACGATCTCGTAGGTAGATAACCGCCAGTTGGTGATCTGAAAGGTGCCGTCGCTATCCAGGACATATGGATAGTCGGTATTGTCGATCAAAAGCGTATCGTTGTCCAGGAATTCCCACTTTTCTTCCGGACTGATATTTACGATGCTCCCGGTTTCGGTTTCTTCCTTATAGCGGAACCAGGTTCCGGAAAGCTCGGCAACGGTGGGAATGTCTACGGTTACGCCCGATGTGGTGCTATGGGATCTTTTCTCCTTTTTGTTGGAAACGGTCAGGCTGACGGTGTAGGTCCCAAAGGTTTCAAAAGCAAAGACCGGGCGCGCCTCCGTGCTGGTCTCTCCATTGCCGAAATCCCATAGGTAATTCGCCCCGTTTTTAGAGCAATCGCTGAAGGTGATCGGTTCCCCTACTTTGACGTTTGTCGAGGAAGCGGTAAAACAGGCTTCCGGCTTTTTACAACTGTATAAAGCTGCCAGTAATAAACTCCCGATAACAAGTCGTTTCATTATTTCACTGGTGAGGCTCAGACCGATCTATTTTTTCCGGTAATAATTATCCGCAACCATCGCTCCGAAGAAAGGTTCTTTTTCCCGGATGACCATTTCGTCATCATAAAACTTCACGATAGCAAAGGTGGAAAAGATCTGGAAGCTCCCGAGATCGATCGAAGCATCGGCGCTAACCGACCACTCAAAGGATAAGATATCATTTTCGATCGTCAGGGTATCGTCGCTGCGGAAGGTCCAGTCGATCGGCGGGTCGATCGTCGTTTCATCGCCGTCGGCGTCTACCGATTTGTAGTTCTCCCAGGTACCGGTGATCTCCGCTTTAGTCGGCGCTGCTACGGTGATCGATTGGGTGATGGAGTGCTCTTTTTTCTTTTTCTTATTATCCACTTTCAAGGTTACCGTATAGGCGCCCGGCACTTCATAGGTGTGGGAAGGACTGGTTTCGGTGCTGCTGGTATTGTCGCCGAAATCCCAGTGGTAGTGTTCCGCTTTTTGGGAACAATCGGTGAAACTGACCGGTTGGCCTAATTTGGGGGAAGTGGTGGAAGCGTCGAAACAAGCTTCCGGTTTTTTACAGGCAATTACTGCCGATAGCACAAATAATACGAGTAGTGTCTTTTTCATGGCATAGGTTTTTAAGGTCATCAAATATAAACATTTTTTTACCGGTAAGCCGGTGGAGGGGCGGAGTGTAAGTGTGGATAAATAGAGAATGAGCCTGGTAAAACAATCGCTTATACCGCCACATCATAGGTCCTCAGGGCATCGTTCAAGGAGGTTTTCTTATCGGTCGAAGCCTTTCGTTTACCAATGATCAGGGCACAGGGGACCTGGTAGTCGCCTGCCGGAAAGGATTTGGAAAAGTTGCCCGGGATCACCACAGATCCTGCCGGCACAAAGCCTTTATATTCACGGGCTGCTGCGTCGCTGACATCTATGATCCGGGTGCTTTTGGTAAGGACAACATTTGCCGCAAGCACCGCTTCCTCCGCCACCCGCACGCCTTCTACCACGATACAGCGGGAACCGATAAAACAGTTATCTTCAATAACGACCGGATCGGCCTGCACAGGCTCCAGCACACCGCCGATACCGACCCCACCGCTCAGGTGTACATTTTTCCCGATCTGTGCACAGGAACCTACCGTTGCCCAGGTATCCACCATTGTCCCCTCATCTACATATGCGCCGATGTTAACATAGGAGGGCATCATGATAACACCCCTGGCCAGAAAAGCGCCATACCTGGCCACCGCATGAGGTACCACCCTGACGCCAAGCGCCTGGTAATTCTTCTTCAACCGCATCTTGTCATGGAATTCAAAGATCCCGACCTCGGTTACCGTCATTTGCCGCAAAGGGAAATACAAGATCACCGCCTTTTTGATCCATTCATGCGTTTTCCAGCCGCCACCAACCGGTTCGGCTACCCGTAAGGTGCCTGTGTCGAGCAGTTCGATCACTTGTTCGATCGCCACCTTGGTATCGGTATCGGTTAACAAACTTCTGTCTGTCCATGCCTTTTCGATCAGCTTTTTTAATTCCATCTCCATTTTTGATAATTTAGTCTTTAAAAGCGGGTTTGCCTTATGAGACCACACAAAATTATCATTTTTAGCGTTTTGATGGCCTGTTCCACAGCTCCGGTGCGCGAAGAGGTTAAAACTTACTATGATGAAACCGAACAGCAGCTTAAAGAACACTATTTTACCATCCAGGAATCGGATTCAGCTCAACCGCACGGACCCTACCGGTTCTACGATCCCAATGGTAATCTTATGGAGGAGGCTCATTACGACAAAGGAAAATTACAGGGTGTCAGAAAATTGCTAAATGAAAAAGGAGTAGTGACGGTTCAGGAAAATTATAAACAGGATGAATTCGACGGCCTTTATCAATCCTATTATAACAGTGGCCAATTAAAAGAGGAAGGGAATTATGTGGAAAGTGTGCTGACAGGGATCTGGCAATACTATTATCCCAACGGTGCGGTCAAAGAAGTGGTTCGTTATGTGGATGGTCTGGAAGAAGGGGATTACAAAAAGTATTATGATACCGGTCAAATGAAAGCCAAAGGCCAGTTTGAAAAGGGTAAGGAAAACGGTTTATGGCATTATTATTTTCCCTCCGGCGCTTTGGAAGAATTGACGGAGTATAAAAATGGCTGGGAAGAAGGATTGGTGATCGTGTTCAATGAAGCGGGAGATACCATCAAAAAGATCACCTATGAAAAAGGAAAGGTGAAAACTTACCAGGAATTTCCGGGTGGATCACTTTAAAGGAGAATCCTTTTCCCTGGCAAAGTGATCATATACTTTTTTGTCCATCCAGGCCGGCAGCCATTTATTGAAAAATACCGTCAGCTTTCCCTGGGTGGTTAATACCAGGTCCCTTTTTCGTTGTTTGATGGCCTGGGCTGTCCGCTCCGCGACTTCTTCGGCGCTCATCAGCTTGCTTTCCTTCAATGGCGATTCCTGCTGACTGTCGCCGGATTTGCTCAAGGCCGTATTCCTGATATTCGAACGGGTGAATCCCGGACAGACCACCAGCACATGTACACCCTTTTTCAGGTTTTCCGTTCGCAGGGATTCGAGGAAGCCCTGCATGGCGAACTTTGAAGAGGAATAACCGATCCTGCCGGGTAAGCCCCGGTGCCCTGCAATGGAGGAGATCCCGACGACGGATCCCTGGCTTTCCAATAGATATGGCAAGGCAAATTTGGTGCAATAGACCATGCCCCAGAAATTGATATCCATGAGTTGCTGCAATACCTTCAGGTCCACTTCTTCAAAAAGGGCCCGCATGGATATGCCGGCATTGTTGACCAGGATGTCGATCTTGCCGAATCGGTCCATAGCTGCCTGGATCAGCCTTTCGCAATCTTGCGCTTTGCTGACGTCTGTGGATTGAATGAGTGTTTCAATGCCCTGTTGGCCCAGCTTTTCCGCCACCGCCTGCAATTTTTCCCCATTGCGGGCCGCCAGTACCACTTTCGCCCCGTAACCACCCAGGTTTTCGGCTATGGCTTTTCCGATACCGGATGATGCCCCGGTGATGATCACTACTTTTCCACGGTAAAAATCTTTCATGGATATTTCGATGGCATGAGCGGATCTTGCGGGATTTCCGATTCCGCCCTATGGATTTTGGACACGCCCGCAATGCGGCAAAAATAAGGAATAAATTCATCCGTTTCTTCCGGGAATATGGCGGTCGGCAGTTTTATAGAAAATTATGGGCTGGGCTGATATTTTTTCAATTAATGTTTTAATTTTGCCCCGATTCAGTAGCTCAGCTGGTAGAGCAACGCCCTTTTAAGGCGTGGGTCCTGGGTTCGAGCCCCAGCTGGATCACCGATGAAGATAAAGCCCTTGCGCATTGCGCAAGGGCTTTTTTTTATTCCGGGACCCATAAGATGTTAATCCTGTTTTTTGAGATCAGAAAGCATTTTCCCCAGGTGAGGTAGTATAAATACCTTTGCCCGAAAGGAAAGCTTATTGTTGGAGGAAGATCAAATATGCATTGGGAATAGTTCATTTGGTTAATTTACGCTTTATCGAAATATCCATCCAAATGTGCTTGATTAACCATAGCTGTTGCATTGGGCATACCAAATTTGTCCAAAAGATTTTTTTTATGCGTATTGACAGTACTCTCCTTTATATTTTGCATTTGTGCTATTTCCTTGGAAGTATATCCTTCGGCAGTTAACTTGAGTATTTCCATTTCTTTTTTAGTAATAGATATCTTTGGCGATAGTGGTTCCGGTTGATTTCTTTGGCCTTCTAAAATGGTTTTAGTGACTGCGTCGTCATAATAGTGCCCTCCTGTCATAATTTTCCTAATAGCCTCCATTAACTGGCCTTTGCTGGTATTCTTCAGGATATAACCATGCGCCCCGACCTTCAATGCATCCACGATCAAACCAAATTCATTATAATTGCTTAATATCAATACTTTTGTAGCCGGATATTGTTTGCAGATTATCCTGGTCGCTTCAATACCATCCATCTCCGGCATCTTTATGTCCATCAGGATCAAGTCTACCGTTTCTCTAACACATAATTCAAGGAGTTCCTTCCCATTAATAGCTTCTCCAACTATTTTTATTTCTGTTTCCTTGCTTAATAATGCCGTCAGGCCTTCCAGGAGAAGTTTTTGATCTTCAGCAATTATTATCTTTATCATGATTGTAAGGAATTTTTGGGTTAAATTTTTCTAATTGAGTTTAGTCAACAGGTCTATCGAAATGGTTGTACCTTTACCTTTTCCGGTATCTATTTCAAGGGTTCCATGGAGGTGCTTTACGCGTGCTTTAACATTTTTTAGTCCGGAACCCGGTTTAAACGAAGGATCATTCCTATCAAAACCGATTCCGTTGTCTTCAACAGTTATGTTAATTTTGTTATGCGTGTGGATTAGTTTTATGGTCACCTCTGAAGCTTTGGCATTTTTCAAAATGTTAATGACTAATTCATGAACGACCCTATAAATATTGATTTCCTGATGACTATCGAGCTTATTTTTAATACCGTGAATGAGCAGATTGATCTTCAATTTTTGGGTGACTTTAGCGGTTTTTACCAATTCCTTTAATGCTGATTCAAGGCCAAACTTTTTCAAATTACCAGCCTCCAGGTTATAGGAAATGGCGCGTACTTCTTCACAGGCTTCGTCCAGTAACTGATTTGCTCTTTCGTATTGTTCCTGATTTTCTTCATGCAAAGAATGATCAATGTTTTCCTTAATGGATTTGAAGTGGATTGCTGCCATCGACAGCATTCCACCCAATTGATCATGCAAATCTCGTGCTATCCTCATTCTTTCTTTTTCCTGGCCTTCTATCATGGCACTTACTGATTTTCGTTCTAATTCTTTTAACAAATTATCGATTTCCTGTTGCTTCATTTGTTCCTTCCTTTCTGCTTCTAAAGCTTGTTCTTCCGCTTGCATGATCTTTTGTTGTTGGCGTTTACTTTTAATCAATAATGCTACCAGGATTGACAATAGGATGAGACCTAAGCACAAGGCATAGATCAGCAGGTTTTTTCTTTGGGATTCTTCTTCCTGAAGCATAGTCCTGTTTTTTTCTTCCGCATACCTCGTCTGTAAGATCATTGCTGCTCTTAATTCCTGGTCGATACTGTCTTGCATTTGAATGAATTTCCTACTGTATTCAAATGCCCTTTGATCATTTTGCTGCCGGTGATAGATTTCTGCTATTTCTGTAAACAATTGCAATAATATAAACCGGGCATCAATTTTTTGAGCTAACTGATAGCTTGACATATAACTTTCCAAAGCGAGCCTATCTTTTCCCAATTGTGCATAGGTTTTACCCAGATTTTTGTAAGATGCAGCGATCCCATATTGGTCTCCTGAAGCCTTTCTCAATTCCAGACTTCTTTGATGAAATGTAAGGGCTATTTCATTTTTCCCCCGATGTTGGTAGATTAAGCCAAGGTTATTATAAGTACCGGATGCACCGTACAGATTGTTGATCTCATTCTTCAATCGGATACTTTCCAAATAGTGATCCATGGCCTTGCTAAGATCTATACATTGGTAATGAATATTACCAATGTTATTATGGGCAGTCGCTTTGCCAAATTTGTTATGGAGGGCTTCGTAGATCGAAAGGCTTTCTTCATGATAATTCAAAGCCTTCGTAAGATCGCCTTGCAACTCACTAACATTTCCTAAACTGGTATAAGATCCGGCTATTCCGGAAAGGTCGTCGTTAGTTTCCCGGATTTTTAGCGCTTTCAGGTAAAATTCGATGGCTAATTCATAATCTCCCTTGAACCTGTAACTGGTTCCAATACTGTTCAATGCTTGGGCTTCACTTTTCTTATTTCCCAGGGATTTGAACAGCGTTAAACTCTGTGTGGCATGCTCGACCGAAAAGTTGTAATGCCCGGTCTTCTGATAGGTGATGCCCAAATGATTATGGGCCCTTGCAATGCCATATTTATCTTTTCTTTGACGCTCCAGATCCAGCGCTTTTTTAAACATTAACTCAGCAGCTTTATAATCACCCATATTTCTCTCAGCTATACCTATCCTGATCAGGCTTTCGGCTTCTCCTTTCGTAAATCCTGTCTTCCTAGCGAGTAATAATGCTTGTTGGCCTAAAATCTTGGCCGAGTCGTTATTTACTTTTCTATATTCCCATGATAGATCATTTAACAGGTTGACTTTGTTACTATCTGCTTTTGCTATTTTCAAATCATTTAGCAAATGCCGGATTTCATTGTTGCCACTGGTATAAGAGCACAGGGGATAGATTAAGAGATAGTATGAAAGCCATAAAAACTTCATATATTCATATCTTCTTGAGCACCATTTATCAATGAGGATGCATCTTGCTATATCTACTACCTTACAGCGGCTTTACACCGTCATCCGCATCATCCTGATGGACTATTGCACTACCGATTTTGTTACCAAGATGTTCAACCGTTACTTGGATCAATGGATTTTCCGAATCCAGCGGAAGATTTCCTAATGGAACCGTATGCACGACGGGTGTTTTTAATACAAGATCTACAACGCCATTTTGAATCACTTTCAGAGAGACCTTGAAAACACCATTTTCCGGGCTTGTAGGAATGGTTTCGACCCCACCTGGGATATAGTTTGTCCGGTCCATAATTGTTGTTACATGAATGGTATATTCTAACTCACCATTTACATTATCTCTTACCAGAGTTACGCTGGGTTTAAATAATTCTAACATCTTACTTGGGTTTAGAGGTGATTAATATGATGATATTTTAAAAGGTCTCGCATTATCAAAGACCTTGTTAGGCTTTCCCAGAATTCCATGAGCAGGTAACTGTGTATACGACATTTGTTTGACTATGGCGGCAAAGAATTCCTGATAGTTTCCGAAGAAATTGCCACCACCCCATGCAGTCAGCAGCGCCTCTGTAAACCGGCCATGAGTTTGACCATCGCGGCTATATTGCCAATCCCGGCAGCCGGAAAAAAGGCGAACGGATGCCAACACCTGGTTTTCCGAAGGGAGGATATTGGCATCCAACCTTCTGATGCCTAACGGATCAAATGAGCGCTTTCTGTCATTTTTTCCCATCTGAAACTTCCTACCTTTTTTTTCGTCGAAGAACCCCCGCGTTACGGTACCACTATGACAGCTATCTGAAATGACCCATATTTTAACGTCTTCCCTAAATTGCTGCCACTGCTGATAAATCTCGTCATCTGTAACCATACCATCATAAAGGCACCAGGTTTCATCCCTTCCATCGGCTTCTTCACCTTCTGTATCCTTTATTTGTCCCCCGTGACCGGAAAAAGTCAATAAAAAAAGATCCCCGGCTTCCAACGATTCCCTGCAATCATTTAATAGCTTCCGAAAGCGATTTTTCGTTGCCCTTGAACCAATTAGGATACGTGGTTCCTCGAAACCTTGCGAAATGGCTATTTCCTTCATAGCCATGGCATCGTTTTCACAGGCATTCAGTTTTCCTTCATCACCGTTATAGTATAAAGGGTTTACTGCATTCAATCCAATATTCAGGGAAATACCTTTCGCCATTCCGTAGTTTTCACTTAACAAAGATCAGCAGGCTAAATCTCTAATTCAATCATATAAATTAAGGTGCTGCATATCCGTAGAATTAAGGAGGAACTATTCAAAACATTTCATTAGCTTAGTTATCTAAAATAGATGTTTTTCTAATACAATATCAAAATAATGAGTAAAAAAGATAACATATGGATCATCACCATGGATGAAACTCAACCGGGTATGGAACAGTTACCTCAAAGAGGTTTAGATGAGCGATCATTTAGCCAAAAAGCTATTGGCAAGGTTTTCAGCAAAGAAGATCTCGCCAGACATTTTGGAGAATTTTTTGCGAATTTTCGGGATATACTGCAGGAAATACCCTCAGATTTAGGTGCTTATAAAGTAGATGAGATCCAATTAAACCTGACTGTCAATGCACAGGGGGGCTTCGAATTGATCGGTAAAGTGGAAGCCGGATTGGTTTCGGGCATTGGCATCACATTGAAGAGAGCCTAAGGATCTTGCCTTTCATAATGCTATTTGCGCCAAGTTTAATATCAATTATTTGGTGATTTGCACAATAATACCGGAATGGTGGTGCTATCGTTCCCCTTATAGCAATTGGTTTTGGCCCAATTAAAAGCATCAGGAATCTTCATCCCTCTGGTGAGGGCGGCATAAAAACTACTGGAGAAATCGATAGCTGTTTCATCCCCGATAGCTACCGGCATGCCAATCACAAAAGGAATATGTTTAACGATATATTCAGCCTGCGTTTTCGAATAACAGGCATTCAAAACAACACATTGGATGGTTTTCCTGGATAACTTAAAAGTATCTGCCAGAGCCTTGCCGTTAAGCATGGTTGGATTCCCATTTCGGCCTCTCAATATTATTCCCTCCACTTTGGAATCACTACTCATGCCATGCCCGGAAAAATGTACCAAGTATGGCATTTCATCCATTAATGCTTTTTGAAAATCGACCGTTCTGACGCCCAATTTTAGCTTAAAGGAGAATTTGACTCTAGTGCTTGTAGAATCGAGTTGCTCTTCAATGGAACGTATTTCGTCTTCGAGATCGAGGGGATCGGTATTCGGTGGGTTGGCAGCCAGAAAAAGGATGAGAGGTTCCTCTCCCTTTGATGGCTTTATTATTTTCCATTGCCACCCATGTAGGAAAAATTTGTATACCAATAAATTTGCCCAAAATAAAGCAGATAAAACTAGCAAAATGAAGGAACCGATTAGGTAATATTTATGAAGGTTTATGGAAGCCTTTGTCCAAATATATTGGGGTTTCCCAAAATGACTTAATAGGAATTCGGGGTCATTCTGCATTTCGGACGGAATTTTTTCTGCCACGCCGGGTAAAAGTTCGTTTCCAATGAGAAAGGTTGTCTGCTTCTCGAAATTTTCAGGGAATTTATAGAGGGTTATTGACCTAATCCAGAGAAAAAAAAAGAAGCTGGCCAAAAACAATAGAAATGTTACTGTTACCGTAGTATTTCCGATAAGGAGATAGACATACTTCTTTCGAATATTAAGGCTACTAATTACGATAATAAATACCGAACAGATTACTGTTGTTATCAAAAAAATACTTAAAACCTCTTCGCCGAAATCCAAAAAGGTATGGAATAAAAAACAAAAGATATTCCCAATGATCAGCAAACAGCATGTTAATACCAGCTTGAAAAGTTTTTCAAAGCTTTTCATTTTGATCTATTTCCTGTCGATGGATTGCGAACCTTTAACATAAAGTGTTTGATATTCGATTGATTCTTCTTTGTTTTATTTGGCATAGGCAAAGTATATGGATCTACGGCTACTTCCTTCCCAATTTCGTCCCCCTTGAAAATTGCCCAAATCCGATAACTTACGCCATTAGTCATGAAAGCGGTCCGGCCCGGTGAGGAGACATATTCCGTTTGCTTGATTTCATCAGAGCTGATATTGGTATCCAGCGAATCCGGACAATACCAAACTGCGGACCCGTGTATGGTTTTATCTGCCGTTGTAAGGGTATGTACATATACATGGAACACAGTTGCCTTTTCTCCGCTAAGGGCACGTAAGGCTTTCTTGAATTCTTCCATCGCTTGAACCAGGGTACTAGTCATGACAAATAGCCAATAGGTGGAAGCAGTTGTACTAACATCCTCATTCCCCTGTTCCAACTCAGTATCATGTACCTCCGAAATCGTGTCATTTTTTGGTGTAGACTCCGGATCTGGGCTGTCTTCTCCATTAGATGAACGAGGATTCGGTATAGAGTCTTCAGGTTCGTTAGATTTATCTTCTGGTATCATGTTTAATTGAGTTCCTGTAAATTCCACAAGCGATTCTAATGTTGAATTGATCTTTTCTAATTGATGGCTGCCCATGGATTCGGCATTGGTCTCTATTTGCTCCATCATTTGGATCAAAGCCTGGGTGGTATCTGCTAAAACCCTGTCAGAAATTGGTTCATCCGGGCTCTGTCCAATATTTTGGATCAGTGTATTGATTAATTCATTTAGCTCTTGTTGATGCTGTTTCAGTTGCTGACGTTCATTTTCTATCCTGTTCATTTCATTGGCCTTTCCCTTCTCCCATTCCAGCGTATCTATAGGAGGAAGTTCAGGATATTGTAGTTGATCACAATTATTGATGGTGGATAATTTTCCTAATTCAGGATTCAGCCGATGCATTTCCTGCATACTTAAATAACTAGGGATTATACCATATTCGAATAGACATGCGGCAATCAACGAATCCTGATAAGTTTTAAGATAATCGCCAGGCCTAATGATATGGGTAAGGGTATCAAGGGTATTAGGTGTTTCTTGAGTATTGAGTGTTACAAGTTCTTCATGCCTTTCAAGCGTATCAACGTTTTCAAGAGTATCGAGTGTTTCCCGTATTTCCAATATATCGGTTGATCGGTCGATGGAAAAAAAAGAAAAATCGGAGACGGCAATGGTATCGCCGTTCTCATGGGTTGCGGATACTTGCCAGGCAATCCATGTAATAGTATCGGAAAAGTTTGGGAACCAGGTGTAGGAGGTGATTTCTAACACATTGTCTTGCCAAATTCGTTCCCGAATGTTTCCCAGTGAATCACTCGCATAAAAGGGGATATTGTATTCAAGAAAAAAATCGGCGACCGGTGCAGGATTGGTCCATTGAAAATGTATGGCCCTGGTTTGTGTTTCCTGCAATACTGTTTGATCAGGTGGATATAAAATGCGGATCGGATATTGACTTTTAGGAACATCATCAATAACCATGAATGTTCGTGCTTCAGCATAGCCGTCAGGCCCACCGATGGGTGTGCTCTTTCCATTGATTAACGTTGTTGATTTAACTGTCCAGACATACTCCTGCCCAGGAATGAATGAACAATCGAAGGAAAGGAGATTGGGTTGACCGGGAAATGCTTCCCAATAACACACAGGCGGAAAACTAAAGTTGTTCCAGTTTTTATCATCGATTCCCTGCCAAGGCTGCTTCTCATATATCTCGATCTGGTAATTAACCTCAATCTCCGGACAATCAGGTTGGATCTTTGTAAAGTTAAAAGGGGTTGTTGCTTTCATTTGATCCATTATCCAGGCTCCTAGGGGTGGGTTAAGTAGTTGAGGAGGATGAATGGTTGTGAAATAGAAACTCTTAATCGCTAAATAAGTATCCGGCCTTTGATTCAGGTCGGTGGAGCAGTTAGGCTCTGAGTCTTTAATATCCTTTATCAAATACACATAAACGGTGTATTTACCCGGTGGAACCTTTCCAGTTCTTTTAATGGTAAGGTCAATATTAGTTGGGTAATACGGCATAAAATCTGATATAGCAAATTCATTTTTCAGATCCAGTACTAGCATTCCGCTGGAGAGATCGACCTTGAAAGGTTCTTTTTGTACCAAACATGCGATCAATATATCTTTTTCATCATACACCTTTACAACCAATTGGCCTTGGTATGCTGGCATTTGATTATCATTTATAATCAGAAGAGCAGTTCCATTCAAGTTTTCATAGCTCGTTATAAATGGACATAGGTTTGGAGGTATCAATTGTAGCTGCATGGGTTTTGGAAGTTGTCCCAACCCCTTTTCTGAAAATACAGTAATGATAGGTATTCCAATGGTTATGAATAGTTTTTTCATAAAGCGCTTTTCAGAATGTATATGCCACAGCAATTCGTTGTGGAAATTGTGGATTATGACGGTTTTGTACTCGAATAGACGAATAAACCTTGGCTTTGAGTTTTTCACTCAGGTTTTGGTGAATAACCAACGTACCAATAATTTTTCTAATGGCTATAACGTTGCTTTGCCTGTTATGCTCCACATAATTTGCACCTATTCTGCCTGTAATCGCACTCTGTTTTGACGGGTGTTTATAGGTTACACTTACTCTGGTAGTATATAATTTTCTTTCGGCTTGCTCGTTCAACCCAAAGGATATGAAGTAGAACGAATTAGCCATCAACTCTATTGAAATGGGTTTTTTGAGCTTTTTCAGCCTGTATAAAACAGTCAGCCCTTTTGATTGTGAAGTTGTATTGGAATTTGTTCTTGAGGTTGTTTCTTCCGTATTTGTGTTGATTGTTAAATTAATATAATCCGCACCAGTTATATCTAAAGAAAAAATGGTAGAGAAATAATGAAAATGTTTGCTATTGTATAAGATATAAGAAGGAGAAAATGTAAAAGAACCTAGGTTAACCATGTTGTCGGTTGAAATGGAATTTGTATCGATGTCGATAATATGTTTTGCACGGGAATAATAGTTTGAAAAAGTAGCATTCAAACTGAGCGAATTTGTGACGGATGCTGTCAAATTAATCGTGCTGAAAATGTTACTATTCCGTTGGTTCTTATTTGAAAGATTTCGAAATTGAATGCCGAACGTATTATTGAGTACCAGTTTGTTTTGGAACGCATTAAAATTATTATTCACCTTCACGTGATCTGTTGCTGCGCTTACATATGGTTGGTTCATGGTTTTGAAACCACCGTTTATTCGGTCATATTGCAGGCTCATATCCCAGAATTTCCCCTTTTTACCAAAGGTTAGCTCATTTGCGAATCCGCGCATGGTTGCCACATTCGTCACGAAAATTGGCCTTAGCCATTTCAAACCTACCTTACTTGCATGGCTATCGGCAGAATATGCCGTACCCGTAATTTCACCTTTGATGTAGTACCTATGATTGATATTCAGCCGATAATCTATACTCAAAACCAATTCATGCTTTGGAAGTAATTCAATACTTCTGCAATCTTCATGTATGGTATTGTCGGTTTTTTCAATGGAATCGCAGATTTCAACTTTTGGTTTGTCTACTAAAGTGGTGTCATCTAAGCTTTTGGTTAGATTAAAATGAAGATGCGAAAAATTAAGTTTTCCATAGCCGAAGCTTAATCTTCTGGTTTTTCTTGCATAGGCAGCCCGAGGGATAACCTGTGTAGGATCCGCAAACTGCGTTGATGCTCTTTGAGAGATTCCCCCAGCATAGGAAAAAATGAATTTGCCTGGATTTAAGGTGATCCCTGTCCCGAAGAATGGCCGGCTACCCAAAGCCAATGAGGATTTTTGAGGAATCTGGCTTCCCAGGGAAACTTCGAACCACTTATATTTTGGCCTTATGCTGATAAGATTAGCCGGGTCCATTAGGTACTCCTCTACATCAGCCGGAGGCGCTGGATAAGAAGTTGGTTCCGACGTCAACATCATTTGCATGGGCATGGTAAAATGTTGTCCGTCTGATAAAGTAGCAGAAAGAAGGAACCGTTCGGTAAAGTTCTTACCCAGTCGCTTGGACACGGATGGTCTTTCCTGGTAACTTGCCGTCAATTCCAGATTTCCATCAAAATGAAAGGGTGAGGTATTTTCAGGTGTCTGGGCAAAGATTGGTGAAGGCAAGAACAGGATAATAAAAGAAATAAAGATTCGAAAATTTGGGGCCGAAAGGATCATTTTGAATAGGTTGGTTACCATTTTCCATCATGACCAGGATTCATCATACTTAGTATTAGGTATGTCCAATTCACATATTTAGCCTTGTATTGCATCATGAAAAACATGTATAATGAAATATTTATGATTGTAAAGTTCTTGCTAAATGGATATATGAACAATCCTTAGAAATCAGTAACAGGTTATCCTTAGAATTAAGGATTGGCTATAAATCCCTCCATCCTTTAATCCTTCTCTACACTACCCATTACCGTTACCACTTTCAACGATTTAATGACCCTGCTCATAAAATTTTTTGAAGCATTTTCTTAAAACCAAAGCGGAATCTTCAATACTTTTTAATATTTTTATTATCCGGGATACTTACTGAACCCCAATTTTTAATTCCAAGGCATTAAGCAAGAACACTTTAGGTATTCGAATTTTATCTGAAGGATAAACAAAATCCCTAACCCTATGAGTACGCCAATTCAAATACCGGCAACCGGCTTTAAAGGGCTGGTAGAAAATTGGCGCAGTGATCTGATCGCTGCTGTCAGTGTATCTTTGGTTGCCTTGCCATTGGCATTGGGTATTGCCGTAGCGTCGGGTGTTTCTCCAATGTCAGGGATACTATCTGCCATTATCGGAGGAATTGTCACTACCTTTTTCAGAGGGAGCCACATGGCTATCAATGGCCCTGCTGCTGGCCTGATCGCGGTGATCCTCGCAGGGATTGCCGCCCTGGATGACGGTTCAGGTCGTGCTTTGCATTATTTACTGGCTGCCATTGTAGTTTCCGGGGCGATCCAGGTATTATTGGGGTTGCTGAAATGGGGCAAACTAGCGAACTTTTTCCCTTCTTCCGTTATTCATGGTATTCTTGCTGCTATCGGGGTGATCATCTTTGCTAAACAGGCCCATGTGGCCCTCGGCACCACTTCCGACGGTGAAAGCACCATGGCGATCCTGGGAGATATTATTTTGCAGCTTCCCAATGCCAACCCATTTGTGTTAGTGATCTCCCTGGTGGGGATCCTGCTATTGATCTTTCACGCTAAGATCAGCTATAAGTTTTTCCATTTTTTGCCGGCGCCCATGTGGGTGTTGGTATTATCGATCCCTTTTGTCTTTGCTTTTAACTTCTTTGAAGATCATACGCTTTCACTTTTCGGACTCGATTATGAGATCGGTCCGGCCTTACTGATCAATATTCCAGGAAATCCGTTGGATAGCATCATATACCCCGATTTTTCCAAGATCGGTACCGGTGCCTTTTGGTTGACGGTCCTATCGATCACCATGATCGCCTCCGTGGAAACCCTGGCTTCAGCCAAAGCTGTGGATAAGCTGGATCCCTATAAAAGGGTTACGAATTTTGATAAGGATCTGATCGGCGTTGGAGCCAGTACCATGGTATCCGGAGCTTTGGGAGGATTGCCGATCATTACGGTAATTGTCCGAAGCACGGTGAATGTTCATAACAATGCTAAAACCAAGTGGTCGAATCTGTATCATGGGATATTACTGATCCTTTTCATTTTGATCCTTGCCCCGGTTTTACAAAACGTACCGCTGGCTGCGCTGGCTGCCATCCTGGTTCATACCGGTTTTAAACTGGCCTCGCCCAAAGTTTTCAAACATGCCTATGATCAGGGCGTCGAACAATTGTTGTTCCTGACGTCAACCCTGGTGATCACCCTATTTACCGATCTCTTATATGGTATTATGGGTGGTATATTGATCACCGTTGTGCTGCATATGTTGCTGGCAAGAGTGGGGGTTTTGGGTTTTTTTAGAATGATATTCAAGTCCGGTTCAAAAGTTTATGCCCGGGAAAATGGAACCTATGATGTGAAATTAAGAGGCGTAGCCAATTTCTTGTCGACCTTGCACCTCAACAAACTGCTGGAGCAAATACCTTCCGGGTCTACGGTGAGTATAGATATGTCACAAACCAGGCTGGTAGATCTTACGGTCATGGAAAATGTCATTGAATACAAGCGCATCCAGGATCACGAGGGCGGGCATGTGTCGATCATCGGATTGGACAACCATGTTTCCTCAACCAGCCATAACAGAGCCATGAAGATCATCACCGGACCCATCAGGAAGAAGATAACCGCCCGGCAGATACGTTTGCAAAAACTGGCTAATGAAAACGGGTGGTCGTTCCGAAGAGAAGTGGATTGGAATACCTCTTCGCTCCGTAATTTCCATTTTTTCGATTCAAGGCCTATTGAACGGAAAACCAATGCCCTCCGTGGAACAGATACCGATAATCATGTCGACTGGGAAAGTGCGGACATTATTTTTGATGAAGGCGCCTTGTTGTCATCGGAAGTTTATCACACCACTGTACATGTGGTTCATCTGCCGGTTAAGATCCCGCAATTTACCATCGAACGGGAAGGGTTTTTTGATAAGATCTTCGATAAAGTCAGGGCATTTGGCGATTTCAAGGCGATCAACTTCCGGCAGCACCCCGAATTCACACGGAGGTTCCTGCTGATGGGAGAGGATGAGGCAGCTATCCGGAAATTCTTTAATGACGATCTTATCCATTTTATAGAAAAGCATGAGATCCATCATATTGAAAGTAATGGTGAAGCATTGATGATCTTCAATTACCTGCGTTTGGCCCGCACCGATGAGGTCAAAAAAATGCTATCTTTCTCCCATGATCTCCTGCTGCATATGAAATTGGATATTCCGAAGCCCAAGGAAGAAAACAAGGCTGTAGAGCCTGCAGGTAAATCTTAACCATAAGCCTCCTTAGCTCAGTTGGTAGAGCAGCTCATTCGTAATGAGCAGGTCGCGGGTTCGAGTCCCGTGGGAGGCTCTGTATAGGGTGCTATGTCATTTTTGTGTCAAAGATAATTACCCTCCATCCGTGGCTAAAAACCGTTTACGCCATTCAAACATACGAATAAAAGGGTATCCGAGAATTTTGTAGGTTATATCTCGCTGATCGAATGGATACTTGTTATCACTAAATATTGTAAATCGTTTCGCTTTCCGAACCTACCTCGTCATTTCTTCGGAATCATGAGGTGACTTTGATATATTATGTAAATAGTATATTTATATTTACATAAAAAATATCGAAAAAAGTCTTATGTTTGAAGTTCGGACAGCATTCCTGAAGCGTTGATTTATGTTACCCTTGAAAATTAATCCGACACGGTCCACGCCGAGTGTCCATTTTGATAAAGAGCTGGGCATTTTCGAGATCAAGGGCAACTCTTACCCTCAGGATACCATCGAGTTTTACATGCCCGTAGAGTATGCTTTCCAGGAATATTGTGATGATCCGAACCCGCATACCAACCTGGTATTTCAGTTGGATTATTTCCACTCCACCTCCATCAAATCCTTCTACAAGCTCATCGCGATGCTGAACAAATTATTCGAAAGCGGGCGGGAAGTATCCATCACCTGGCGCCACAAAAAAGACGACGAAGACCTGATCAAAGTCGGTAAAGAGTTGGCCGAGCTCCTGGCATTTCCATTTCATTTCGAGATTATTTAATTTTGGAGGGCTGTAAGTTGATGCCCATTTGCTCACCATTGTGAATTGACGGAGGGCAGGTGGGGAAATTGACATGCAAGCTTAATATTGATTTTGTAATGCCCAGATGTTGGAACTGGTAGACAAGCATGGTTGAGGGGCTTTTGGTTCTTAATTGTTCTTTAAATAATCGTTTGATTTGCAATGTTTTACACGCTGATTTTTGGTTTTTAAAATTTTGGTCAAACATAGGTAAAACATTTTGTAACGTCAAGTTTTACTGCATCTGCCCAGGTGTCGGAATCTGGTAGACGAGCCGCCTTGAGGGGGCGGTGTCCTTACGGGCGTGCGGGTTCGAATCCCGCCCTGGGCACGGAAAAGGGGTTGATTTTTCAAGCGAAAATCAGCCCCTTTTTGCTTTATCCTCACTACTGCTTAGGGCAAGTGAGGATGTTTATTTAGAAATTGCTTAGGAAACAAACATTGTTATTCAAAACCCAAGTATTCCAGATATTCGGTTAATGTGAATACTCTTAAATTGTGACCGACCTTTTCAGCAGCCTGTAACATGGCTTTATCATGAGTTACAAAATACAAAGGACAGTCTTTTACTTTTTCATCTCCAATGGAGAACATTAAGTGAATATCCCAAAGGAAATTTGCCCTGCTTTTTTCGAACAAGTTAAATTCACTGTTAACTATTCTTCTGTAAACTTCTTTGTAGAGTTCGATAGCTGCTTTAAATAGGTCAGCTATTTTTTTTGCCCTTGAAACCAGATCAAAATTTGGATCAACGGTGATCAGATTATGTTCTACAAGCAGCAAATATGCCCGTAATGCAAATCCCAAACCTATTTGATGTTCAAAAGTTGTCGTATTTAGATGATCAAGAAATTGCTTGCGCTTTTTGTCGTCTAACTCAAATAGTCTCCATTCAGAACCATCCGGATCAATTTCTTTTATTACCGCCTGGATATCAGTTGCAAAATTTATTTCCGCTTGATATACATGGTCTCTGATCTGCCGGAAAATGGGTCGAAATTTCTCCATGTTTGCTTCTGAGTCATCATCTGCTATTTGTGATGCCACCTGACCTGCGTAGAGAACTGAATCTTCTCTGCTTTGAACAGTCATATCAAAAAATGATTTACACAATATTAGCTCCGGGTCTGCCAACATTCGAAATTCCTGCTCATCACCACAATGCCAATAAAGTGCTTTAACAGCATTTTTACATTTATTGTAGGCAGTGTCAGAAGGATCAGCTAAGTGTGCCATGAGTTCTGACAATACAATAGGACTCATTAGACTGATGATATCATTTTGCTTTTCTAACTCAATGAGTTTATCTACTCTGTCTTTCAATTCATTCTCTGGAATTCCACTTACAAAATTTCTATAAGCGTTAGAATCAAAAATTACGATTGACTTACCTTCTATATCCATGATCATTTACTTTTTAAAACTATGAGCAAACTTTGGTGATGGTCAACTGAATTGTACTTTCAACTTTTCTGATAGAAATTCCACAATTACTTTCGATGGAATCCCTGCATAGTATGGTAGCTTTCCTTTTTTCATAAACTCGTTGGGGTCAAATAATTCTTCAGTGACAATACCTACAACCCTGCCAAGAGGATCTAAAATTGGGCTGCCACTATTGCCGGAAGATGTTTTGGAGGAGAAAAGGAACAATGAATGGCCGTAATAGTCTTCTATCTCGGAGTTGATCTCTCCTCGATGACAAACCTGATAAGAGTCTTTAGTTCGGGGAACGGAAGGATATCCCATTGTAATGATCTCCTCCATTACCACAATATCAAGGTTGAACAAAAAAGTGGTACAGTCAAGCTTTACAGGTAAAGGGATTAAGGCCAAATCTTCATTTTCAGATAATTCGGGTTCACCAAATGTGATAGGTTTGTTTTCTGCATCCAATACTTCAACGGATTCTGCGTTTTCAACCACATGCTTATTGGTAATTATTATCTGCTTAATTTCATTTTCAACTGTTACTCCAAGCAGAAAACCTGTTCCAATATGTTGATCCCCTTCTTTGGTGTGATGAATAATTTTAAAAACGGAACTTCTATATCGTGGGATAATAGACCGATACCCAAACAAAAGATTTGTTACTAACCTGTTTCTGTGCAGGTATTGCAAATAATTCGTGTTAGGATAGTACACCTTTTGTAGACCAAAAAAATCATCCTGCATGAGAATGTATTTTGATACCAATAGTGCCAATGCTCTTTCAACCACAGCAGTGCCGATTCCATTACCGGTTTTCCCGCTATGGCCTATATAATATAAAAAGTCCTCTTTAGATAAATGTCCTAATTTCAACCATGTTTCATTGTTTTTGCGGTTAGTCCGTTGTGCAAAATCCATGCATATCTGTTTTACTTCCTTGTATAACTTAGGATCGATATCTTTTGCTGTAAATACGTCAAATACCAATGTCAGGATTTCCTGGTTGCGTTGGTTTTCAAATACGATAGTGTCGTTCAGCATAACTTATCATTCAAATTAGGATAGATGCTATCTATTGCTTTGCTTTTGATTTCGGCTTGGTGATCCTGATCTTCATATCCGAAGGCAATGTTCCCAAATCCTCGAACTCCATCCGTTGGCTGTCATTTCCACTTCCGACCGTGAGCGTATATCGGTATTTATCCTCACCGTCCAGTCTGGTAATCTGGAGGATGGAGTCCTCATCATTGACATTGAACGGAACCAAGCTGAACCCTGCCAATGGGGATTGCTTATCCTTTTCTTGCAGCAAATGCCAGTCAGCCTTTCCAGACTCACTGGAATCGATCTGGAAAATGACCTTTGCTGTAATTTCATTTATGGGCAAATATTCTTCTTCGCACTTAATATATACATTTGTCAGTGAACCGTGAAAATCGAAAACCTTTGGCTGGAGGGTCTGGATGTCAACTTCCTCTCCGTCAACACTCCAGAAATCTCTGAATATGGCAGAGCGATGCATTTTTATGTATTGTTCAACTTGTGGTTGGATAATGCTTTCAGCCAACTTGGGAGTAGGGACTTTAATCTTTTCAGGGCCATAATATAAATTGGCTTCATCCACCTTATCAGATTTTGGTTCTTCATCCAGATGAAAAATGTATCCGGCTATTTTATACCAATTGTGGAATGCAATGAACTTTTCGAACTTGGGCTGTTGGGCGGTGAGAATATTATACAGGTCGATATTCCATGCATTCGCTTTTTTGATGGCTCCTTGCTGGTACTTGCCGGTAGTGACAAAACAACCTTTGATGCCCTGGTTTTTGATCTTATCCTGAAACACTACTATATCTGCCTTTTTTACCGGGTGCTTCCAGTTCTTGCATTCAAAGGCATATTTCAGCTTTTTTCGGTTGATGGTAACCTCCACCAAAATATCGATCTCGCACCGGCAGCCTTCGGTATCTATAATAAATGCTCTTTGCGTAATGGTAGTATCCGGGTAATCTGACAGGAGCTGCTCGATCTCTGCAACCACCATTTCCAGTATTTTTCCTTTATCTTTTGCCATTTATCTGATTGCCGGTAACATGAATTATTAAAATGGTTTAGTTTAGTCTATTCTCTTAATCAGACCACCCCAGGCCCATCCGATTTCCTTTCCAAATTTGACTTTATACCAATTAGCCGTTTGGCCTGTTATGGTTTGTTCCGGGCCATCTTCTGCAAGCACCTCAACATAACCACCGGATGGGATGGATAAAAGTATTGCTGCGGTATCATTCGGTTCTGTTCTTAACCGCAAACCATGCTCTGCCGTCACATAAGCATTGGTGTCAGGAGGACGGGAGGGAGACTTATCCGTATTGCCCTTACCCTGAGAACTGTAAATCAACAAGAGGACAAGTAAAATGTCCACAGCAAACATTGTCCACTTTACCTTTTTCCATGCGTCAACAGAAGCCCATACAGATCTGGTGGATGTCATCGTACAAATCAGTTGAAAATATTGTAAAGCAATATGATGCCAATTACCAAATAATAAAATGACCACTTGATATGTCGCCACTTATCGACACTGGCTGCACAAGATTCGCACAGCGACCGAACTCCATAATTGGTTCTTGTGCTTGAACCGGAGGATCGTTTGCTTGTCCAGGAACTAACTGAATAACCCGTTTGCACTGTTCGTCTGAAAGTAGCCCCGGAACAACCGCATTTATAACAGGTAGCCATAAAATTATTCTATTTACCCACGCACTGATGCCCGAAATTAAGAAAAACATGCATTTGAATATCGGTGCCTTGCGTAATTTTGCATATATATATTTTATTATAAAATGAAATATGATAGGGAGTGTTTTGTAAATTTATGCAGCACATCGATGATGAATTTTAAAGAACTCATAAATATCTTGCTCCCCATTATGACCTTTGTACTTGGTTATGGTCTTAGCTTTTTTGACAAGCAAAGAGAACTCAACAGGAAAAAGCGAAATATCAAGGCTATGATCTTCAAAGAAATGAAGGAGAATTTCAGGTATTTGAATGGAGTTATGAAGAAGGGTGAAAATGATATCGGTCACCCTGACTTTGTTGCTGATTTTTGTTTAAAGATTTCCTGTGAGGTCTATGACAACTACCTGGATCGGATGAATGAACTTAATAAACAGGAAATTGAATCAATATACGATACTTACGTTGCTTTGAAAGAAGCAAAATCTTCAAGCGAAATCTACATTCAAGAAAAAAGTGAGTTGAATGAATTATCCAATATTGAAAGGATTGCACTTTTAAATCTGAACATCAGTTCTTCTGCTATGAATGCCTATGCAAAACTGGAATCAACTATATCTTTATTTAATGGCGGTCATGAGTTCTTAAATGAAATGAATAATGATAGAGGGAAAGCCCTCGAATTACTGAAAGAAGCTGAACAATATTTTGGAAAGGATGATCAAGATTGAGGGGTAATGTAACTGTGTTCTTCAATTGCATTTTGCTTGAACGCTGGCCAAATTTAGTTATGCCCATTTTCAACCTTGTCTCAAAAAAAATTAAATGAGTTTCCAATACGAACCCTTGAATGAAGGTACAGAATTCGAAGAATTAATTACTGATCTGTTCAACAAAATTCATAATACCACTTCATTCCAAAGGTATAAACCGTCTGGTCGTGAACCTCAATTTGGAATCGATGTTTTCTCAACAGAAGAAAATATTTGTACGGTTATTCAATGTAAAAAACGTAGCCTATATGATACCAACCAGGATAACAAGTTGGCTAATGAATTATATAACACTTTACTCGATTGTTTAGAAGAAGCTAAAAATCTGCCCTTCTCTTTTAAACGATTTATCTTGGCTGCCACTACCAAGAAATATGGCAAGGTTCAAGATTTGGCAGCGAAATTATCAGAAGAAACAGAATACCAGGTGGAGTATTGGAGTTGGGACGATATACAAGCTCAAATTCATAAATTTCCCAAACTTCGAAGTGCCTATTACCCACATCTGTTAGAAAATGAAGAGGAGGAAATAAAGGAAGAAAAATTGCCAAAAGAAATCGAATACCATTTTGAGTTGGTTACAGAAAATATAGATGAAGGAAAGTATAGTAAGGCAGAAAAAGCCATTGAAAAGATCAGAGAACTTTCAGTATCACTTGAATGTCAATTAGGGATTATATTAGCTGATTTCTGTAGTGGGGTTGTGATCGACAAAAGAGACCATAATCATAAAGAAGGTATTCTAATTTATCAAAAATGCCTTGAGGAATTTCAAAAACTGGATTCAAAAAAATGGATCGCCCGAACATTAAAAGTACTCGGATCTACCGAATTAGAACGGGATAATTTTCAAGAAGCTGAAACCTATATAGCAAGAGCAATAGAGTTTGCGGAAGCCTACAAATTTAAGCAAGTCCACGCTGAATCTTTGCATCAACTTGGCTGGGTAAGATTTAGAAATGGTGATAATAATACTGCGTTAGCATTTTATGCCCAATCTCTTGATTATTACCTTAGTGAATATCAAAAAAACGAGCAAAAGGACGACAGGGACATAATATGGGGGCTTGCTGCCTGCTATCACCATATTGGTTTAGCACATAAAGTACTGCATAATTATGTTGAGGTCGAAACCAACTTTAAAAAAGCTATTTTCTGGTATGAAAAAATTGGATTTATACCGGATCAGGCTAAAATGAAATTCCTATATGCACAGTTTAAATATGACGTGGGACAGTTTGAGGATGGAAACAAATTGATGAATGCAGCAAAAGAACTTTATAATAAAACCGATGATTTACATGGTGTTTATCAATGTATGGATTTACAGGCAAGAGAGTTATATACAAAGGGTGAAAAAGAGGCTGCCTTCATTGCGTTTAACGAAACATTTGAATTTATAAACCAACATTCTCTTGAACAAGAATTAGGACGCTATCTTTTAAAGATCGGCACCTTGAACCTCCAGAATGGAGATGAAAATGAATCAAAAGCATATTTTTTACAGGCAGATGAATATTATAAAAAGTTAAATGATAGAGAAGGACAAGCCCAAACATTGTGGGATTTAGCCAAATGGGAAGAACGATTTGGTAGTAAAGAAAATGGTGAAAAATCCATTCTAAGGGGAATACAGATATTAGAAAATGAATTGGTTGAAATTGAATGGATACCTAAAAAAGCCTACCTTCTCCTCCAGATCGGTTATTCCTACCTGGAGTTAAAGAACCATCACGAGGCAATGTATAACTTCGAAAAGGCCAAAAAAATATATGAGGAACTTGAAGACATATCTATGGTTGCGAAAACCATTGCCTTAATCATAAATGTCCACATTTCGAATGGAAATAAAATTGAAGAAGTAAGATTGTTAAAGGAATTGAAGAGCCTTGTAAATGGTACAAATATCTACGATCTGATTTCAAATGTTGGATTCAAGTTAGGAATTTTTGAATGGAATGCTGGTAATTATCATATTGCAAAAACCTTCCTTGATGAAGCTCTATACTTGGCAAAAAAACACTACTTGCCATTTAAAGACAAAATAGAAAGCGAGTGCCGAGCGCTGGAAAATTATCTCGAAACCCTGAATCCCCCTGAGTTTGGATATGATGAGTTAGTTGATGATTTGTACGACCTCATTAACTTTTATCCAGAAGCTAAAGACAGTTTGATACGGTTCTGGATATCCGGACGATGGCCAGAGCTTTTTGCTAATATCCGTTTAAAAGCAGGTCTGAAATTTTTCGTTGTAGTTAGTGACCTTGAAAGATTTATTGAATTATCAGAACAACTTCTGCCATATTCTGACTTAACATTGTTAGTCATATCAGATGACTATTCTGACGGTGGAATTGATGTTGTTCCATTTCCAGTAGAAAAAGAAGTTTATGGCCATTACATGGTCTCAAGTTCGTTAACAGAATCAGACACGACAAAGAGAAAAGCAAGATTACTGACCGGTTGGACACCAGGTTTCCCTACACAAATACATGCGCTAATAAACAGTCATAACTTTTCAGAACTCAAAGCTAAAAAGATATTTTTCCTGCCTTTAAACAGAACGCTTTTTGAAAATAAATTGCTTTTGGATTTGAAACAATGTCAGGATTTGAATACTATTCCGGTTTATTGGGATAAAATAGATTTATCGAAAGATATTGAAATGGTTACGGTTGCAGAGGAACAACTGCCCATCATCAATGAATCAGATTTTAATATCGCCCGTAAAGAGATAAGATTGGTTAAAGAATGTTTAATGGATTTAATTGCCATTCCTGATAAATCTGCTGTTACAAAAAAATTAAATAATTTACACAACGCCTTGGAGGATTTGAATGACATAACAAGGTCAAGTAAAGTATTGAATTTTCATGTCGTTGTTCTCAACCGTAAATTTAATCTGGAAGATAAAATATACGTAGCATTGGTAATAAAAAAAGTAAATTAACCAATAAAATATTTGAAGCGTAATGATTGAGATATTCAAGGATGACTTTCATACCATCTTAAGGCAAGAAATTGGATATCATTCGTGGGTGAAGAAATCCCCCTATGAACTTCGCAGATTGCTATATGTTGATGAACTAAAAATCCACCATTGTGAAATACCTCACAAGCATTTAATCAGGAATGTATTGAATGATATAGTCTGCCCCAATGAAATGATTGATATTTTTTTCAAAGCGATGATACGGGCAGAAACAAGGTTTTCAACACGCTTCGTTCCTCAAAAAAGTCATGAGGAAAGATTGACAGGTAACTTGGTGTCTGAAATGGGTGGAGCATTGGAGTTGGTAAAGCCAATTTTCAGGGAGAAATCTTTACAAATATATGGTCAGGAAAAAGAAGTTGATTTCTTTTATATGGACTTGTCAAGGGGCGGGAAACTTGAGAAAAAAACAGGAGCAGACCTTGCTTTGGGAATAATTGTTGACCTGCCTGATTTTCCACCTATCATGAAAACTTTTATTTTTCAGGCAAAGAAAATAAATCAGTCTACTCAAATTGATGTTAACCAATTGAATACACTCAAAAAGTTCCAACCACAAAGTTCTGCCTATCTGTTTTATGACATGGGATTAAATAGCCTAAGCAGCCCAATGGTACTGCAGCCAACTAATTATGATTTTAATAAGAAATATGAAGAAGCTACGAACAATGATAATGCTACCTTCAATATTCAATTTGAGAACGTGATGAATGGAATGCCTCTTTCGGCATTTCTTTGTTTTCCATTGTTGGAGAATGACGGTTTAGGTAGTAAGCATACAAAAATTGAATATTTGCTTGATAATTTTGATATGGTATTTGAAGATGGGATTAGTACTGGAGAAAGAACCTTTTCGGGCTTATTGGGACTAATAAGCATTGGCAGAAAAATTAATTATATTCCGATCCAGAACAACGAAGGATATAATATTCAACTTGAATAATGATTGAAATATTAGTTCAAAACTGACAACTGGCCGCTTCAATATTCAACTGATGCGTTTTGAATTGCTGTACAACGCTGGTTTTGTGTGTCAATGATGTTTTAACTGAACTATCCCGATTTTGGCTAATCATTGAGGAGGTGTATATTTCCGTAATAAATTGACAAAACTAAACTGGGTGCATTTTACTATGATTTTATAGTACTGAATCGTTTTGGTAAAACATAGGTAAAACATTTGGGTGCAGCATGGGGATTTATGAGATAACCATGAATACTTAGCATTTTCCAAAAATCCCCAAAACACGCCCTCATAGCCCTTTATGAGCACTTATGGAACACCCCCATACAACTTTGAGGGCCATGTGTGCGTTAGCACGTGCGGGTTCGACTCCCGCTCTGGGCACTGATAAAAGGAGTGATTTTCATTCGAAAATCACCCCTTTTTTATTTTAGACCCGCCATTCCTTTGGGCATGTGGGAAAACTTTCTGTCTAATACAGGAAAAAGTAATCCGGCATATAATATTAATTTATCAATGTTGTATTTTCCAAAACCAAAATGAAGGTCACTCCGTTTAACTCTTAATACAAAATGCCGTAACTGCCTCTCTAATCTGCAGATCAGATTTTGCATCCAAGTAAATAAAATTCTTCCGGACAAATTTGCTATTTTCATGTGCAATTGTTTCCAAAAGTTTCTGTAGATCTGATGTCAGGTGAACAATTGATTTATCGGAGAATATTAAGGATAAAACCTTTGTAAGTTTAGAGTTGCTGATTTTCTCATCTTGTATTATTTCAATCCAATATTTATAATTTCCGGGATTCCTAAAGATATTATTTGATTTAAGTGGCAAATCATTACGATGTCGCATTAAGCTTTCAACTTCATGGCTGGCCGCCTTTTTTTCCAGAACTTTGGATACATCAGAATACCTCTTCTTAAAAAAGCCATGTTCGTTAAGGAAATTGAAGCAGTTTTCCATCACTGTTGTCCATCCGTCCAGAAAATCCTCATTTTTTAAATCCATTGCGGTTTCCTTTGAAAAGCATCTCGCTCCTAACAATGCAAGCAGAGCCAATTTGTCCTTGTCATCAAGTGGTTTCGTGGTTGTTGAAAAACTGAAATATTTTCCTTCTATCAACTCCAGTAGGTCTTTCTCAATAAATCCATACATTAGTTTTTCAGCTTCCCAAATTCCTTTTGCTGTAAGTATCATATCACGTTGACTGTCGCTTGATATAACTGATATCATTCCATCATCTATTAATGCTTCAACTTCGGATGCATCAAAATCAACAGGATTTATGCTGGATTCATCAATTATGAGTTTACGATCTTTTTCTTTCATCAATATTAATGTCCAAAGAACTGATGAGTTAACTACTTTCCTTTTATTTCGAATTATCGAATGCTCCAGTTTCTTATAATAATCCCTAATTATTTTTCCCCTTGATTCCACCATTTATCCAATAATTGATCTGGTTTTTACTTCATCACCCCTTTGCACAATAACGGCAAGTAGCAATTTCTTCTGATTATACAATTCCTTCAACTTCTTAAAAATTGGATCAAGCGTTTTCTGATCCATCATAGCTACTTCATCAAATAAGGCAATTATCTTTTTGTTATCCGAAATGTTTAGTAATCCTTCAAGATAAGCTCCTTGCCCTTGACCAGTACCTAAGTCCTGAAAGAAAATTCGCTTATTCCCCTTTGTAATAATTTTTTTGTCAACAACATCAATTTTTTTAACTTGGTAGGTCTTGTTTATATGTCGAAATGCTCCAATTTTACTAGCTAAAAACACTGCAATTTTATCTGCGTAATCCTTATCTTGCTCTGTCAACTTTTCTGGGTCAATATCTAGGTCCGTAATTTTTTCAATTCTTTTATTAAAATGAACTGCAAACATCTGTCCTAATTCTTGAAGAATATCTTGTATTAGTTCCAATTCTTTAAATTTTTCCTGGTACTCATGGGGTTTTTGCTCTTCTAACCTTTTCAGGTCTCTTTCAAAAAACAGAAGCGCTTTTTCGTTATCTTCCTTTTTATTATTTAGTTCAGCGATTCCAGAATGAAGTTTATTAAGTTCATCTAAGAGTTGATTTTCCAAAAAGCTATCATATACTTTAATTGACTTTTTTGATGTTAGTTTTGATATGGTTTCATTGGCATAATCAGGGTCAAGTTCTTCTTTTACCAAGTCCTTATAAAATGAATTAAATTTTGATTTTAGGAAGTCTCTTTTTTCTATCAGTTCTTCTTTGATGTTAGATGAACTGTGCTCATTAATGAGATCAGTCAGTTTCTTTTTTTCCAGTTTGAGCACCTTTTCATCCTTGGTTAAATCTATCGCACTATCAAGTTTTTCAATCATGACTTCTAATAAGTCAATGCTTTGTTCTATGTTTTGGAACTTTATGATATCTGTGCTATGCTCCTGCTTTTTTCCCTCAAGTATTTTTGTGAATTTACCAATATCGAAATCCGTACCAGGAACGGTAATTTTTTTTCCTGAATACATTTGCATTACTTCTAACAATGAATCAATTAGTCTTACTTCACCTTGATTGCTTTCTTCTTCCTTGTCTTTTAAATATTTTAGTTGATTTAAGAAGTACTTCGCCTCGGTTCTCAAAGATGAAGCATTTGGATTTTCTATTTCTTCCTTGCAAGATGAGTGCTCCCAAATTTTTATCCTATCATTCTCTGGTTTACCTAATAAATTTTTCAACAAATCTGTGACATCATCATAGGCTTGTTCAGCTTCTTTCTTTCGTTCTCTTATGATATCTATGATTTTGGCTATGTCTTCAGTTTTCTTTTTTTCCTGTCTTTGATCTTTCTTAAGTTCTTTATCAATTGTTTGTAATTCCCCTTCAGCAATATCAAGTTTTTGTTGATAATCCAAGTAGAATTTCAGAAGATAGAATTCTTTCAGTTCAGCATGCTTTGATGATTTATCACCTATCTTCTTTTCTAAATCCTTTTGAGTTTTCTTATGGGATTTAATATCTTCTTTTACTTTTTTTATTTTTTCCGCTGTTGGTCCTTCTTGGATTTCTGTAATTATATTTCTTACGACTTTATAAATTCTTGAAATTTTATCGGATAAATTATGTTGTTCAATTTTTACTTCACGTAATAATTCTTTGAGTCTATTTAAAGGATCGCTAGGTATATCGTAGATGAGTTTATAATCTCTAAAGAATTGAGTTGGAGTAATGTTCTTTTTTATGCCATTATCTTCAAGAAATACTTCAACCTCATCAATTTCTGGGTCTTTTTTTTCAGAGATTAGAGTAGATGATAATGCCTCATTTTCTACAGTAATATTAAAAGTGACCTTTTGATGCTTTGCTGCTTTGAGTTGGTTGATTCTCTCCTGCAAAGAAGGGTTAATTTCTCCTTTATTAAGTTGGTCTCCATAAAAGCCTAAAGCGATAAGATTTAATAGTGTGCTTTTGCCGATAGAATTGGGACCTTCGATGTACACCGCATCGCTCAGTTCCTTTGGAATCTCTTTCGGAAGATACTCCACTACCTCATCCGATTCATCACGATTGATTATATAATCGTATCTAAGCATCCTTTTTCTGCTTCTCCATAAGTTTTATTAGGCTCTTTATGGCATCCTCTTCATTTTTACTCTTGATAACCGCAGATAATACTTCTCGTTTTTTCTTATCTTCAATTAAAGATTCCAAGAAGTCCTGTAAGGAATCAGTTTCTTTTTTAGTTGCCATTTTGTCGCTCAATTACTCCCGCAAATGCAAGTGGAAATTTCAATACTCGAAGCTGAGGTAAGTCGTGAATATTAGCTACTGCGTACCCCTTTTGCAGCGTTTGAATTTCGTCTGAAGATATACCAAATATATTTTTGGAAATGCCATCAGATTTGAAAAATATCTTGGTATTTATTACACTCGATAGACCTCTTGGTAAATCTTCTTGATTTTGGGATGAAAAGATCACACCAATCTCTTGGCTTCTACCTGTTCTGCATATTGTATCAAGTTCTCCAAGTGCTTCTTTTGAAGCATCTGTATTGTAAAATTGGTGTACTTCATCAATAATAACTAATACCGGAACGGTTGACGTGCCTTCACTTTTTGCCTTAACAATTTGTTTAAGCAAATGCCTTAATAATATAGAACCAAATTGAGTTCCTTTTTCACCAGCAACGTTAACTACTGAAAGTTGGCCTCTATGCAGTATATTACCTGCATTAATTGATAATGCATTTTCATTATCGAAAAACTCGATAGCAGCATTCAGGCTTCGGCAAATATTATTGAATGTTCCTCTGTGTAAGGGTACTTGGGAAACATCCCCTCTTGAATTCAAGGTTCGGAAACTCAATCCATCTTCATCATGTGCTATAAAATAATCAACGAAACTGCTAAAATTATCGCCATCTTGTTGCCTTTCTGATTGCCAGAATCGGAATATATCTGGAAAGCTTTGCGCCCCAATATCTGAAATGTTTTGTAATAATCCAGTCAGGGCTTCAGGTTCGATTGAGGTAACATCTAGTGTTATAGCTTGTGCAAGATTATGAGTTATTCCCCGGTAGTCATTAATATTAGTGTTCGCTGGATAATAAATTACAAAATTATCTACTCCTCTAGCCTCTCCTTCAATTTGTCCCCATTCTCTCTGGATTGCTGGGTTTGTAACATTGGAAGGTTGATCCATTGTTAAGAAATCAACATCTTTAACATTTATTGCTAATACAGCTCCTCTCATTTCTTCGACAAAATATTGTGCTAAATATTTCGTAGCAACCGTTTTCCCGCTACCGGTTTTTCCACAAACTTGCATTTGATAGAAAAACATGTCCTGCGGCAGTTTTGCGGTAATCAAATTCATTTCATCATCAATGAGTAGTTGGTTCTGGCCACCTTGAACAGTTGCTGGGAATACAACTACACCTTGCCCGGTGTTTCCTAGCGCGAATTCTACTTCTTCTTGGTTTGATCGTCTGGCAAGTGATTGAGGAGGGATGAAATCAATTTTGCCATCTGTTCTTTCAGTTATATCCTTGATCCTGTATGCATGAATGATGTTTTGACATGATCTATCAGCCATCAAACTTGACAAATCCATATCAACCACCATTGGTGAAGGAGAATAGTTCTCATATTGAGAACTTTTGTCTACTCTTAGGATAAATCGAGCAGTGGTGTCTTCCGGCTCAACAGTCAAAAAAGAACCCTTTGGTATTAATCCTGGTAATTCATTTTCACTAGGCTTTTTTGAAACCAGCTTAATTTTCCCGTTTTCTTCTCCTATTACAATCCACGACATAGTTTAATTTCCAAATCTTAATTGGTTCATTGTTGGAACCAGTCCCGAAAACTTTATGAGATTATAACTGTCAGACAATTTAAGTATGTCTCGTGCATATTTTTCAGCAATTGCTATTGGTCTGATCTGTGGGTTGGTCTTATCCCCGTGTACTAGGATAAGATAATAAACAATATCCATCAAATCATTGATTTTTTCCTTTATCATTTCATAGGTTTCCAAGTGAAACTCTATCCGTTGAGGACTTCTGTCAAAGGCTTTTAAATAACAAAACACCTTTGCATTATTTTGATTTTTCTGATCTATATAGGTAAAAAAGTTTGTACGTTGTCCCACATTCAAAAAATTGTATGACCAGTGCATATCTGAATTATAGTCTGAACTTAATTCAGGCACATTTTCAATTACAAGTTCACTTTCACTATTCTTTACAAAAAAAATAGGAATAATTTCAAATTTATGTAATTCCCTAACTAGATTTACAGTATAACTAGAAATATTTCCACCAATTAGAGGGCCATCAATAAAATATATTGCCCCATTGAAGGGATAATCCAAAAGAAGCTTATTTCTATCAGTTACATAGTGGTAATTTGATTCTATGGCAGAGTCTTCACTTAAAGTAAGAGCCGGGTTCTCAGATGATAATTTTGATGAGCGGGTATAAAAATAAAATGAAAGGTAATTTATGGGGATATATTCATTTTCGTCCAGTAAAACCAAGGAGTGAGCCGTAAAAAAAGCGTTACCCTCAAGTGAATCATAATTTAACTTGGATTCGTCATATCCAGCAACATTGTATGTCTCGAACTTAGATGCACCATTTTGGGCATTAAGTGAAATCTTTTCGATATCTCCGATTGAACCAAAACTCGGGTTTGCAGCAAATGTAATTGATGAAAAGTCAAATGATCCATGTTTAGGGGGATCTTTGAGAGTAAGGTGAATTTTATTGATCTCCTCGATGGTTTGCATGAAAGATGGATGCAGCACAAGTTTGTTAAATTGCTTATTCTGCTCATTTGGCATATTTCGCTTTTTATTCGACATGAGGAAGATGGCAACGATCACTTAAAATAATCAACTCTTTTCCAACTTTAGCCTTGTTTGCAAAATGATTAACCTGTACTCCATTTTTCTTAACACCTTTGTATAGTTCATTTATCTGTTCCACATCATCATAAGACAGTATCCATTTGATATTCAGTTCTTTCTCTAAAAGTTCTTTTAGCAACTGATGGTCTTTTTCAATGTAAAAGTATCTATATAATTCCGGGCCTTGTTTAAAATATGGTGGATCAAGATAGACCATAGATGTATCAATATCACATTTCAAACTAGGTAATCGATCTTTTAAAAAGACTAAAGCATCATCATTATATAAACTTATCCGATGCTTAAAACTGGCAATACGCTTAATGCGTTGAATAAGCTCAGGCTTATTAAATCTTGCATTTATCTTCCACTCTCCCGTTTGCTCTTGCCCGCCTATCGGCCCACTTTTCAATATGCCCGAT
>JANQFB010000590.1 GCA_028278085.1 Chitinophagales bacterium
GTATTCCGGCCCGGTACCACCGGCCGGAATACACCTCTCATTTCGTTTGTCCGTACCATTGCAAAGGCAGCGGTTCGGCACAACAAGGTAATTGCTCCGTTTGCGGTACCGCATATGTGCATAATGCTAATTCGGATCACCATAAGCAGCAGAACGCTCAACCCATTCAAATACAACAACAGTAAAAGCATAGCAAAGGCTACTGCCTGTTTCTTGTTTTGTTTTTTATGGGTCATCAGCCTTCCTGCCCAGGAGTCTGTATTGCAGGAAGGTATCGATCTGATGGAGGAGGAAAAATATGCCCTGGCCATCAATTCCTTTTATAAGATCATCCTCGAGGATTCCGCTAATTACCTGGCTTTCTATTACCGTGGGATCTGCCACGCCCGCTTTTACAACCACGAGAAAGCCATCGCCGATTTCAATGAAGCCATCAGCCTGAACCCGCAATTTCCGGAAGCTTTTGCCGAACGGGCGGTTTCACTGGGTGAATTAGGCAACTATTCCGCGGCCATTGCCGACTTTAATTCAGCCATAGCCCTCGACCCTGACAATATAAATCACCTGTACAACCGGGGCATATCCAAAAGCCAGTTCGGTGATTTTACCGGCGCCCTGGAAGATTTCGAATCGATCATCAGCTTGCAACCAAACGATACGGTGGCCATCTTCCACCGGGGATTATGCGAAAGTGCGTTAGGCCGCGACAAAACCGCATTGCCTGACCTGGAGCTGATCCATACGACCCACAGGGATCCGGACGCCGATCCCAGGGAACTGGCCAAATTCCACTTTACCCACGAACGTTTTGAATTGGCCATTTTATTTAACACCTATGCTATCCTGGCCGATAAGGATTGTTCGGATTGTTACCTCGACCGGGGACTCGCCAGAGGGGCATTTGGCGACTTTGGGGGAGCCATCGCCGACCTGGCAAAAGTGATCGGGTTAAATGAGCGTTCTGCTCACGCTTTCTATTGGAAAGGATATTACCACATCCTGGTCAAACAGCGAAAGGCCGGTTGCCGGGATATCCGCAGATCCCTGGACCTGGGTTATTCCAAAGCCGATCCTCAATTAATGCAATTTTGCAAGTAAGGATTAAAGATCATATCTCCGCAATAAGCCAGCCACAAGACGAAGCGTAAACCGGCTTCATCATTCATTTCTCCGTGCCTTCTTGCCTTTCTGCAAGTGTTCCAAAACGCTTGTTAAAAAATCCGCAGTTAATCATCTAAAAACATGACCCACATCATTTTTTTGGGGGGTGCCTTTTTGGAAAATTGTGGCATAGCTAAACAATCAGATTAATGAAAATTTCATACAAATACCCAGCGCTTTTTATAGGCATAATGGCCTGTTGTTTGTTCACCGCAAACGGGCAGGATGGTGTAACGCTATTTAAGAAGAACTGTGCAGCCTGCCATAAGTTAGGCTCACGGCTGGTTGGCCCCGATCTCATCGGGATCGACCAAAAAAGAAGCGAAGAATGGCTATTGTCATTTATACGGTCGTCGAATGCTATGATCGAAGCCGGCGATCCTGATGCGGTAGCCATTTATAAGGAATACAACGAAACGATCATGACGGATATGCTTCATTTAAGTGATGACGATATCCGTTCGATCCTGGCTTATATTAAAGAGAAAAGCCCGGCCCCGGGTGTAGCGAGCCAGGAAAAGAAAGAACCGGTCGAAGTTAAACCCATCGAATATTCCGCGGAAGATATACAGCAGGGCCTTCGTTTATTCTCCGGGCAGGCCGGCTTTGTTAAAGGAGGCCCTTCCTGTATTTCCTGCCATCATGTCAATAACAAAGACCTGTTGAGCGGAGGCTTGATCGCTAAAGACCTGACTAACGTATACGGACGAATGGCAGATGCCGGATTGGCCGGAATTTTAGGCGCTCCACCTTTTCCGGCCATGGCTACTGCCTATAATAATCATGAGCTGGACAGCACAGAGATTGCCCAGGTCACTGCCTTTTTAAAACATGCTGACAATGTCAGCCATACACAGCCCGTCAAAACAGGAACCCATATCTTCCTGCTAGGCGGCGGCGGTGGATTGTTCCTGCTTTTCCTGGTCATTGCCATTCACTGGAACAGCAGGCTAAAGGCGTCCACCAAACACGATATCTATAAAAGACAACTAAAATCCATATAACCATGAGTTGGATAGAAGACATTATTTCGCCCAAAACCCGTAAATGGGAAGAGTTTTACCGCAACAGGTGGCAATACGACAAAGTCATCAGAAGCACACATGGTGTGAATTGCACCGGTGGATGTTCCTGGAATATCCATGTAAAAGACGGAATTGTGGTCTGGGAAATGCAGGCCCTGGATTATCCCTTGCTGGAAAACGGATTACCTCCTTATGAGCCAAGGGGATGCCAACGTGGGATCTCTTATTCCTGGTACCTCTACAGCCCTATCCGGGTCAAGTATCCCTTGATGCGGGGGGCTTTGCTGGATATTTTCAAAGCGGAAAAAGAAAATACCCAGGGCGACCCTGTGAAAGCCTGGGCAAACATTCAAAATGATCCTGAAAAAAGAAAACGCTATCAGCAGGCCAGAGGTAAAGGAGGCTTCCGCAGGGTTCATTGGGACGATGTGCTGGAACTGATCGCCGCCTCCAACCTGTATACGGTTAAAGAATACGGTCCGGACCGGCTGATCGGATTTTCACCGATCCCGGCTATGTCAATGTTGAGCTATGCTTCGGGCGCCCGGTATTTACAATTGATGGGAGGGGTTAACCTCAGTTTTTACGACTGGTATTGCGACCTGCCCTGCGCCTACCCCGAGATCTGGGGCGAGCAGACCGATGTGTGCGAAAGTGCAGACTGGTATAATTCCAAATTCTGTGTATCCATGGGTGCGAACCTGGGTATGACCCGGACACCCGACCTTCACTTCTTCTCTGAAGCCAGGCATAACGGTACAAAAACCGTGGTTATGTCGCCCGACTTCAGTATGGTCGCCAAACATGCCGATCAATGGATCCCCGCACATGCCGGATCCGACGGCGCCTTTTGGATGTCGGTAACACATGTGATCCTGAAAGAATATCATGTCGACAAAAAAACCGATTACTTCATCGACTATGTCAAAAGATATACCGACTCTCCCTTCCTGGTAGAGCTGGAAAAAGACGGCGATGCTTACAAACCCGGCCGGATGGTTCGCGCCAACCAGATCAATGCTTTCAAAGACATTTCGAACGGCGATTGGAAATTCCTGTGCCTGGACGAGCAAACCTTAAATTATGTAACGCCAAAAGGAACGGCCGGATACCGGTGGGATGATCAAAAGGGGAACTGGAACCTGAAATATGAAAACGGTTCCGACGACAAGCCTTATGAGCCGGCATTGACCCTTCTCGGTAAAAGTGACCAGGTACTCCAGGTCGCTTACGAGGAATTCGGTTTGAATAAGACCGCCCTCCGCGGGGTTCCGGTAAAAATGATCGAGACCATAGATGGAAAAACGATCCCCGCAGCCACTATATATGATATTATCATGGGCCATTATGGCGTCGACCGTGGCTTACCGGGCGAATATCCTACCACCTATGATGATAAAGATGCCGCTTACACCCCTGCCTGGCAGGAGATCTTCACCGGTGTAGGCCGGAAAACCGTCATCAAGTTCGCCCAGGAATGGGCCAGCACGGCGGAAGCTACCAAAGGTAAATGTATGGTGATCGTAGGCGCTGCCATCAACCACTGGTTCCATGGCAACCTGATGTACCGGGCCTCCATCATGGCTCAGATGCTGACCGGCTGCAACGGCAAGAACGGCGGCGGTATGAACCACTATGTCGGACAGGAAAAACTGGCCCCGATGGATTCATGGTCGACCCTGATGTCTGCCAAAGACTGGCAGGGCGCCGTTCGCCTCCAACAAGCGCCGATATGGCATTACATCAACTCCGATCAGTGGCGCTATGATGGCAATCAAATGCACTACAACAGTATTCCCAATGGCGCCAATGATCTGGCGAATATGCATACCGCCGATTGGATCGTTAAATCGGTCCGCAACGGCTGGATGCCATTTTACCCGCAATACAACAAAAGCAACCTGGATATCGTCAAAGATGCCAAAGCCAGCGGTGCGGAAGATGAAGAGCAGATCAAAAAGTATGTGGTCGACCAACTGAAATCCGGAGACCTCCAGCATTCGGTAGTCGATCCGGATGATCCGATCAATTTCCCGAGGGTATGGTTCATCTGGCGTGGAAACGCCCTGATGTCGAGTGCCAAGGGACATGAATATATGCTCAACCACTACCTGGGCACCCATCACAACGACATTGCCGATGAGGTAGCCGGGGATATCGTTAAAGACATTATGTACCGGGAAAGCGCACCCTCCGGCAAAATGGACCTGGTGATAGACATCAACTTCCGGATGGATACCTCCGCGCTTTATTCCGATATCGTACTGCCAACGGCCTCCTGGTATGAAAAGGCCGACCTGAACAGTACGGACCTGCATTCCTTTATCCATCCGCTTTCCGAAGCTGTACCGCCGGTATGGGAATCCAAGACCGACTGGCAGATCTTCCAGGCTATTGCCAAGAAGGTCAGTGAAATGGCGGTAACCCATCTCCCCGAACCGGTTACGGACCTGGTCAATCTCCCCTTATCACACGACTCAGCCGATGAGATCAGCCAACCGAACCTGTTGGATTGGAGCAAGGGAGAATGCGAACCCATCCCCGGAAAGACGATGCATAAGATCAAGCTGCAGGACCGCGATTACAAAATGATCTATCAAAAATATATATCCCTCGGCGAAGGCGTAGCCAAAAACGGACTCGGCGCCCATGGCAACCACTATATGTGTGATGACGTGTACGAGGAGATGTTGCAGTATAAAGATCATATCCAGCGCATGAACGGATCCGTTTTCCCCTCTGTCAGGGAAGATGTCGAAGCCGCCAATGCCGTCCTCTCCCTGTCGACGCTCACCAATGGTAAGCTGAACTACCGGGCCTATGAGAATATGGAAAAGAAAACCGGCCTGGTATTGGCGGATCTCGGAGAAGGAAACCAGGATGTCAGGATCGATTATAAGGATCTGCAGGCCCAGCCGCGGCGTTACAACACCTCCCCGCTGTGGTCGGGACTGATGAACAACGGCCGGGCTTATTCCGCTTATACCTATAATGTGGACCGGCTCGTTCCCTGGCGGACCTTGACCGGCAGACAGCATTTCTACCTGGATCATGAAGGATATATCATGTTCGGGGAACATTTACCGACCTATAAGCCCTCACCCACACCGGAAGTTTACGGTGACCTGAGGAAAACGGTCAACGACGGTAAGGCCAAAATGCTGAATTGCCTGACCCCGCACGGTAAATGGCATATCCACTCCACCTATGGTGACACCCTCCGGATGCTTACGCTTTCCCGGGGAATGGAACCCTGCTGGATCAATGAAGAAGATGCCGCCGAGATCGGCGTAAAAGATAACGACTGGGTTGAAGTTTATAACGACCACGGAGTTTATTGTACCCGTGCCTGTGTGAGCGCCAGGATACCGAGAGGCGTAAGCATCGTTTACCATTCACCCGAACGAACCTATACCGTTCCGAAATCGCAGGTCAGGGGTGGCCGAAGAGCGGGGGGGCATAACAGCTTCACCCGTGTACACCTGAAACCGAACCTGTTGATGGGCGGATATGGCCAATTCACCTACCATTTCAACTACTGGGGCCCTGTCGGCGCCAACCGGGATACGCACGTTTTGGTTAGGAAAATGGAAAAAGTAGTTTTTTGACGATCATCATTCTTAAAACATAAACCATGGATATTAGATCTCAAGTTTCAATGGTATTTCATCTCGATAAATGTATCGGATGCCATACCTGTTCGATAGCCTGTAAAAACATCTGGACCGACCGTAAAGGCGCCGAATATATGTGGTGGAATAACGTTGAAACCAAGCCAGGAACCGGCTATCCTACCAAGTGGGAAGACCAGGACATCTATAAAGGCGGCTGGGAAAGGAATGGTGATTCCATTTCGCTTAAAGGCGCCGGTAAGCTGAAAGGGCTTAAAAACATCTTCCACAATCCGCATATGCCGGTGCTGGAAGATTATTACGAACCCTGGACTTACAAATATTCCGATCTGTTCGATGCTCCGGAAGGAGATGACCAGCCTACGGCAAGGCCAGTATCCCTGGTTACCGGTAAGCCCATGGATGTCCAATCAGGCCCTAACTGGGATGATGACCTCAGCGGTTCTCCCGACTATGCCAGGAATGATGTCAACTTCAAAGACCTGAGTGTACCCGAACAAGAGAGTTTGTTCCAATTGGAACGCATGACATTCCACTACCTGCCCAGGATCTGTAACCATTGCCTGAACCCGGCATGTGTAGGTTCCTGTCCTTCGGGAGCTTTGTATAAAAGAGGCGAAGACGGCGTCGTACTGATCAACCAGGAGAGATGCCGCGCCTGGCGGATGTGTGTAACTGCATGTCCTTACAAAAAGAGCTATTACAACTGGAACACCGGTAAATCGGAAAAATGTATCCTTTGTTATCCCCGTTTGGAAAGCGGCCAGGCTCCGGCCTGCATGCATTCCTGTGTGGGAAGGATCAGGTACCTGGGTGTTATGCTCTATGATGCGGACAAGATCCATGAAGTGGCATCCTGTGATGAGAAGGACCTGGTCGACAAGCAAATGGCCATATACCTGGATCCCTTCAGCGAAGAAGTGATCGAGGCAGCCAAAGCTAACGGCATGGCGGAATCCACTATCCGGGCGGCCCAGCTATCACCGGTCTACAAATTCGTTAAAAAATGGAAGATCGCCTTGCCGCTGCACCCGGAATTCCGGACGATACCGAATCTATTCTATGTTCCGCCGATGTTACCGGCCATGGCCAGTGTCGACAGTGAAGGCATTTACGAATCCACCACTAAATCCTTGTGGGCCGGGATCGATCAATACCGGCTGCCGATGAAATACCTGGCTTCACTGTTTACCGCCGGCAATGAGCAAAAGGTGAAAGATGTGCTGAGCAAACTGTTAGCCGTCAAGATCCACCGCAGGGATGTAACCGTAGGCGACCTGCCCAGAGAGGAGATTGAAGAAGCCTTATCCCTGGGACATACCGATCCGACAGAAGCCGACAGCATCTTCCGGTTAACCTCACTGGCTACTTTCAACGAAAGATTCGTCATACCTCCCGCTCACCGCGAAGAATCGATCGAAATGATCGAAGCTACGGCAGATGCCAAGGGTGAGACCGGGTTTGGCTTTAAAATGCAACCGGCCAGAGGCCTCTAATTCAAGCTTATGAAACCGGAAATTTATCAGCAATATCCCATACTGGCAGCGGTTTTTCGCTATCCGGACTACCGGCTGGAAGGCCATGTCCGCAAATGTGAACAAATGTTAGCTGTCCAATACCCGGAAGCCCTGGAGGATTTCCGGAAGTTCGCCGACTGGGTCCATGACACAGACCTTGATGAAATGGAAGAGGTATATACCAAAACTTTCCATATCCAGGCGATCTGCTACCTCGACCTGGGGTATGTCATATTCGGAGAAGACTATAAAAGAGGAGAATTCCTGGTCAATATGAAACGGGAACAGGCGGAGGCCCATAATGACTGCGGCGATGAATTACCGGATAACCTGATCAATATCCTGACCCTGATGCCGAAGATCCGGGAGCAAGCGTTCCGGGATGAATTGGCCGTACGGGTAGTGATCCCTGCTTTGGGAAAAATGCTCGAGGAGTTCAAGGCAGCAAGGATGGAATTAAAGACCAAAGTCTTGCGGAAGAAACACAAAGCCATCCTCCAGGAGAATCAAAAGAACGGAAATATCTATCAATATGCCCTAAGGGCGCTCCTGGAAGTTTTCAAAAAAGATTTTGAAGGAATTCACTATGAGGATCCGAAAGAAACGCTGATGGAAGCTTCCAACGGTATTGCCGCCCCGGGTTGCAGTTGTTCATTTATTCATACCAAAACCACTAAAACTGTTCAGTCATGATTTTACTCGCCTCAGATTTTTTGGATAATATGCTATTGTATGTGTTAATAGCAGCGGTGGTATTTGTTTTACTTGCCAGTATAAACGTCATTTTCAAAGCCAGGCATATCATCCGGGAGTTCGGGATCATGCCTAATTTCGGCCGGACCAATTTTACGGAAGTATTCTTCCTGATGCTCGTAATCTCCGCCGGGATCGTTTGGCTGCTCAAAGCAGGATTGGAAAACAATATTGGCATGTTGAACTATATCATGTTCACCGTATTCCCCTACCTGACCCTGGCCGTATTCCTGATCGGGTCAATTTACCGCTATCGCGCCCGTGGATTCCAGGTATCGTCGCTGTCATCGGAGTTCCTGGAGCGAAAGAAACTATTCTGGGGTAGCCAACCCTTCCACTGGGGCTTGTTGGTATTGTTCTTCGGCCATTTGATCGCCTTCCTCTTCCCCAGGGCTGTATTGGCCTGGAACGGTGAGCCGGTCCGGCTGATCATCCTCGAGGTTTCGGCATTTGTTTTCGGTCTTTCCGCCCTCATCGGGCTGGTATTGCTCGTGAGCAGGCGCCTGAACAGTGATAAGGTGCTTGTCGTTACCAATAAAATGGATATGCTGGTTTATGTTACCCTGTTGGTCCAGATCCTATCCGGCCTGGGCATTGCCTATTTCGAACGCTGGGGATCCTCCTGGTTTGCCAGTGTGCTTACGCCATATTTACGGTCATTGTTCGCATTCAGCCCGGATATCGCGGCCGTAAGCGCTCTGCCATGGGTGGTTCAGATCCATATCATATCCGCCTTCTTTATCGTCGGTATCATACCTTTTACCCGGTTTATGCACTTCCTGGTTGCCCCGGTCGATTACCTGTGGCGCGGCTACCAGTTGGTGATCTGGAATTGGAGCAGGAAATCGATCCGTAATTCCAATGCATACTATTTCGGTAAGAAGCCGCAAAATCATTAGCATAATATTCTGTTTTTAGTTATTCATTTGCCTAGGGCCGGTTCGTTTCCTGTAAACAACCGGCCTTTTTTTTATTCCCCTGACCGCTTACTTGCCTTTTTTCTCGAGTTGTGATCCTTAGCATTTGATCCGTTGCCTCGCCAGGATAGGATAACCGGTTACCTTATGATACCCGGGACCGGCTTATCGTTCTGAAAACGGTGAATGCGGAATGAGATCAAGCTCCGGAAGGATACAAAGTTGCTATTGGTACAGTTGGTAAGCGGCATAAAAGCCGTGGAAGGATGATTTTTACCTGGCTCTGCTCAATCGATAGATTCCGGGAAGCGCTCTCCATACGATCAGCGCGATACCCATAAATAAGGCGATACCGGCTACAGTAAAAGTCATCAGGTAAGGCAGTACTTCATCCATGATCTCCTGGAAGCTCAGCTCTGTGGTGAATGACAGTTTTCCTTTGGTATAACCGGCGAGAATGAGGCTCCACCAAAAGACCAGCAGGGCCAAGTTGCTCAGCCATATCCCGCTTTTAAAAGCCGGATGATCGGCCTGCTTTGCGGGGTCGCCCTGAAGAATGAAAAACACCGATGCCAGCAGGATCATGGTGTTGATACCGATCGTGCTACCCATCGAATGGGCGACGGTAATGTGTGTGCCGTGTGTAAATAAATTGATGGCCGGTATGGAGATCAGGATCGCCAGGGTGAGGTTAAAGAAGATCCAGATCTCCGAAGCCAGCATAAACTGGTAGGCTGCCTGGTGATGATATTTTTTCGCTTGTGAAAGGGTACTTTTCCAGCTCCAGATTATTTTAGCGAGCACCAGCAGCTCTGTCATGCTTATAAAATAGGCCAAATGCCTGATCCAGGGGGAGGCGGGTACGATATAGGTATGGTGGGCCCATCCGAACATCAGGTTGGCCAGGCCTAAAAAATACAGGAAAAATGCGGTGCGTGAAGTACCCACCCCGGGATCTCCGCTGATCTTTTGCATCACAAATATGGCTGTTCCGTATACCAGCATGTTCCATGATCCGACCAGGGAACCGTAGGCTTTCCATTGAATGGTGATCTCCCGGACGATATTGTCGCTGAAAAAAGAGAAAATCCAGAGATTGGCTTCTATGAAAGTGTAGAGAAAAAAGAAAATACCGGTTCCCCACATCCACAGGTACACCGGCCATTTGGTTTTTTGCCGGAAGGCGCTGATAAAAAAATTGACCCCGAACAGGATCCAGGATATGATTATCGGTATGGACAGCACCGGGGGAAACTCCCAATATTCCCGTCCTCCGAACTGACCGGCAGCATAGGAGATCACTATGGCCGCTCCGGTCCCGACGAATATCCAAAAATGCAAGGATGCCAGCGCCGGCGAAAAGAGCGGTAACTGGCAGTATTTGGGTAAATAGTAGTAAATCCCCCCGATGGCGCAGCCAAATATCCAGGATACAACCAGGGAAACGTGTAGGGGCCGGGATTTAAAGAAAGGCAGGAACTCAAAGAAATCCGGGTAGATGAACTGGAGGGCGGCGGTGGTGCCCATAAATACGCCGGACAGCAATGCCAGCAACGCGATCCATACAAATAACAGACCCGGTTGTTTGAAATTCATTTTTTCTCTTTGATATCGACAATACCACTAAGCGAGATCTCAAAATCTTTCACCGGGTAATAGGCGGAACGGTCCATATATTTTAAAAAGGCTATCAAGGCATCGATCTCCTCATCGGTCAGGTTAAAATTCGGCATTTTTTGGGTCCCGGCCTTTAAATAAGCCCTGGCAATGATCTCCCCGTTCTCGTGGTTAGACAAGGCATTGGTAAGGTCAGGCCCCATATAGCCGCCCAAACCATAAATCTGGTGGCAGGAAATACAATTGTATTGCTGAAAAAGCAGCTTTCCTTGCCTTGCCTGCTCACCAAAATGGTCTTGTCCGGCGGAATGCCGGGTACCGATCGTGTAAACAATAGAAGAGTAAGCGAAAAATACGACTAGAAAGCCCGCGAAAACGAGTTGTTTACCCAAATGCTATATCCTTTAAGCTTAATGTTGTGTCATCAATCTCAGCCGGTTCATATCCCGGATGGTCAGCCAATTCCTGCCATAATCGATCAAACCGGTATTCTTCAGATGCTTGATCCGCCGCCTCAGGTATTCCAGGGAAGCGCCGACCATTTCCGCCAGTTCTTTGGTGGAAAAATTAATTCGCAGCCCCGAAGGTTTGTGATCGGGGGCCTGGTGGTTTTCTTTGGCTGCCAAAAATAACAGGGTTTCAATAATGCGTTCGTCGATGCTTTGGTGCAGCATGTTCTTGGTCCGCTTTTCCATAAAAGTTATCCGATCACAGAGGATCTTGAGCAACTGATGTTTGATGGCCGGATATGCTTTCAACAACTTCGTAAAATGATGATTGGGAATAAAAATGACCTTGCAGGGCATATCCCCGGCAATGGCCGTGCAGGTATATTTCCGGTCGTTTTGAAAATAGGTGGTCAACCCAACCAGCTCATTGGGTTTGGCAAACCATAAAAAGACCGGCTTTCCTTTCTGATCATTTGTTAGGATCTTGAGGTGGTTGTCCAACACATAATATACACCCCTGGCCGTTTGCCCTCCTTAAATATAGGTTCTCCGGGATCACAAGCGGTTACCCTAAGATCGAGCTGACGCGCATATTCTTCCAGTTCAGATAGATTCTCCATGGGTACATTGATCATCTTTTGGGGTTATATCTGTCCAATTGAAATTTTAGGGTATGGTGGTTCGATGGCTTGCGGAATACTCCGCTATACCTTCTCAAATTTAAGCCGGACAGGGGGGAAGGCCTATGATTTGTATCATAGTTCGAGCGTGTTAGTCTGCCAGGTTGGCCAGGTGGGTAAGCTGATTCATATTCACCAGGGCAATACGCTTTCCCTGGAGCCTGACAACACCTTTTTTGTTCAGGTCGGAAAGTGTTCTGATCGTTGTTTCGGTCGTTACACCAGCAAGATCACCGATCTCCCGGCGTGTTAAGACTACATTGAGGGTCTGACCGTCATCCGCCAGGCCGAATTTTTCTTTCAGGATCAACAGGGCTTCGGCGATCCGTTCCAAAACCGGCTTTTGGGTTATGTTTATGATCTTTTTTTCGGAGGCTTTAAGGTCGCGGGTCAATAGCTGGATCGTTTTGAAAGTTAACTTGCTGTTATTTTCCAGCACTTCGAGGAACCTGCTCTTGGGCACATAACAGATAACACTGTCTTCGATAGCCGTTGCCGTCGCGTTGTATGGCTCATCACTCAACAGGGAGCGATAACCCAGGATCTCCCCTTCCTTAGCAAAACGGACGATCTGTTCCTTGGCTTCATCACCCAGCTTGTGCACTTTCACTTTACCGGAATAGATGCAGTACAATCCATGTCCACGGTTCCCCTCGTAAAAGATATTCTGTCCCTTTTTATAAAAATTCCCTCCCTTGTTGGCTGAAAACACGTCCAGCTCCTTGTCGGAAAGGCTGCAAAAGAGATGATTATGAATACGGCCTTGACAATCCTGACAGGGTGGAACTTCGATTTGTTTTTTCATCCGGATAACTGTATTGGTAAGCAAGCGTGGTTAACCACAACCCGGTTATACAGGTGTTCTTGCTACCTTATAAAAATCCGAACATTATACATAAGGATGGCTAAGCCAGCTCATAGTTTTTTATGACTTATATCATAATTCCCGGTGCAGCAGGAACTTATCCACCTATGGCTACCATGCTCCGGTTTTGCTCATGCCGGGAGGGGTCGTTTAGATCGGCCATGGTATTCAGGCCGGCCCTGGTGGCTTTCTTGGTCTGTATGGTTTTGACGATCAAAGGGGTGATATCTTCGCCCGTTCTTAAAGGCGTCAGCAGATCTGTTTCGCGGTCGGCAAAGAGGCAGTTCCTCATTTTTCCGTCGGCGGTAACCCGGATCCGGTTACAGGTGCTGCAAAAAGCCTGGGTAACGGAGCTAATGATCCCAAAGGAGCCCTTATATCCCGGCACCTGGTAGCACCTGGCTGTTTCGTTCGGTTGTTCCTGTTTTTTAAGGATACGGCCATAAAAATTGTTAAAGGTTGCCATCATATCGTTCAAGCCGATGCCATTAGCCCAGTTCCAGCGATTACCTTGAAAGGGCATAAACTCTATGAAGCGGACCTGGAGGGAATTATCTTTGGTGAGCTCTACAAAATCGATCAGCTCGTCATCGTTGATATTTTTCATCACCACCATATTGATCTTGACTTTCAGCCCCTCATCCATGAGCAGAAAAATATTCCGGATGATCCGTTCAAAATAGTCTCTCCTGCTGATCTTTGCCTGCCGCTCAGCCTGAAGGGAGTCGAGGCTGACATTTACCGAGCGAATACCGGCTTCTTTAAAAGTATCGATGTATTGATCGACCAATACGGCGTTTGTGGTGATGGCCAATTCGGCATCCAGGTGGCCCAGGTTCCTGATAATCTGATGGGCATCTTTTCTAACCAGCGGTTCGCCACCTGTCAGGCGGATCTTTTTCACCCCAAGACGGGTAAACGTTTCCGCCATCGTCAATACCTCTTTACCGGTCATAAAATGGGCCTTATTCCGTAACGGGATCCCTTCTTCGGGCATACAATAAAAACACCGCAGATTGCAGCGTTCGGTCAATGACAATCGCAGGTAATCATGCCGCCTGCCGAAGCGGTCGACCAATACCGGTATTTCTTCCTGGATATAGGTTTGCAAAACAATAATATTAATGTCCGTTAGCTAATCGCGTGAATTCTTCCCGGCTAATAAGCTTATGTGCCAGCGGGAACAGGATATTATCTTCCCGGAAAATGTGCAGCCGGAGCATTTCAATCAATTCACGGCCATTGTTAAAGGCCACATCATATACAAACATCCGGGATCGTTCATCCGGTACTCTTGCCGCCAGCCCGAGCATATTAAAGGTCAATGCGCCCAACTGGATAAATTTAACATGGTCATCTTCCATCATATCGATCGCCGTTCTGGGCTCCAGTCCTTCGCCTTTTTCACCGGATTCGATCAGCTTCTGATGCAATAAAGGAAACAATTGCTTTTCTTCCCGCTGATTATGGTCGAGGATATTATGATCGAAAAAATGGAAAAACTCTCCGAAAGCTTTGTTGATCTCATCCGTTAGCCGGTAGCCGTTCTCTTTGAATGCCATCAGGGCTGCTTCAAATTGTTCGATCTGTTTGATGCCTGTTTTGTGCTCATTGATGAATTGTTGCAGCAATGCATCCATCTCCTCATACTTAACATCTTCAATGGTGGTTCCGTCATATGCATCCGGCGGATCCATCGGAGAATTTTCTTCCATTTCCAGACTTTTTTCAACATTACGTTTAATGGGATCTTCTGCATTCAGCGTTTTACCGAATTGTTCATCCGTTTTTTTGATCCGTTTACCGGTGGCAGGGTCGATGATTTGCATGGGTGTTTTTTTGGTTTTTAGTTGAAGAAGTTGGCAGTGAGGGGAGTAAGCAGTTGGCAGTAGGCAGTAATCAAACTTTGCCAACTGCCTACTTCTTACTCACCTACTGATTTCGTTATATTCTGCTGTAAATAACGCCGTATTTTGGTTGTTAAAAAATGATATTTATCATAAACGGTTAAAAAGGATTACCGAAGTCGGGATTTGAGATAAAAGAAGTATCGGTCAGGGCTTTCAGAAAGGCCACCAGGTCGGATTTTTCCTCATCGGTCAATTGTAATCCGAATTCTTTGCCGGGTTTGGTCATGATCGGATCCAGGGTATTCGACGGTTTCACGCCATGATCGTAGTGATCGATCACTTCTTCCAGGGTAGCAAACCGCCCATCGTGCATATAGGGGGCTGTTAAGGCAACATTCCGCAAAGTCGGCGTTTTCACTTTTCCGATATCCGACAACTCGGCGGTGAAATTATAGCGGCCCAGATCTTCGCCGGTAAAGATGGAATCAAGGCCTATATTGTGATACAGGTTGTCTGAAAACAGGGGATCGGAATGGCAATGGAAACAATCCCCTTTTTCGGTGAAAAACAGGTCATAACCGTTCAGCTCTTCATCGGTCAAAAATATTTCGCCTTTCAGGGCTTTATCATACCTCGAATTCCCGGAAACCATAGTCCTGGCAAATTGGGCAATGGCAAATGCTGTTCTTTCACCGGTTATTTCCTTGCTGCCAAAAGCCTGTTCAAATAACTTAGGGTATTCGGGGTCGGCTGCCAATACGGACATATCAGCATTAAAAAAATCTATGACCTCGAATCGCATGATATCCTCCAGGCTGCCTTCTACATTTCCGTCCCATAAAAAAGCATGGTTCCAGCCCAGGTTTATATGTGGCAAAACGGCTCGCCCGGCTGCCGGGGAAGAAAAAGCAGTTGCCTGGATATGACAGGAGGCACAGGAAAAGCCATCATTCGGACCATTTTCACTCAACTTCCGGTCATAGTAAAGCATCCGGCCGAGTTTCACCCCTTCTTTGGTCATGGGGTTATCGGCCGCCATCGGCAGATCCGGAAAATACGCAGGATAGCTAACCGAATCGGGAGTGGGCTCATAAGGTTGGGACGGACCCACCGGATCCTTGGTTTCTTTACGGCAGGAAACCGCTGCGAGCAGCAGGATACAGCCACCCAAAAAGCCATACACCCATTTGCGATCCATCGCGCCTCCTAGTCCATTGAAAAAACGTTAACACCGTTCCCTGCAATTTTCAGCATATTATCGGGGTCGCCCATGATATAATTGGCCGTCGACAGGTCATAGGTTACCGGGTCGGTGAACCATTGATTAACATTCATGGTCATCACCTGTGCCTGGTTAAGGTACCTGATATCAAAGGGGTGGTCGATCGTTACTTTCATCAAGCAAATATCCGTGCCGACATGCATGGCATAACCCAGGGTCGCGCCGGTAGAGTCTTTAAAATGCCCTTCGAACTTCAGGAAATGATAGCCCCCCCCCATGGGTTCGGGCCAGGCCATGTTCAGATTTTCGGTCTTTCCGGGTAGCTTACCTGTTTTATTGGTGTCGACATTCAGCCCGATATGAAAGGACATTCCCACATAATTTCCGGGCGGAATGTCGGCCAGGGTAAACTTGTTAGTACTCCTGGCATTGAGATAATGGATATCCTT
>JANQFB010000575.1 GCA_028278085.1 Chitinophagales bacterium
TTGCGGATAATATCGGTTTCAAAAACGGAAAACAAGCCGATGGAATGGAAGGGATTATAAATGGTCATGCCATCCAGTTTGACCTTATTTTGTATCGGCGCCCCACCCCGGATATATAACTGCCCACCCTGGTCACCGGTAAAAATAACGCCCGGAAGGATCTGCAGGTATTGTGCCAGATCGGGTTCCCCGCCGACCGAGGGCAGTTGCTTGATCTGTTTGGGAGTGATCTTCGTGGTTGAGATCCGGACCTCGGTTCGCTGTTCCTGTTTTTCGGCGGAAACGTCGATCGTTTTTAGCTGTACTTTACTTTTGGCGATAAAGAGCTTTTGATTGACGATCTGGTTGGCCGTTAAAGCTACCTCGATCCTGGACGTATCATAGCCCAGGTAGGTACAAACCAGGGTATAAGTGCCGGGTGGGATATTGGCGATCGAATAAAAACCATTGATATCGGTCGTCGAGCCGTAGGTCGTACCTTCCAGGTATACATTGGTGAAGATAATGGGCTCGCCGTTGTCTTTATCATAAACAAAGCCCCTGACATTAGCTTTTTGGGCATAAGCAGTGAGGCCCAGCAGGAGGGTGGTCCATGCGAACAATAAAACCTTTATGCGATTCATCCTTTATGATTGATCATAACTTGTTGATGAATGTAAAATCGTATATCCCCGGAGAATTTTAGTTCAATCTGAATATACGCGTGATCTGATTGGAGAACAAGGAACACTGATTAACGATTTTTGAAGTATTTCTCATGATATCAAACTTCTTAAATCTTCAATCGTTAATCCTTGTTCGATATTCCATTTTGGCAGGATCTACTCTCTTGATTCTCTTCAGTTTAATACCGCATTAACCTTTTCCGCAGCTTCTTTCAACAGGATAGCGGATTCAACGGTCAGTCCCGACTCGTCGATCAGTTTTTTGGCTTGTTCGGCATTAGTGCCCTGCAGCCGGACGATGATCGGAACATTGATCTCCCCAATATTTTTATAAGCGTCGACAATACCCTGCGCGACCCGGTCGCAACGGACAATGCCTCCGAAAATATTGACTAATATGGCTTTCACATTCGGGTCCTTCAAAATGATCCGGAATCCGGCTTCCGTGGTTTGGGCATTCGCCGTTCCTCCGACATCCAGGAAATTGGCCGGAGCGCCTCCGGCTAACTTAATAATATCCATGGTTGCCATGGCCAGACCGGCCCCATTCACCATACATCCGACATTACCATCCAGCTTAATGAAATTCAGGTGGTATTCGCTGGCTTCCACTTCCGTAGGATCTTCTTCGGAAGTATCCCGCATCGCTGCGAGGTCTTTGTGCCGGTACAATGCATTGTCGTCCAGGTTCACCTTGGCGTCGACAGCAAGTATCTTGTTATCGGAGGTTTTTAATACCGGGTTGATCTCGAACAAGGAAGCGTCCAGGCCGGTATAGGCTTTGTATAATTTACCCACAAATTTTACCATGTCTTTATAAGCATCGCCGGACAATCCTAAATTGAAGGCTACCCGTCTGGCCTGGAATGGCAGCAATCCCGTTCCCGGGTCTACCCATTCCTTGAAGATCTTTTCGGGTGTTTTTTCCGCAACTTCTTCGATATCCATTCCGCCTTCCGTAGAATACATGATCACATTTTTACCCGTATCGCGATCCAGCAGCACACTCATATAAAATTCGCTGGTATCGCTTTCCCCGGGATAATAAACATCCTGAGCGATCAGGATCTTGTTGACCTTTTTGCCTTCCGGCCCGGTTTGTGGCGTTACCAACTGCATGCCAAGGATCTGATCCGCTTTTTCCCGGAGTTCGTCTATATTTTTGGCTAGCTTTACGCCGCCGCCTTTTCCCCGGCCTCCGGCATGGATCTGCGCTTTGACCACCCACCATTCGGTACCGGTTTCCCTGGTCAGTGTTTGGGCAGCTTCAACGGCGTCATCGACCGTATCGACAGCGATGCCCTCCTGGATGGCGACGCCGAATTCTTTGAGTGCCGCTTTGCCCTGGTATTCGTGAATATTCATGTGGTGTGTCTTTTTGAAGTCGAAAATAAAGCGCTAAAATTACTGTAATTTATGAGATTTCAAAAGCCGGTAAAATATTAATTTGCAGATCGTTTACCTGAATTGACAGCGGGTTGATTTGAGTCGACAGGTTTGATTTTAGTATAGAGACTTTGAGAGATTTTGAGTATATAGACTAAGAGATTTTTAGTATATAGACTTTTAGTATAGAGACATTAGATTTAAAACTCGAGGCAAGCCCGTCTAGTATCTAATGTCTAAAGTCTCTATACTTAAATATTGCTTACTTTTGAACAGGCGAGTTCACCAAACCTGCTGACTATATGGAGCGTATTTATGCTAAACCGACCTTTGCCTATATATTCTTACTGGTACTCACCGGCCTGACCTTCTGGGTATTCACCCCGGCCCTCGACAATGGTTTCGTGAATTACGACGATACCGAGTTTGTGGTCTATAATAACATGATCCGGCAGATCAATGCGCAAACGCTGGATCAGATGTTTGGCAAGATCACGATCAATAATTACAAACCCCTGACTTATTTATCCTATGCCGTTGAATACTATTTCGTCGGATTGGATCCTTTCCTGTACCACCTGGATAACCTGATCTTCCATTTGCTGAATATCCTGCTGGTTTTTTTCCTGGTCCGGCGGATCAGCGAAAAGCCTTTGGTCCCCATCATTGCTGCCCTTTTATTTGCCATACACCCGCTAAGGGTGGAATCTGTGGCATGGGTGGCAGAGCGGAAAGATGTGCTCTATGTCTTTTTTTATCTGAGCGCTTTGATCGTTTATTTGCAGGCCCAATCCCGCCGGAAGCTGTGGAACCTGTCTGCCGCCGGATTGCTGTTTGTGCTGGCAGCCATGTCGAAGCCTCAGGCAGTATCCTTGCCGGCGGTATTGCTGTTGCTGGATTATTTGAAAGGCAGGAATTTCAGCGACAAAAATCTTTGGCTGGAAAAGGCGCCGTATTTTGCCATCAGCCTGGTGTTCTTATTTGTCAATGCCCAGGGGGAACAATTAAATATCCTGCAAAGCGGCATTGATAAATTCTCTTTCATCGACAGACTTTTCTTTGCCTGTTTTAACATCCTGGCTTACCTGGGAAAGACGATCGCACCGGTGAATTTGTCCTGTTTCTACCCGCTCCCGGAAAAGATCAACGGTTGGTTGCCCTGGTATTTCTACCTGGCGCCCCTGGGGATCGCCGCCCTGGTTTACGGAGCCTACCGGTCTCGCGCAAAAGTGATCATATTCGGCGGCCTGTTTTTCGGGGTTACCATTGCCCTGGTATTGCAGATCATCCCTTTGAGCGATACTTTATACGCTGACCGGTATACCTATTTGCCGTCTGTGGGCCTGTTTTACCTACTGGGTACCGGGATAAGCGCTATGCCACAGGCGCGGTCGGCCTGGGTGAAGCGGCTGTTTTATCCCGCCCTGGGCGTATTAGGTATAGGAACGGTTGTTTTTTGCTGGGCCAGCTATGAGCGTTGTAAAGTCTGGGAAAACAGCGAGATCCTTTGGACGGATGCCATCCTAAAAAATCCCAGGGCGGCCATTCCCTACACCCAGCGGGGAATATACCTGGCGGAACAACGCCAATTCGCCGCCGCGATGAGCGATTTCAATAAAACCCTTAGCCTGCGGCCCGATTATTACCAGGCCTA
>JANQFB010000069.1 GCA_028278085.1 Chitinophagales bacterium
TTATTGCTATTGGCTACAGCTCCTTTGCCCTGGTATTGATCCGGTCTTCCGCCCGGGTCCCGGTTCAGTTCAACGCGCCCGATAATGTCTTCAACTTGCTGTCCTATATCAAAAGTGAAATGTACGGTGCCTTTGCGGAGCGACCCTTTTTATCCGGCAAATATTTCGATTCGCCGTTGGATAACAAAACCCCGTTCAAGGATGCCGGTCCTTACTATTATGTCGACCGGGACTCGGGGAAATACGTAAAATATTCCGTACCGAACGCCAAACCGAATTATGCCAAAGAATTCAATGTAATCTTTTCCAGGATGTATAGTAATGAAACCCTGGACAAACTCGGTTACCGGTATTGGATCGATTACCGGGGCAGCCCTCAGGTCTATCAAACGATTCACGGAGACAAAAGAACATTCTACAAACCCACTTTTAATGACAACCTCCGTTTCTTTCTCAACTACCAGTTGGGATGGTTGAACCTCCGCTACCTGATGTGGAATTTTGTCGGCCGTCAGAACGACATCCGGGGCACCGGCAATCTCCTGGAAGGCAACTGGCTGAGTGGCATCTCTTTTTTCGATAACCGTAGGCTGACCGATCAGCGCTTGTTACCGGCGCATTTCGGGAATAATAAAGGGAAGAACCATTTTTATTTTCTCCCCCTGCTGCTGGGATTATTCGGCGCATTGGGCCTGTTGCTCAATCACAAGCCGGAATTCACGATAATCGGGATATTATTCCTCGCTTTCGGTGTTGCCATTACGATCTTTATCAACCAATTACCCATACATATCCTTATCCGGGAACGTGAATATATCCTGACAGGCTCCTTCTATGCCTTTGCTATCTTTATAGGCCTCGGTGTGATGGCCGTTTACCGAATGGTGGAGAAAAGGATCAGATCTGCCTATTGGCATTGGGTTGTTCCGGCCATATGTTTGCTAACCGTGCCAGGTATCATGGCCAAGGAAGGATGGGATGATCACGACCGTTCCCGCAATACCGCTATGAGAGATATTTCCCGCGCCTTTTTAGACAGTTGCGCACCGAATGCCATCTTGTTTACCTTTTCCGATAATGATACCTTTCCGTTATGGTACCTGCAGGAAGTCGAAGGTTATCGCACTGACGTTCGGATCATCAACTATGAATTGCTTACGGCCCAGTGGTATATCGATCAGCTCCAGCGGGCGGCTAATTCGGCTCCGCCGGTGAAGATCGACCTGGAACCCCGTGCCTACCGGGCCGGTATCAACGAACGGATCGAGATCCAGGATAAGAATACTTCGGACAAATATTATGACCTCGATAAGGTATTGACGCTCGTGCTGGACAATCCCGGTAATCCGGATGCAGGCGCCAACAACAGCCGGGTTCTGCCCACCAACCGGCTTCGAACACCGGTGGATTCGGTTGCCCTGGTTGAAAACGGCCTTATCGATCCGGACACCTACCTAGGCGTGCTGCCCGAAATGAAATGGACGTTGAATAAACCTGTTTTGAGCAAATCAGACCTCATGCTGCTTCAGATCATCCGGGAGAACAAGTGGCGCCGGCCTATCTACTTTTCCATGTCGGCCAAATCCAAAGATCTCCTGGGTTTGAACGATTACCTTAGGCTCGAAGGCCTGGCCTACCAACTCTTGCCGACAAAAGAACCCATCTATGGTGAATTGATCGGTACGGTCAATGCTAGCAAAATGTATGACCTGGTGATGCACAAATTTCAATTCCATAATATCAATGATCCCGACGTCTACATTAACTTTGAAACCCGTGCCATTGCCTACCTGATCCGACATTCTTATGCTCGGCTGGCAGATTACCTGCTGTTTCTCGGGGAAAAAGAAAAAGCATTAAATGTATTGGATCGCTGCGTGGAACTCCTGCCCGATCACAAATTCTCTTACGATAAGAATATGGTGCCCGTATTTATTTGCTATTATGAATTGGGAGAGCGGGAGAAAGCCCAACAAATTGCCCGTAAATTTAAGGACCGGCTGATCACCGAACTGCAATTCTATGCCGGCATGAACAAAGAAACCATATACCGGCATAAGGATAATGCATTGATCTTGCTGGATATGTATGCAAAGTCCATTACGGCGCTAAAAAAAGTGTCCCAACATGTCGACCCGGAATTCTTAAAAGCCTATGAAAATGCTTATATCGATGTTTCCACCAGGCTAACCCTTCTGCAATAATTAAACCATACCCATGAAAGAGCATCTTGATTTCCTGCAGATCCAAGTTCCCCTCCTGTTGAAAAAACTGGAACCCGGTGCAAAAGCCGGTTGGGGCATTATGACCCCTCAACATATGATCGAACACCTGGTAGGCTCCTGGCGTATTTCCAACGGGAAAGCCAAAGCCAGGCAGGTGACGCCGGATGATAAGCTACCGGGCTACAGGTCTTTCCTGTACAGTGACAAGCCTTATCAAAAAAATATGAAAAATCCGGTGATGCCGGAAGATTTGGCGCCCCTTCGGAAAAAAGACCTGACAGACGCCATCGACCAATTACTGGAGGATATGAAAGATGGCTTTCGCTACTTCGAGGAACATCCCGATGCTGTCCCGGTTCATCCTGTATTTGGTCCGCTGAACCGGGGGGAATGGATGATGTTCCAATACAAACATATGCGCCATCATTTCGAGCAATTCGGCTTACTCGGCGATTAAGGGTCTCGATGCCGACAAAGCCTTATCCGAATGGCAAACCTGGCTCCTAATGCACAAATTCAAAATCGGTGACAGCCGCGATCACCTTATATTTTTTGTACTGCTTGAGCAAGCTGTTTTTGTTTTGCCCTTCACCCACATATTGAAACCGGATAATAAAAGACTTTCTTCCTTCGGCAATGATGTTTTCATAAAACACCTCTTCATCCGCATCGATCAGCTCGTTGGTTTCCGGATCAACCAGGCTCAAACTGATTTTCAGGTTTTTAATGGTCTTGGAGCCTTGGTTCTGAGCTACCCCTGAAAAATTCAAATAATAATTCCTGCCAAAATAATCACCGGTAACCACTGCATCCAGTTTAATGTTTTTAGCATAATTTGTGTATGCCCGGTCTTTCTCCGACACCACTTCATGCAGCTTGCCGGCACCGGCTTGCGCAGTTGAATCATTGACTACCTGCTTAAGGCTCCCGCCGGGCTCTTCATCGGCACCTTTGGCCGTCAGCAAGGGAAGGGTAATTATCAAAAAACAAATGCATAATACATTTTTCCCATAAATACATTGAATCATAGCTAAATTAGATAGTTAAATAATTTGCAATATTAAGAATAAAATTGGTCAAATTAGCGCCATTAAGGCATTAATTATAAAATAATACCTAAGGTTACTTTTCCTTTATAGACAGACTCCTTTTGCCAGGATAGAAGTTGTTAGAGACTCCTGATAATGAACCTGAAAATGAAAACGTATGCGTACTTATAATATCATAGCCCCGGATAAGGATGGGGAATGATCTTTTCTTGGAATAGCTGATCGATACCGGGGATCTTAAAATACACATACCTACCGCCGGCTCGTGTAGGCCATCGGATATTCGGGGCTTCATGACCTTTTCGGTATGATGCCAGCCTGATGGGATCTGCTAAAGTCTCCCGCATTTTTTTCTTATTCCCCAAACCGATCACGACCAGTGGAACGGGATGGTAAGATTCCATATAGAGCGTATCTCCGGAGCGGTATGCTTTGAGGGATACCATTGGATAAGGCATCAGGTATTTTAGAATATTCCGGGCATTGGATTTCAAATACAAAAAATCATACCGGTAGTTCGGAAATTCAGTTTGCAAAAACCTTTCCAGGCTGCGGGTCTCCGGGTACAATCTATACAGGAGTTTGTCGATATAGTCTTGCCGGGTAAAGTCATACAAATATCCCAGGTATTTGTCGTACAAGTTTTGACTGCTGAATAACCGGGGGATCAGGCATTTTTCCCCTGCAATTAATAGATCACAGGCATGGTGCGCCTCATAGCCAGCAAAAGGCGCGAGACTCCGATCCACTTCCTTTTTATTATAAGCATCAAAAACGATAGGTAGTAGTTTGTTGGTTTCAGGGTCCATGCAAAACCTCACATTCTTCCATTGCAAAGCATGCCATCCGTTGGCCAGGTCGATCAGGGCCAGCATACGGGCCATTTGGTCAATGTCGAACAGCTCTTCTACCTCTCCGGAGCCTTTTTTGAAGCGGAACAATTGCTGTTTGGCCCTTTGCTGCATCTCTTGATCTATCCCTTGTTGGCGTTTGAATCCTTTGATATCCGCGGAAGCAAAAAAGGGTAAAACCTGGTCTGAGCTTTTGCTGGCGTTAACCCAGAGGCCATTCTCGTTAAACCTCACGATCGGCATAGGATCGAGGCCTCTGCTTTTGAATATGCTGTTGTTAAATGCTTCCTCAATTGCATAGATCCCCAGGGATTCGCCATTCAGGATCGCCCGGCAAAACCCATAGTATGTGGTAAAAATTTCTTCTTCCGCTAACAGCCTGTGCAAAACCCATTCATGAAGCATATTCCGGGTTTGGGGTTTCTGAATAGAAAACTCCTGCATGTGGTGCCACTCCCCGGATCCTGGCAATAATATCCTGAACGACCATTTCTTCGTGCTTAAGTGATCCAGCAGATCGCCCTTTAGCCTGATCTTAACAGCTAGCTGCCGATCATCTACTGTCAGTTGAGCAGGAAGGAAATCTTTTCGGCCCACATCCAGGTATCCCTTAGCATAAGCTTCGGAACGCTTGGCGAGTAATTGATGATAGGAGGAATCAGGTATATCGATCTTTAGGGTCGGATATTCAACGGTCCGGATCGCCCGAGGAGGCCAGGAATTTTTCCGGTAAGAGACCTTGAGATCATCAAAATACACATCACCTTCCTTGCCGGTATTGTAGGCAAAGACTTTTATACCGGTACTGTCGAAACCCGGTGGGATGACCATTTGCATGTTCAGCAATGTCCATTTTCCTTTTGTCTCGGAAAACTCAGCCTGGTCCATATATAAATGATGATCCCCTTGAATGGCCAATGCCCCGAAGCCCGTACGGGCGTACCGCCAAACGCTGGCAGAGATGGTATCACCGGAAAACACCGGTCCCATTTCACAGCCAAACCCAAATGGCTTATCCGGAGAAAGTTTGATACTATGCCGGCCGGAGAAAAAGGCTTCGTCCGATTGCCGGTCGCCATGTGAAAACAAGACCCCATTATTGCTGAAATGTCTTCCGGAAACCTGCTCGGCATCACAGTTTATCACGAAATTCTCCTTTGTGGAAAGAATGTCCGGTGAATGACAGGATGACAAGCAAAGCGCCAGCCAAAACAGCCCGTGGAAAGAAACAGCTAACCGCATCCGGCAAAATAAAGATATTCTCTTAAAAAAGGGCAATACTATTATTCCATCATTTCTCTAATTTTGAACACCTTAAATCAAAGGGATGTTCGGTATCCGGAAATATGTCGGTCTTTTAACAGTGTTTGGAGTTGCCATCCTATTATTCGGCGGATGCAGCAGACAAAACCCAGAGGGGAATATGGAGCCAGGGAAAGTACTACCCTCCATCCATTGCCTGGACGATTCTGCTCACGTCTACAGCCTTTATTTGCCTGGTCAATATTCAAGCCGGGACAACTGGCCGGTGATTTACTGGTTTGATCCGCAGGCAAATGGGCTTGGGGCTGTTGAAAAATATCATAGTCTGGCAGAAACCTTCGGCTTTATCCTGGTCGGATCCAATATTTCCAGGAACGGGATGGCTCCGGGAACATCACTGGATCATTATAAAAAGATCAGGAAGGATGTGGAAAGCCGGTTGGCTATCAGCCGGACATATACGGCCGGATTTTCCGGTGGCGCCAGGGTCGCTGCAAATTGCGCCTTACAAGATGCCGGGGTGACGGGTGTTATTGGTTGCGGCGCCGGATTTCCCGGGCGGGTAAGCGGGCAAAAACTTTTGTTTCGCTTTATCGGGCTGGTGGGCTTGAAAGATTTCAATTTCCCGGAATTACAGAACCTGGATACACAATTGGAACCGGTGATGGCTGACCACTTTGTCATGACTTTCGACGGCAAGCATGAATGGCCCCCGCTGAAGGTGATGAAGGAAGCTTTTAAATGGATCGTGCTGAAGGATATGAAAGACAAGCTGGTGCCGAAAGATCAGGATAAGATCGCCCGTTGGCTAAAAGAAGATCTGGACAGAATTGTCCACCACCACGAATTGGTCCCTGAAAGGGCGCGGCAATATGAAAAGATCATTCATTTTTATAAGGGCTTGATCAAAACGGATGACTATGTAACCGAATTAAACAAGGTCAAAACCAAGCCCGGCTATGTCCGGCACCAGGCCAAACTGAAACGCTTATATACATCCGAGATCCAAATGAGCCGCAGCCTGACCAAAGCCTTTCAAAGCAATTCCCTGGACCAATGGAAAGCGGAGATGGAAAAGATCAACGAGAAGATCGATCAGTCGCCGGATGATGATCATATCAACTCCCTGCATAGAACAAAGGGTTATCTAAGCATGATCGCTTATATGCATGCCTCAAGATTTCTGACGGATCCTGTCCAGGCCGGACATTATGTAAGCCTATATGCCATCATCGATCCCGAAAACCCTGAACCTGCCGTGCTGGCTGCCAAACTGCTGGCTCGCCGGGGTAAACCGAAAGAAGCTGCTAATAAATTGAAAGAAGCTTTCCAACTGGATTTTGATGATATGGCCCGGCTGGAACAAGACCCGGATCTTTCACCGGTGATTGCCGGACCGGAATTCAGTAACTGGCTAAAGGAAGAAGGAATGATGAATACCGAATGAAGAATGTTGAATGTTTCATCATTCAACATTCCCTATTCGTTATTCAGCCTTCATCATTCTTTTCGCTGGATCAGCGCCTTAGTGATTAACCGTCACTTTCTGGGAAACAACATGGTTATCTGTCTCCACCCGAACCAGGTACACACCGGAGATCAGATCGTCCAGATCAATGGTGATCTGCTCCTGAATAACTGCCGGTACGGTTAGCGGCGAACGAACCTGTTGCCCGGTTACGTTAAATACACTGACCATAACATCTTCAGGGTCTTCCAGGTTGAAGTTTACGGTAACAAGATTTTGATGATTGATGATCAACACCGGCCTGAATGGCTGGTCCGTGTGTTCATCCAATCCTGTTTTCGTATCTATCACCGTAACGCTCATAGATTGCTGATCTATGCAATTTCCGTTAATTGCCGTCAGGTTGACCTGGTAGTTACCGGCTTCCTCATAGATATGATGAGGTTCGAAAGTGTTATTCACAGGGCTGCCATCACCGAAATCCCAATTGTAAGCCAATGCTCCGTCGGAATGATTCAGGAATTGAACGCCGTGGGCAAGTTCGACCGTATCGCTCTCTGCGATAAAGGATGTATTCATTTCCACCTCCGATCTCAGCACAAAACTTTCGGCTAAGGCACAGTCATGCTGATCCAGGACGGAAACCGAATAGCTGCCATCACTCAAATGGGCAATATCTTCTGTTTCCGCACCGGTCGACCATTGAAAACGGTAAGGAGGCGTGCCGCCGGAAACCATCAGATCAATAGCGCCGTTTTCCCGGAAGCTGCAATCCGACGGAATGACCGCCGCACCGGTTTGGATCATCTCTGGTTCTGAAATGGTTACGGATTCCTGCAAAACTGTCTCGGCGCCCTGGTGCATGTGTATTGTATATTGTCCGGCCGGTAAATTGATCATATCCTGTTGGATAGATCCGGTCACCTGGTTTTGGATCAACAGGGTATCCCCTTGCGCCGAAACCCAGTAAATGTCCCAATGCCCGGTCGTTTCTTTAGCCAGGCTTATAGAACCGTCGGTAGCACCGTGACAACTGATAGGATGGTATTCGACCAGGAAGGGCGACGTAAAATGAACCATGAAACGGTCGGCAGAATCTACCGCCGGATCATGCATAAACGTATAAGTGCCCATATCCCGGAAATCGGTGAATTGTCCGGTTTTCTTATCCTCCAGCCTGATCGTGGCACTTTGCGGAAAGGCTCCGAATTCGCTGGCTTCCAGGGTATAGCTTCCGGCCATGTTAACTTTTAAAAATAAGGGCACGGAAATATCTTCCGTTAAGGCGGGAAGCGCGTTAACGGCGAAAAGGCTATTTTGGGTAACGGTATAGATCGACGGTGTATTGTCCGACAGGGAAAACAGCTTCTGTGCATCATATTTCCGGTCCAAACCGGTGGTGGCGTCGTGTACAAAACGTATGCCGATGTCATCGCTATACCCCTGGTCACTGGTACATTTTATTTTCAACACTTCACTTATGCTTCTTGTATCCCGTAATTTAACCTCCTGGTCGACCTTAACCCTTTCATCGCAGGAAAGATCCAGCGGCGAACTTTGAAAGGTTTGGACAAAAAACGACTGCCCTGACGGAATATAAGGAGATCCCCCGGCGCCAAATGGAACACCGGCTGCCCAACCGCCGAAATTATCGGCACAACGATCCCAATTCATGATCAGGTCATATACGCCATCCTTGGTCCATCCCGAACCGGTGGCAACATCCCAATCGATCGTTGAAGGATAAGGATTGGCAACCAGGTTCCAACCGTCTTCAACCGGGGATCCGGAATCGGTGTAGGATACCGGGAAGACAATCGTACCGCTGTTCACGGGCCCTTTCACGGATAATGTGGTCGGAAGCTGGGTATTATCCCAGATATAGATATACGTTCCTAAGCCGGTAACCAGCGGATCCGTAACATTGGAGGCCGGTACCCAACCATTGTCCTCTGCATCACCGGGAAGTGATTCATCATATGAATAAACATTGGGATCCCCGGTAGTGGGATAATTTACCCCTGTAAATCCCTGCATATAAATATCGTCTTCCCAATCGGCCAGGGTCAGTCCGGTAGCTGGCGCTGCAACCGCTACCCAACCCGGGCATTCATTGATATACCGTTGAATGATGAAGTCTCCGGTGACCGATCCCGATCCATTGGCTACCCTTCCCGTTCGTACAGCATTGGACAAGAGGGTAAAATCAACACCGGAAATATCAAATACGCCTCCGTCGGGAGAAAGCGATCCCAATAAAGTCTGGTTCCCGGAAACAACCGTTGTATTGACATTGATAATGAGGTTGTACCAATCCGTGGCGCCGGTGATCGATTGACTAAGCGCTCCTGTGAACTGGACTGTACTTTCCTTAGGATCGAATGTGCCGGTATTGACCCAGTTATTAGAAATGCTAAGTTTATCGGTCGTAGCAGCAACAGTGGTGGTGCTGGCAGGCCCGATGATAATATTGAAAAAGGTTTCACCGCCGGTTATAGTTTGCGTACCCGAGCCGTCGAATGTAACGGTTCCTTTCCGCTCCACAAAAGGGTCGGCATGGTTGCTGGTATTGCTCCAGTTACCGGCAATGAACAGGTTGTAATTAAATTTGGTGATATCCAGTTGATGGGAACCCGAAAGGGTGAGATCCCCGCCCAGATCCAGGAAATTTGGCAGAAAACTGGTACCTCCACCCGAAAGGGTCAGGTGAAAATATTGATTGCCCAAAGGAAGTTTGATGATCTGATCCGCACCCTTGTATGCTATGGTATTCCCGGAAGCCGTTGCCGTAAGGATACCTTGCTTGGCCAGTAGCATTCCATCCAGCGTCAGGTTGGCATTTGCATCATTAACCCAGCCTGCCAGGGCTCCCCGGCCATCCAGGTTACCGGTCAGGTCGATCGACCCGTTGTTAGTTATAATTACCTTGTTGTCAATGACTATCGAGCCTGCAACTACAGTAAGGTTAGCCGTGTTTAAGATGGTCTTATTGAATTTGGTCAGGTTAACATTTCTTTTAATGATAATGATGCTACCCGTGCCGTCGATCGTTGTCCCTTTGCCATCGAGTGTAAGATCCTGAACACCCTTGTAAGTACCGTCAACCAATAAGTTCCCGGAAACGGTCATCCCGTTGCCATTATCGTTCAGAGAACCTCCCGTTTGGATGGTCAGGTTAAAGATACCGGTGGTTTTTTTCAGGTTGATATTGTGGGTGTTGTTAATAATAACATCATCCTTGCTACCGGGAATACAACTGCAATCCCAGGTAGTCTTATCATCCCAAATGCCTGATCTAACGGAGGAAATGACGGCTGAATATAACGATGGGGCGCTGATCAGCATGCCTAATAGTAGCGTAACAATGCGGTTCATAGTTTCTGTTTTAGTGTGGTTTGTATAAAATAATATGCTGTACCAATTACACATTAGGCAATAGCAGCAAACAATACATATGTACAATGGGGAAGCAATTAAAAGGTAAACGATAATATCAGGTCATGCGATATCGAAAAAGTTGCCTTTCATTGCTTGGAGTTATTCTAAAGCCGGGGGGTATTCGACTATCATGAGAACAACTGAGACTAAAGTTACCTTAATATGGAATATTAACAAAATATTTTCGATAAACGAGCCAATCCGATAGATGAACGGCCACTAATTAATTTCAACATCCCTTTCCGATCGATCAATACTTGTCCGGAATGTTGATCCACTCCGGGAAATCATAACGTTTTCCGGCCCGGGCAAAGATCGCCTGAGAACCGGCATGCATGATCTGGGAGCGCAGCAATTTCCGTTCCGCCGGCAAGAATATGTTGACATCCATCGGATTAAAAGACACCAGGAATTTTTTGATATTATAATAGTAAAACTTATCCCCGATGGTATATTCCCGCCCTTCCGCAT
>JANQFB010000071.1 GCA_028278085.1 Chitinophagales bacterium
AACATGCACCCTGCCCAGCTTTTTGGGTTGATAGACATAGGAAACATCCACTTCACCCCGGATATCGGAGTTGTTGAAGCCATAATCGATCATATAGTCGGTTTTTATCTTGTTGGCCCTGCTCCATTCCTTGGAATATTCCCCTCCGAGGGAGTGCCGGTATCCCCCGATACCCAGGGGGTTGAGCTGGCTGATCAATCCGTCGAAGTAGATCGTTTGTTTTTTGAAGCTATTGGTAAAACCGACCCCGTTCAACAGAAAATCCCATATATCCAGGTGATTATAGGTGGAATCTTTTTCTTTGAGATACTTTTCACTCTTGTGGTAGGTATCGATACTATCCTGTACATGGATAAACTCGATCTCTTCGTCTTTCAAGGTTATCGGCCTGACGCCTGCCCAGAATGCGGTGTCTTTTTCATAGGCGTCGTCGTTCGTGATCCGCAGTTCATTTTTGAAAAAATTCCTGGGAAATTCAGGATTCAATTCATAGTCCTTATAATTAATGAGCGTGTTGCCCAGGATCTGGGCTTTACCGTCTTTGGAGTTGTAGAAAAACTCCTCGCGGCTGACCACCCATATACTATCCTGAACCGTGCTGTATTCCCCCAGGATCCGGAAATATTTGAAATGATATAAAGCTGCCGGGTTGATCTCGAGGTCGACCGCCTTGATCGACCAAATATCTTCCACGATGTAGATATGGCCCCTGAACAAGGCAGCTTCTTTCCAGATCGGGGTAACTTCGATCTTGTTGATCCACAAACTGTCCTCTAAAAAAGTTTCCACCAACCGGTAACGATAGGACAATAAGGCTGTAACGCTGATGGGTGAAATGTAAGGGGTGGGGCCGAGTGACGCTATGTTAACGGCGTTTTTGTAGAAATTGAAGGTAGCCTCGGCAATATTCAATTTGAACAGGTTCTTGTTCACAAAATCAGAATGATAGACATCCCCGTCATCAGTGGCGAAAGAGATCTCCACATTACTTTTTTGCTTTTCCGACAGGTCTTTATAAGCAAATTTGATCTCCTTGAAGCTATTCGGGTGCCTGAAATGCGTTTTTCCGTATGACTCGATAAAATTCATCTTTTCCTTGGTCAGCACTTTCTTGATGGAATCTTTGGGCACCCTGTTCTGGCGGATGGAATCTTTGCGGTTTTTGTACCGCTTTGTGCTATCCACGCGGGTTGAGTCTTCCGGCTTTATCTTTTTCATGTACTCTTTTTCCAGCGAAGCTTTGATGTATGTGGTACAACTATACCCGTCGAATTGGTGCTTAAATTTCTTTTTAGCCTTGATGGCCTTGGCAATGATCTCGTAGGCGGGGTCTTTTTTATCGGCAACGATCTGCACTTCTTCCAATTGTACGTCTTTCGGTTTAAGCTGAACATTCAGCTCCCGGTTGGCATTTTCGATGCTTATGGAAACGATCTTCCGTTCAAAACCGATGGCCTGGAATACGATCTCGTATTGTCCATTGTCCAGTTCGAGGAAGTATTCGCCTTTGAGGTTGGATGCTACACCATAAGTGGTGTTTTGAACATAAATACTGGCATAGGGGATAGGCTGTTGCTTATCATCCGTAAGCTTTCCCCTTAATTGATAGGCATAACCCGGTAAAGCGAACAATAAACCGCTTAAGCCAGCTACGAAATAGGTATAAATGATCTTACGCATTCGGCAAAGTGCTCCAATTTAATAGGGCTGGTCGGGATAGTGCTTCCGTTTTCACATGGATAACGCCAGTAAGACGATCCGCAGGCTGTTTTGTTACAGATCCCCAAAAATATAACTGTATGGCCAAATAACAACGCCGAAGCCTCAAAACTAAGGGGAATTTAGTCTTGTGCAACTATCAAAGGATCAATAGTGGTAGGTAATTAGCATTGGTCCTTTATATATTCGGTAAAACAGGTAATTCTTTAAGCATTCTCCCGCATCAATCCAGTTGAATAAAGCGGACATCCGGGTGATGCGTGGTAAAATAGCCCAGGCCGTTTTCTATATTGGTGGGGTAATTGATCGGTTCTTTAACCAGGTCGGTGAAAAAATTCTCGCTTTTGGACCGGAGCGCCAGGTAATTGTAATAGTTTTCGCTGATATTGGAAATAGAAACGTAAACATTGGTGCTGTCCCAGTCATAGATCCGGTAAGTATCTGAGAATTCAAATGTACCGAAGGTTTTATCGTTCAGTAATTGGGTAAAGTTGGCGATGTTTTGATCCGGGCTCAAGGGATCGAATTGAATATTTTCCTCCGGTTCTGCATAGTAGTTGACCATATACCAGTTGGATCCCGGGGGATCTGTAAAGGAATAGCTGACATCGATATAATCGAAGCCATTGCTGCTACCCCTGACCGCAGCTACCGAGTCGAAGCCGACAAAAGGCAGCATTTCTTCCGTCGAGCTTACCGTCGATCCGGTTTGCGGATCATAAGCACTGAGGGTATACGCCACATGATCGTATTGGGGAGTGCTCACGCTGGCATATACGCCGGGCACATCCGGCAGGTCGAACAGGGTATCGGTTACTCCTTCATAAGAAATGGTTACGGTAGCGTTTTCTACCAATAATTGGTTGAGGAATTCTTCGGACAGGCTATCGGAATCCTGGCCTTGTTCCAGGGCGCTGAAGCTTCTGCTCAGGGTGATGACCATTACCTGGTTGGGAATGACCTGTGAAGAAACGACGATCTGAGGCTCTACCTGGTCCACTTCTATGGGGAGCGGTTTGGGCAGGCAGCCCCAAAAACAGGTTGAGATGCATATCCCTAATATAGCCGGACGTAATTTCATAATCGATCAGAATTTGAAGTTATAGGCGATGGAAGGAATAAAACCAAACAAGCCCGGTTGTTGATACCGGTATCCCAGGCCATTTTCAATGGGCACGATGTCGATCCGGTAGGGCGTCGCGCGATTGTAAAAATTATAGCATCCGAAGTTCCATTCGCCGGTAAATTTGCGGTCTTTTTTGGGCCTTAGGCTGATATTCAGATCCAGCCGGTGGGAGGGCGACATTTGTACCGCATTCCGGGCGGTGTATATGGGGATAATATCGAATCCGGTGTAGGTTGCATTCGGCATAACATACTGGCCGATCTGTGCGGTAAACCTCGACCCGGTGGAATAGACCCAAACGGCGGAGAATGTCCAGCGTTTACTCAGCTTTAGCGTGGCCACTGTGGAAACGGTATGTCTTCTGTCATATTTTGCCCAGAAGCGCTCCCCGTTGTTCAGGTCGTCAAAATCACGGGTTGCCCAGGCTAAGGTATAGCTGATCCAACCGGTAAAATTCCCTTCTTCCTTTTTTACAAAAAATTCCAACCCATAGGCATCGCCAGATCCTTGCAGGAGCTCATTCTCAAAGCGGTTGTTCAGGATCAGGTTGGCGCCTTCCCGGTATTCGATCAGGTTGTTCATCCATTTATAATAGGCCTCCAGGGAACAGGAGATCTGCCATTTGGGAAAAATATGATTGTAACCGGCAGCGATCTGGCTCGACGACTGGGGTTTGATGGTTCGGGTAACCGGATACCAGAGGTCGGTCGGCAAGGCCACCGTAGAGCTCGAGACCCGGTGCATATATTGTTTCATCCTGGAATAACTCAATTTCACCGAGTTATACTTGTCGATCAGGTAGCGGGAAGCCAACCGTGGCTCCAGGCCCGTATATACTTTACCTTCCACCACCGAACCGGATATTCTCAGGCCGGTATTGACTTTGATCTTATCGGTAAATTCTTTGTCCGATTGCCCGTATACCGCCATTTCCTGGGTGAACAGCTTTTCGCCTTCGCTGCTCTCCAGGAATTCGGTGATATCACCCTGGGTACTGATGATATTCGGTTTGAAAGTATGATGGGTAAACATGCCGCCGAACTTGATGTGATTATCGGCTTTGTAGTAATAGTCGTAATCGGCTTTGATGCCCAGGTCGAAAATATTGGAGCGGATCAGCAACTGGTTATTAAAGATCTGCCCCCGGATATTATAATTGAAGTTAGTGGATATCAAGGAGATGTTGGAAAACATTTTGGCATTGTAAATATGGTTCCAGCGGATCGTATTGGTCAGGTTACCGAGGGTAAAGCCGAAATCCAGCCCCAGGTCATTACCGCTGCTGGTATCCGAGGCTTCTTCTTCCACCACATCGCCCTCATCGAATTTCAATACGTCGTTGCCATAATACATGCTGTAATAGATCCGGTCGTTTTGGCTGACGATATAATTGACTTTCGCGTTGATATCATAGAAATAGTAGGGAACGAATAATTCCACCAATTTGAATACCTGGTCGATATAGGTACGCCGGCCGGATACCAGGAAGGAAGCTTTTTTGCTGATCGGCCCTTCCAGCGTTAGCCGGGAAGAAAGCAAGCCGATACCACCGGTGCCCTGGAATTTGTTTTGATGGCCTTCTTTCATCCGGATATCCAGGATAGAAGATAAGCGCCCGCCGTAATTGGACGGAAAAGCGCCTTTGATCATGGTCAGATCCTTTAAGGCATCCGGGTTGAATACACTGAAGAAACCGAACAGGTGGCCGATATTATAGACAATGGATTCATCGAGCAATACCAGGTTCTGGTCAGCGTCGCCGCCCCTGACAAACATACCGGTGCCCCCTTCCGAACCCTTGGCCACGCCCGGCAGCAATTGGACCACTTTCACAATATCTGTTTCACCGCCAATGGCTGGCAGACTTTTGATCTGTTTGACCGGTAAGCGGACCATACTCATCTCCGTGGATTTCAACTCTTCCTCCAATTTGGATTGAGAAGCAACCACCACCAGTTCTTTGAGCTCATTGGTGGCTTGTTTGAGGTCAAAATTCAGCTCGACATGTCGGCCGGCGGGCACCGAACGTTGAACCGTTTGATAGCCCACATAACTTATGCTCAGGTGGATGGAGTCATTTTTGATCAGGGCACTATCGACAGAAAGGGAATAAAAACCATATTGATTGGTGGTGGTACCGACCGAACTACCGGTAACATATACGGTCGTAAACATCAGCGCTTCCCCGCTTTCCGCATCTTTGACATAGCCACTGACCACCGCCCCGCTACCATAAATGTTTAGCAGCATGCCGCACCAACAACTGAAGCTGAGTATTAATTTTTTCAAGACGGATCTGTTGTTACCGGAATAAGTCGGATCAATCCTGTTCAAATGGAAGGGCTGATCTTTCGATGATCCCAGCCTAAAAATAATCAAAAACACTAATTTACTTTTTCCAATTCAGCGCTCGCCATTCGGCTTTGCCGGATAACCCATTTCCCGCGTAACTTATTTTCCACATGATCCACCCTGTTCGGTTGTATAGCGTCATCACACTCCCTGAATATTCATTAATTTGGGGTAAAATTGCTAAATTAAACCCTGAGGGTATATTATTTATAAACTCTTGATTATACTTTTCAATAAGTGTCCATTAGTGAATACTATAAAAGCTACACTTTTATAACAATGATCCAAATTGAGTCAGAATAGCTCTTTTATGGTATAACATATATTATAGGTTCGAATTTACCCGCTACTGGCTCCATTTTTGATCATCCTGATCCATTTTTGTATGCTCCTTAGCACATTTTTACGTTTATTGGGCACCCTTACCTGATGCATCGGTCAGCATAATTCGATAGTCGATGCAACCGAATTTTCCGGAATGACGTCTTTCCTTCACAGACCTTTGCCCCAAATCGTGTATACAAGGCCCTATATATGTGAGCGTTCCCCCAGGACGCGGTTAACATTTATTTTGTGCACTGGGTTGTATATGCTGCTTTTCCTGAGTTTATTCCAACCCTTTTACCTGCGATTTTATACGTTGGAAACCAAGGTGGCCGTTATCGCCGCTTATACTATGATCGCTCTGATCGTATTGCTCCTTAACTTTTTTGTGCTCCATCATTTCGTCCTGGCCTTTATCAAACGGAAAAAGTGGAACGATACCTTTGAGCTCTTGTGGATCGGATGGAATTTGGTCAGTATCGGGGCCTGTATTTTTGCCTATAAGATCTTCAATGGATTTTATGAACTGACCTGGAGCAATTTCTTTCATGCGACCGGGGCCCTGTTTTCAGTGGGCGCTATGCCGTTAACGGTTTTTTTCGGAGTCAATTATATTCACCTCCTGAAAAAAGGAAGCGTTCCCAATAGTGAATTTATCCCTCAAACTAAAGCGGATCTACCGGACCGGGTGGTACTTAGCGCTGCGAGGGGCCATGAAAACCTGACGTTTAGTGTCGCAGACCTGGTATATATGAGTTCCACCGGCAATTACCTGACCATATGTTTGAGGGCAGATCAGCGCGTTCAATATTTCCGCATCCGGAATACCCTGAAAAACGCCGCCCAATTGCTTGAGCCTTATGAGACTTGTGTCCGGTGCCACCGGGCTTTTATCGTTAACCTGTCTTATATTAAAGCCATCCAGGGAAATGCCCTGGGCTATAAAATAGCGCTCAGGCTGACAGATGAGGTCATTCCGGTTTCCAGGTCATACGGCAAATCCTTCCGAAAGCATACCGCTAACCTTCTGCGATAATCGCCGGTTTTTGGCTCATTCCAGCTTTTTATCCCCATTCTTTACAACCTGTCCCCATGATTTGGAGGTGGACGGATCATGGCCTTAATTTCACCGGGTGAAGCTCAACGAATGAGCATGCTGCTGGCCTAAAAAATACAGTATATGAAACAGTTATGGATATATGGGACGATGGCCTTTTTGATGCACGCAAGTGTATGGGCCCAGGTCTCTGAAAAGATATATATCGCCCCGGTGGAGTTGATCGATATATCTTCGGAAAGGCAATATTCCCTCCTGATGTTGCTGAAAAGTTATTTGGAAGAGGGCAGGCGTTACCAGGCGATCGTGCCTGAAAGTGATACGGCGGTAAAGCTATTGCCGGAGATCAAACAAACGGCGGATCAACTCGGGGCGGTATATTTCATCACCCTGCGCATCAACCGCCTGGATTCCTGGTATGATCTTAACCTGAGCCTTTACAACCACAACGAAATGATCTGGATGAGAAATATGGCTGTCGAATATATGCATGAGATCGACAAGGTGGTGCAGGAAACAGCCTGGTATTTAGGGAGAGCATCTTTTAAAGCGGACGAGGCAGGAAGCCTTCGGCCACCCGCGAAATTCCTGACGGAAGTGTCCAGGGAAGCCAGCGTATGGGGTGGAGCGAATCTTTCCGCCGGTTGGTTAGAAAATGGGAACGCCAGCCGCGGGATGGGCATATCTTTGAGTTTCATTACGCGGGATTGGATCGTAGATACCCGCGGGCAGATCAACTACACGAACAGCCACCCCTTCAGTTTCCTGTCCATTCATCTGAATAAACCCCTGACGATTACAGCACACACCCCGTATATCTCCACCGGTATGGGACTGGCAGGCTATAATTATAACGGAGGGCCCATGGGTTTCGCCGGATTCGGATATTTACTGAACCGCAATTACGATTTCGTGGTCAGGCTGGAGGCTATGGGCTTTGCCGGTTATTTTGACGGTTGGCGAAGGACGCCCGTCGGTGTGCTGCTCAATGTTTCCCTGTTGGTGGAGCCGTAAAAAGTTTGCTTTCAAGCTGGTCTGCAATATTAGAAAGCCCTCAAAAAAACGCCTGCCTTTGCCGGAAAAGTAATGAATTGATTTCGACGGGCACTATTCGAAGGATACTTATTTTGGATAACTGAAGCGATAATAATAAGCCACTTTCAGACCAATATACTTTCCCTTGTTGGTATAGCTTAATAATTTGGTATGTTCTGTTTCCGGCAAGTACACTGCCCTTCCTGTTATAAGGTCATTATTGGAATAATTGACCTCAATACCTGCACTAACGACGTGGTGTCTTTTTAGGTTATATGAAATGTCGATACTTGAATTTATGTCTGTATGCAAGCCGTTTTCTGCTAGGTATTCTGCTTGAAGAACAATCAGCGAATCATTACAGTCATGTATATAACAATGGGTATGAAATGCAAAATAGTGTTTGTCAAATACATAATAGAATGCTTTTACACCGATACCAAACGATACATAAAGGTCCCTTTTAAGCTGCATTCTATAACTGGGCCTAATGCTTAGACCATTTGCTGTAAAGGCAAACTCCTGCCCCGGATTCGATGCTAAATATGGGGGCACATTATATTTTTCCGGACTCAGATAGTATTTTTCACCAAAAGGAATTCTAGTGAAATCCAGGGAAGTACTTAACCAAACATTTTTAGAAAGAAGTAAGTTATTGGTAATACGGAATGTCTCTCCTATAACTGTAACCAGTTCAACATCATCTTCATTACCAATAATTATCCCATGTTTGCCTTTGTTGACAAAGAAAGTAGTGCTAAACCCAAAATGGTTTTCTATTTTGAAAGAATCAGCAATATCCGATTGGCTTTGACTACTAGCTGTCAAATTCAATATAGCAACTGCTAAAAGTAGAAATACTCTTATGATGTTCACTAAAGTTCCAAATTTCTGTTTATACCATTACCTCCGAAATTCGCTTTAATATTTTCATCGTATGGCTGATGTTGGACATCATCTCCAGGAAACTTAATATTGCGGCAAAAAGATTTACGCCTCTTTGTTTTGACTTTCAGGGATTTGGAAAGTTCTCCATTGCAATCTTCAAATACAACAGCTTTAGGGATGCCGATTGCCAAGTTGGTTTTATACTTTTTCCATTTTCTTTTGCTGGCTTTCCATTTATAGGATTCTAATCTGGTTTTGACTTTTCCGAACCAGTCTATATCCCACTGATTAGCATTTACTCTTCGTATTCTACCAACCTTTTGACGAAATTCCAAGAATCCATGAATTTTCTTTTTACCATTTGGTTCGTTAAAAGATCTCTTTTGGAATCTGATACAGGCCGATCTTTCAGCTTTGGAAAATATTACATGTGGATGAATGGATTCATTGTATTGGAAAGTCCCAGCCCTGATACTATCCACAATGCCATAATCCTCATCACCAATAATATAAATATCGCCTACTTTATGATAAATATAAATAAATTCCCCAATTTTAATTTCACCATATTGATTCAAAATCGTACGCAAGTATGGGTTCAGGATTTGGTGGTCATTCGGATCATTTTCGAAAACAAGTTCATCATTATCCAGCCAAATCAACTCGGCGTCATAAATAAGTTTCCGTAAGGAGTGGAGCCCATAACTGCTTTCGAATAATTCCAGGGTAAAATAATCATTAAAGCTAATTTCTTCTTCTTTTTTCTCGAGTTCATCATCATCGAGATGTCCCCATTCCTCCAAAAATTTATCATTCCAAAGGTTATCATTGTTTTCCAGGCAAAGTAATACTTCTTCGAACATAGCTGAATCTGAAAATTCCAACATGCTATGAACTAATTTTACCGGATACTCACACATAAATACGTTAGGATCAACCTGGGTTTTATAGTTGGTATCACCAATGACGGTAGTGTCACCTGAACTTTGACGATGATGCTTTCCGTATTCAGCTTTGTTGAGGGTATATTCCTTTTTACAAGATGTAATTCCGAAAATAATCATCACCAATGGGATGAAATGCAGTTTTAGGCGCATGATAAGCTATATTAATTTTAGGATAAAATTAATATATTTGTTTAAACAATAAAATAAATTTATATAAATAATTATGCGCAACAGAGGAGCCATGCTTAATCCAGTGTCAATTATATTGTATTACGCCGACTTATTTTTGAATAAGTGATGGCCTTCACTAAATAATAACCCAGGAAAATATAGAGGTATGAATGCTAGGCTTGCATATAAAACGATCAGAGGGGAACCGGCTCCGGAAAATGGAGATTGACCGGCAGGTGGTCTTCGCCGATCTCCATCAGGCTCTCCACTTCTTCGGGATGGCTTTTCAGGCGGTCATAATATAACCAGGTAAAAGGAATATAAGGACGGATAAAATCCTGGATAGCGGCCGATGACATCCCTTCTCCTTTATGGGCTTTTAATCGATCTTCCTGCTCTTCCCGCCATTGCCCGACCCAGCGGATATCTTTTCCGATCAGGGCGGTATTATGATCAAAATACTGCCAGATCGATTTGTAGGTTTTTACATAAGCCAATACCGATTGATAATATTGTTGTTCCGGATCGATGGCTTTGAACATCTCATAGGCATAATGGTTGCGCAACATGATCTTCGGAAATTCTTCCGGCGGGCACCATGGCATATTCACGCACCAGCCTTCCAACAACAGGAAATCCAAGGGTTCCTCCACCGATATCGATTCGCCGGTAATGTCACCTTTACCCTGATGCAGGGATTTATCAAAAACCGGTATATCGAAAGGTACTCCTTGTCTGGCCTTGCTGAGCATATCCATGAGTTTCTCATACCGGTGTGTTCCGGGCATCCCGCGGGTGTAGTAAAACGGGTTACCCAGGTGGGATTGAGCGAACTTTTTCCGGTCGTCGTAGGATAAATACAGGTCATCGATCGAAAACCCTACGACCCGGTATCCGGCGGATCGCAGCACCGGGACCAGGAAGGTGGTCAACACGCTTTTACCCACCCCCTGGCAGCCTTGTATACCGATAATGAAGGGGGATCCGGATCCATGCCTGGCCTTAACATATTGTTCGATCAGCGGGAGATAATACCGGTTGACCGTATCGTCGGCAAACGATATGCCTCCGGTTTTAGCGGACAGTTCCTCCTTAACATTTTCGTAAGCTTGGATGATCGATTGAGTCAAGCGTTTTGGTTTTACCAGGTTAATCGGATCTACTCCACCCATTAAAGTTATATTTATTTCCTGGAAACTTGTTATTAAATTTTTACGTCAATTAAGCTTTCCTTAACTTTGCAAAGAATTTCACCCTCACGAGCACAACGGTGAAAAGCAAACAACCATACACGCATTCGGAAAACGATCCCGAACTGTTATCGCTTGTTGCCAGTCATACCAGCGCCCTGGTTATGATCACCGACCTGAAAGACAGGATTATTTGGGTCAATGAATCCTTTACCAAGATCACCGGTTTCAATGCGGAAGAGGTTCACCTGAAAAAGCCTCGTGAACTGTTTCGCAACCGGGAACGTAACCCGGAGCTCGACAAGCAATTAAGCGAGCAGATCAATCGGAAAAAGCCGTTTTCTTTCGAAATTCAAAACCTCGACAAAGCAGGCAACCCCTTTTGGTTGTATGTTACGGTTACGCCTATCGTTAATGAATATGACAGAATTGAAAAATTTGTTACGGTCGGTAACGATATCACCAAAAGAAAAAACACCGAAGCGCTGATCAAGCGGAAAAACCGCCAGATCGATGACAGTATTCGCTATGCCAAAAGGATACAGGATGCGGTTTTGGTGTCGGATCAGTACCTCGACAGGGTCATGCAGGATTATTTTATCCTGTTCCTGCCCCGGGATGTGATCAGCGGAGATTTTTATTGGGCTTATCAGACCCCGGATGAAAAGCTGATCGTCAGCGCGGTGGATTGCACCGGACATGGGGTACCCGGAGCCTTCATGAGCATGATCGGACATATGCTGATGAACGAGATCATCATCGAAAAGAAAGAATACCGGGTGGATAAGATCCTGGAAAAGCTCCGGGATGGTATCCTGAACGCTTTTACCGGCGAATCGGGCGATGTGAACAGAATGGACGGTATGGATGTTTCTTTGTGTGTCTGGGACAAAAAAAATAACAAACTCGAATATGGCGGTGCGAATACCTCCCTGTATTTTCTGCGGGCAGGTGAATTGGAAGAGATCAAGGGAGACCGTCAACCCGTTGGCTACTACCCGCATTACAAACCTTTTTCCACCCATTCCATCGACCTGGAGCCATCCGATGTATTCTACCTCTTTTCCGATGGCTTCATGGACCAATTCGGCGGTAAAGAAGGCAAAAGATTAAAGCATAAAGCCTTCAAAGACCACCTCTTGGCACTCAACAAACTCCCCATGGCCGACCAGAAGGTTAAGCTCGGCGCTTTGTTCCAGGACTGGAAAGGGGAATTCGACCAGGTAGATGATGTCTGTTTGATCGGAGTTAGAGTTTGAGAGTGAGAGTAAGAGTGAGAGTGTGAGTGAGGTTTGAGGGGGGTATCTGACCATCCCTCCACACTCAAACTCACACTCCACACTCCCACCTGCTATTTCCTTCCTGAAAAAAAAATTGGCCGTCTTTCCGTGTAATTTTTGAGCGCACGTCGTCTTCCTCCTCAAATATTTGTTGCCTGGGGTTTCCGGGCGATAGATTTCTTGGAATCTCAAAAATTAACATTATGGAAAGCGCATGTAAACAACCCATCATCCGGTTTTGTTGGATGATCCCTCTTTTTTTGATGATCTACCAGGCTTCTATGGCACAAAAATGGGCCAAGCAGAAGCCGGATAAGCTATATGCCGTTCCCAAAAATGCGGGAAGCAGTAATAGCAGCAGTGATGACGGCCAGGGGAATACCCATTTGAATGTGAAAGTCGGGATAGGAACCAATGCCCCGAAAGTGCGGCTGCATGTTGCCGGCGACGGTGACCGGGCGGCCAGCTTTCTGAACGGCAAGGTCGGCATCGGCACCCTGCACCCGACGGAAGCCCTGGAAATCGACGGGAACCTGAAGTTGAGCGGGCAATTGTTCGGTGACCAGGATCTGAATATTACCGGAGAGATTGAATCGGATAAGCTGCATGTCCTCAAGACGATCGAGGTGGGTAATTCCATCTGGCTGGGCGGCGTACCGGCCGGTGGGGTCAACGAAATATATACCGATGACGGAGACCTTCATATCAACAGCAAGCTGGGCCTGAATTATAATACCCTGATCAATGCCAACGTAACGAATACGGGCCGAGTAGGGATCGGGACCGAGTTCCCGGCTTCCGTATTGCACGTCAAGCGGGATAATGCGATAAATCCTTCCATGCTGATCATGGAAAATGCCACGGGTATATCGGGTATCAATATCAAAGGATTCACCGATATGGGTGTCATCTTCGGGGACCCGGCGGCCG
>JANQFB010000072.1 GCA_028278085.1 Chitinophagales bacterium
GTTCTGAAAATCGATCGATGATCTTCCGGGCATTAGCCTGACGGGCTTTGATAATCTCATCGTATTTGGACAATTGTACCAAACCCACCCTGGCTTCTATCTCCGCCGGATAATGGTTCCAGTCGTCCGGGAAATAGATCCGGTCTTCATCATAGTATTTCACAAATCTATCCAGGAAACCTTTTCTTTCCAGCCAGTTCACCAGGCCGTATACATAAGCATTGAAAGCAACATAGACCGCTAACAAGTATATCAAACGCTTCAATGATTTTAGCATGCCAGGCCTTATCATGTGTTGTTCCCGGTATTGCTGCAGCTTTTCCTGTGTTGCGGGGTCATTGGTGGTCACCATACCCCCGAATATCGCATTGATGATCTTGCTGATATTCATTCCGAAAATAGCCGCATCACCATAGGTGGTTACCAATTCCCCTTTCCACCGGGCACCATAGGAATGGGCGGCATCCTGGACGACATAAATTTTATGGCCGAATTGTTTTTCTGCATGCAAGATCATATCCTGTATCCGTTCAACATTCATCGGATAGCCGAACAAATGCGTCACGACCACTGCCCGGGTCTTTTCCGTGATCGCCGCTTGAAGGGCTTCCTCCTCCATGTTAAAAGAGCCTTCCACACAATCCACAAATACCGGAATGTTGCCGGATCTTACAATAGCATGTTGTACCACCACGCAGGTATAGGCCGGGCAAATCACTTCTGCATTTTCCAGCTCCCAGATCTTGAAAAGTGCCAACAAACCCGTCCGCCCATGCTGGAACATAGTACCATATTGACAACCGAATTTTTGCGCAAAGGCCTGTTCCAGCTTTGGTATATTACCGGATGATGGTGTGATGGCCGCCAGTAATTCCCGGTGGTTGTAATAAGGTTTCAGGCGCGGGATCAGCTTCATTGGAAGGTCACATATTTGGATTGATCCGGTTGTTCGGCCATTTGCGGCAGGTAATAACCCGAAGATGCCATATGGATGGCTTTCACCTTCCCCATATGTCCTGCCTTGGAGGCATTAGATGGCGGATGGATCTCCTCTGTTACTAAGATGCGATCATCGTTGAATTGGAATTTCCGTTGCACGGAACCGCCTGCTTTGCGTTTGCCGGTCATCAATCGCCGGACAATAAGCTTCTTAAAAACATTCCCCAGCCATAGCGACCGGAAGACCGTTATCCCCAGCAACCGAAGAATGATAGTCGTAACCGGCGAGGGCAAGGATTCATTGATGACATAAAAAGTGGTGGTAAAGGCTTCCTGCTCAAAATCGATCCGCTCGTCGTACTGCTGCGTAGAGCATTTCCGTCCGTTATTCATCGTACAAAAGATCCCACCGTCTTCCAGGTCGAGGGTTCCGGTATTTTTATCAAATACCTTCATGGTCCCGCCTTTTTTATAATTGACCAGGGCATAATAATTGGGCATGGCGACTGCATATATCCCGGCTCCGGGCCAGTTTTTCCGGAATTCCGTTTGAGCGGGGATTACCGGATCAGCCTGGTTAATGGCGTCCTGCCTGCTTTCGAACTTCCAGGCAGCATAAGCATAAGCATTCAGCAGCGGAACAAAGTTCCCGATATCGATCTGGCCGGGATAGATATGCCGGCCATCGACGATGCTTTGATGGATAGCCTTAGCCATGATCGCAAAGTCAGCTATTTTGTCGCTCAAAGCGACTATCCCGCCGGGATATAATACTTCCGTATTCCGGGATCCGTAAAGCCCGCCGATGGTACCGCCCGGGTGGATAAAATATTTCAGGAAAGCCGCCGATCTTTCAAGGCTTTTCAGCAACCGGTCATCTTGGGTGTCTTCATATACAGCAGCCAGGTAGTACGTAGCCAGGGTCTGGTAGCCTGGATCGGCTCCTTCATATTCCTGGTACCAACCTTCCTCCGATTGATGCCGGTAGATCACATCCAATAGTTCCGTGGACCGTGGATTTTGCTCACCGCTCAACAGGTTCCAGCGTGCAATTGCCGCGGCTCCCGTGGCCAAATGATTGGAGATGATGGCGTGCTCTTCATCGTTTTTGGTGATGAAGCCGATCAACGGCCGGATGATCTCCAGGTAATCCTGCCGTCGATCATCGGACAGCTTATCGCCCAGTAGTTTAATGGCAGACAACACATCGAAGGCTACTAAAGCGGTAACACAAAAGGAGCTTTCATAGGGATAGGCTTCCTCCATCGATCCGTTTTTCCGCCGGATCCTGCTGATGGCCCGGATGGCCGAATCAATGATCATTAACAGAAAGTTTTCATTTGGAAACAATCCCAGCTTTATGATAATGGCCAGGCTATGAACGCCGCCCTGAAGTGTACCATTGGCAAAATCCGAAACCTTCCAACCCCAATTTATCCGGTCACCATAACCATAGGTGGGTGCATTGGCATCCAAATTATACAGCGACAGCAGGCGGCTGATGCTTTCTTTCAGGACTTCCTTGTAGCAATTCGTCATGACAGGTTGAGCAATCTTTCATAGGCAGGATGCCAGTTATAATCTTTAT
>JANQFB010000011.1 GCA_028278085.1 Chitinophagales bacterium
GAATGGGGAAAGAAATGATAGAGCTTGGTCACCCCGCTTACCCAGATACTGTCCGATCCGGTGTTGTAGATCCGGAAGGCGAAATCCTTTTCCTCCCCGAAAGCTTTTTCAATGATGGAATCTTTAAAGAACCGGTATTGCTTTTCATCATAATAGAAAAAGCCGTCATCGGTACCGAATACCAGCTTATCCTTCAAGCGGAAGATATTCACTTCTGCTTCGCCAAAACCGTAGGCCGCATCGAATTTCTGAATACTATAGGAATTATAATCCTGATCAAAGGCAATCCTTAGCAAGCCGCTACTCCACAAACCGACCCAATAGTAACAGGAATCCGTTTTCCCGTTATTTTCCCTGGCGATGCTGATCACATCATCCGGTAAATTGTCGATATGGATCTTTTCCCGCCAGCGGCCCTGTTCTTTTCTGAGGACAACGATCCCACCCCTACCACCACCCAGGAGTACGGAAGAATCCAGGGGTGAAGCATAAACATTGGTAACGGAGATCCCCGATAAGAGCTTTTCCCGGAGGCCATCGATCCGGTAGATACCGGCATTTCCGGCGGCCACAAAGAGATCGCCGGCGGTGATCTTCAGGTCCCAGCACAAACTGGCGATATTCTTGATCCTTTCAAAGCCTCCCCGCTGAATTGACTGCTGTTCTCCTTGTTTTGGGTTCGTCAGCAGCCGGAATACCCCTTTACTGGTGGCCATGTAATAAGCATCTTTATAGCGGATGAAGGATTTGATGCTACCGGAGAAGCCATAGTTCTTCCGGGCAAAAAATATGGGTTGATTATAAGTGATGTGTGTGATGCCATTATTCAGCGCGCACCAGAGCTGGCCATACCGGTCTTGGAAGACCTTAAATACGATATCACTTTGCATGCCATCTTTACTGGAGAAATGGTATTTCAGGTTTCCTTCCGGGGAAATGATAAAAACCCCCATCTGCAGGGTGTTGATGGCATATTCCTCATTTTTCAGCCGGATCGCACCATAGGGTTGGGCTTTATTCAGCATTCCGGTCAATCCGGAAGCAAAGGGTTCATTTTTCCCGTTTTTACCTTCCGTGAACAGGAACATTCCATCGGATTTGGTCAACACCAGCACCCGGTTTTGATCCATCGGGAGGACTGACAGGACATCATGCCCGGCATAAAAATCAGATCCTTCTATGTAGCTCAGTTCTAAGCCGTCCAGCCGGAACAAACCGACCTCATGGTCGAGCACCCACAGTTCATCACCGACTTCATAATGGCGGAAAAATATACTCCTGGGCCGAAGCGTGTAGAGGCTGTCATCCCGGTAGATAAACAAATGATCGGTGGCATCGAAAATCACCTGGTCACGATAGATAGTGGTTTGCCAAACATCGTTAAAGCCTTGCAGGGAATCAGGCAAACGATTCGATAAAGAGCTGTAGTACGGAATGCCCAGGGAATCGATGGCTAAAAATCCGAATTCACCATATCCCCCGATAAACACTTTGTCGGCGGCATCGACATCCAGGGAAGTACCATAAATATTGGTGATCGGGAATCGGTTCCAGTGGGTGCCGTCAAATTGCAGCAAGCCGTCGTTATTGGCAAAATAGACCAACCCCCTGTTGTCCTGCCCGATGTCCCAATTCTGGGGATCTGCATTATAGGCATCGGTGGTGAAGTTGATGATGGGCGGATGGGTGATCTGCTGCTCGGAGCCGGCGAAAATAAGAGACCACAAGCAGCACAGCCATAAGGTGATCAGGCACCGGTTAGGGAACAAGCTTCTTCGGCTGAGCAAATGCAATAAGATTGGGTTGACTGTTGTACAGGATAAGGGAAAATCCACTAAGCTTGTCCGAAATAATGATCAATTCCTGATGGCTCACTCCTTTCTCTGGCCCAAAAGTAAAAAATACCCGGTAGAATTTTATAGGAAAAGCCTAATTTGATGGGAGTTAATTCGATTCCCGGGGTTTGAAGATGGCCTTCATCCTCAGATCCTGGCCTTTCCAGGTCAGCTCAACCTGGGGAGAAGTCTCGGAACCGGTATTCGATGTCCAGCTATCGAACCTATAGCCCTCTTTGGCGATGGCGGTTACGAGTATGGGAATATCCTGGTAATAGCGGCCATTCCAGGGGAATTGGGATAGGGTGATGGTATTGACCTGTATGGCGCCACTGCCTTTGGGTTCCACTTCCAGGATCAGCTTAAAAGTGTTTCTCAGCTTCGCCTCGCTTTTCAGGAAACGATAGATATAATCCGGCCGTTTTTCGGCGAAATGATTTAACCACCGGACTTGTGCGCCCGGTTCCACAAAGATCATATACTCCTCCCATGCGCATCGGTCGAAAGGCTTTTCGGCAGCAACGGCAGCATCGATCTCCCGGATATACTGTTGAACGGTATCCGGCAGCAGCACGGTATTCAGGTAATCACAAAAGCGGTTGACAAACTGGTATTTAAACCATTTGGATTTTATTAACAGCTTAAACAGGTATGACTTGCCACCCGCATATCTTTTGTACTTATTGATGGTATTGTTGTGATAATCCTTCCAATGATCCTGGTCAAAGCTGATCGACCGCCACTGACCGTCCACATGCCTGGGCCTCCATAACCGGGTATTATCGTTCACATCACCCTTGGCAATATACACCTCATAGATCCAGCAATCGATAAAGTTCTGGTAGTCCATCATGAAGCCCACACGATCATAATGCGTCTTTTCATTCATATCGTTGTATTCGATGTATTTGATCATAGACTCCCAATGCTTCATATTCCCGCTTACAATTGAGTGCTTATCATAAGGATTCAACAGGTCGATATCTTTGACATTATGGTTGTTATGGATAAAATCGACGCCCTTCCGCTCCATCAGGTTATACAACCCCCAATATTTCCCGTTGATAAACAGGATAACCGGTTCATAGGCTTGCATATCCACGTTGGAACCCATTTCTTTATTGATCCGGTAGATCAGCTCGTTTTTGATCCTTTCACCTGCCCATTTCCGCTGGGTGCCTTCCTTATCCAGGGGTTCCGCATTAAGGCCGAACATAGCGTCAGCCCTCAATTGAAAACCGTCGACACTTTTTATGAAAGCTTTATCCCGGAATAGCGGATAGTGGATCCGGCCGGAACCGTATTTTTTGTTGGCCTGTACGGTAAAAGACTTTTTTTCAGCCCTCCGGCTGTATCTTCCGGCCAGCTTTATGTCTACTTTCTGGCGGAACCGGGAAACCCCGTTGAGATCAAAATATTCGAGCATTGCCGGGTATCTCCAGTTTTCCCAGTAATTGTCTTCATGATAGATCCCGTATTCCGGATCGAACAGGTTTCCGGGATCTGTGGTCAACGAGACAACGGGTAAGGTGTAAGACCCATCTAAAAAATAGCTGGCTTCACTGACCGGGCTGGAGAAATATCCTTTTCTGAAAATCGCCGTCCGCAAGGCACAGGTGCTGTCGATCAGGATCGATCCCTTGTAGGATATTCCGTAGATCGTATCGGGTTCCTTCCCATCCAGGGTATAATAAATTTTGCCTTTCCCCTTCGCGGTCAGCGTTACATGAAACTTTTCCCTGTAAAATCCGGAAGGGTGAGAAATGCTAACCCCCTCGGCTGTCTCCAACAATCCTGTGCTTGAATTGGCAGCAGCAGGTGTCGGCTTGCGAAAAAATACCCAAGCATTGCCATTGCTTCTCCCATAGGAAACATCTACATATTGTTTGCCGAAAGCTATACCGTCGATCAGTGTTTGGCCATCCCGGTCATAGATGCCGATCCATTCCCCGTCCTGGTCCAGCTTAAAATCAATATGGTTCTCCCCTTCCCCGGTTTCCTTATCGAGCCAAAGGAGCAGGAATCCTCCCGCTTTTATCCGGGTGAGCGATTCATTCCCGGACGGTATTTGAAATTTATCCGGCCGGTCGGGATTATCGGAAATATAAAGGCCAGCGATATCAATGTCATAGGCCGCTGTATTATGCAGTTCCACCCAATCGTCATAGTCTTCATCCTCATCTTGCAGGGTATTGCTATTGCCGGCCATGATCTCGTTGATCTTCAACATCCCGTTTACCGTGGGTTTGCCGTGCATGCTTTGTGCGCTGGCCAGACCAACCAATACAAACATGATCACGATCACGGTGAAGAGGTGGATCGAGGTTCGATAGAAATCATCTGCAGCTATCTTCACGGCAACATTTTTTAGGAGCGTTTGCGGAATACGGCTGTGAGATGAATATCATCCTTTTGCGTGTCGATCGTAATTTTCGGCTGTGCCGGATAACCGGACTTTGATTGCCATTCGACAAATTCATAACCTTCATCCGGTATGGCTTCCACGCTAAAAGGTATTTTTTTGAAATAAATACCTTTCCAGGGGAAGGTGTCGATCTCGATGGTGCTGATCTTGATATGGCCGCTTCCGGGTTCGGCCACGTCCAAGCGGATGTGGGTCTGTCCGGCCAGCTTGAATTCGGAGACCAGGTGCTGTCGTAAAAAGGACAGCCTGGTTACGGCAAAACTTTTGACCCATTCCAATTGATCCAATGGCGTTTCAAAAGGTACGAGGCCTTCCCAACGGCAACGTTCGAAGGGCATTTCTGCGGCAATAGGTTCATAAATCCGGTCGATATGGGCATGGATATTTTCCGCCAGCAATACAGTATTCATATAATCGGAGATCCGATTGAGAAAGCGTATCCTGAACTGCTCATTCCTGGACAAGCGTACGAAAAAGTGGCTTTTACCCTGGTATTTATGGGTATGCAGTCGTTCGACGGTGTTATTGGTATCGGGTTTCCAGTGATCCTGGTCGAAACTGATGGTCCTCCATTTTCCATCCGGGGTTCTGGGCCGCCAGATCCTGGAGTTCCGGTGCATGTCCCCCTTGGCGATATATAATTCGTAAACCCAGCCGTCGATAAAGTTGTCGATGTCGATCACTTGCTTGGCTTGTTCATAGATCTCGTCATCTTTGGGGTCGTTCTCATCCAGCAGGTCAACCACCTGGTAATAATGGACATCGTCACCGCAGACAATATCAGGCTCTTTGTAGGGATTCATCATATCGATATCGTCGATACCATGATTTGTCCGGATGAAATCACGACCCTTCCGTTCCATCAGGGTATAAACGCCCCAATAATTGCCGTTCATGAATAGGATCACCGGCTTATAGGCCTGCATGTCGACAGTGGATCCCATTTGTTTATTCAATTCGTAGACCAGCTCGTTCTTGATCCTGTCGCCTCCTTTATCCCGGTCATTTTCAGTCCTGCGGATAGCATAGGTTACATCCGCCCGGAGCAGAAATCCTTTGAAACTTTCAATGGGTTTATCATCGAAGAATTTATGCTCAAACCTGCCTTCCCCGTATTTTGCTTTACTGACCACTGCAAATGATCGCTTGGCATTGATCCTGCTGTAACGTCCGGATATTTTCACATCGCAGTTTTTACCGAATGCCTGCCTCCATTGGGTATCATAATATTCGACATAGGCGGGCTTCGTGTAATTCAACCAGACATTTTCCCCGTAATACATGCCATCTTTTTTATTATACATATCGTCAGGGTCGATCGTCAGCGACACCACCGGGAGGGTAAAATACTCTTTGATAAAATAGGTTT
>JANQFB010000124.1 GCA_028278085.1 Chitinophagales bacterium
GATCTCTCAATGGCAGGCTATCACCTAAGCTATACCACAGGCCTGCTATCCGGTTTTAAGACGGTCGACAGCCAGGAAAACGGCCGGGTCTTTAGTCTGGGAGAATTCCCGCTACAGGAAGAAGCTGTTATCGCACTATCCGCAGGATTTAACCTGGTTTACCCACTCGACCGGAAAGGCCCCTCGGTTCCGGAAACCGGGATCCGGCGCTCGGAATGGGAACAACAAAAGATATTCCGGGTATTGGGTTGGTCTGTTTTGGGAGTGTTCATGGGGCTGCTGCTCCTGAATTTCGTCTTATTCAGCGCTTTTAACAGCGCTAACCAAAGCCTGAGCCAATCCGTGGAGATGAATAAGGGAGAGGTGGCCAAACTGAACCGGATGAAAAAAGAGATCGCCGAAAAATCCTTTTTTCTGAACCAGGCGGGCTGGCTGGAACCTTCGAAAACATCCTTTTATGCCGATCAGATCGCCATGACGGTTCCCAAACGGATCCAACTGACGGATCTCACCATCCAGCCCCTGAAAAAAGAGATCAGAAGCCGGGAAAAGTCGCTTCAATTCGTGTCCAAACAAATTAACGTTACCGGCAACTGTAAGCAAAGCAATTATCTCTACGACTGGATCAAATCCTTGAAGCAACTGACCTGGATCAAAAATATCGTGGTGGCCAATTATATGCAGAACAGCCAAAAGCGGATGGGGGAATTCAACCTGGAAGTATTTATCAAATGAACTTCAAGAACCTGACATATCGTCAAAAGAACCGCTACCTCCTGGTCGCCACAGGGCTCTTTCTGATCATCAGTTACCTGCTGGCCTTCAGTGGAACGATAGAGCTATATGCGGAAAACCGGCAGTTGAAGCAGCAACTGAAGCTGATTGAAAATGCTCCGGAGCAGATCCGGGAATATGCCAGCTCATTGCGGAAACTCGACCGGAAGCTCGGCCCCTTCCTGCAAACCGATTCGATCTCTTCCGATGCTGTTCTGGCACTGGTCAGTGAATACTGCCGCGACCACAAATTGGTGTTGCGTTCATTCCCGAAATCCATTTCCCAGCTCCATGCGGACTATACGATCGAAACCAATATCATCACCGTGCAGGGCCGTTATACTCAACTGCTCAAATTGGCTTATGCCCTGGAACAGCAGCATAAAGCCGGGAAGATCGCTTCTTTGCGTTTTAAGACCGAAAAGGATAGAAAAACCCGGCAAACCTTCCTGACGGCTACCATCTATTTGCAAAATATAAAGAAGGATGAAGCATAGATTCTTATATTGCCTGGCCCTGTTGATCGGAATATTCACTTCGTGCGAGGATATTTTCGAGCGGGATCTGGCCAAAAAGGAAGAAGTAAGGGTGTTGGCACCGCCGAATCATTTTGAAACCACCCAGAATGCCATCACTTTTTGGTGGCATGATGTTCGTGGCGCCGATTATTATTTATTGCAGATCGTCGATTCCACTTTTGCCTTTATCAATGAAGTGATTTTGGATACAACGGTTACCACCAACAAGTTTACCTATGTTTTCAGCAAGCCCGGCCAATACCGGTGGCGGGTAAGGGCAGAAAACAATTCGAGCTTCACCGAATATGTTACCCGCAACCTGCGGATCGATTCGACCACCGACCTGGAGGATGTAACCATTTTATTGCTGCAACCCAAAAACGATCTGGCGTCTTCCGCTAAAACCCATACCTTCACCTGGGAACCTCATCCCTTTGCCACGCATTATAAATTCGAGGTGGCCCAGCCGGATTTTTCCGATAACGGGAATATCCTGGATGTATTAACCGTATTAGCCGATTCCACCAACTATACCTTTACCGACGACGGTTCTTACGAATGGCGCGTGAAAGGGGAGAACGGCAACAATAACAGCAGCTCGGCTTATTCCACCCGAACGATCACGATCGATACCCAGGCACCGGGGGCCCCACAGCTTTCCGCGCCCGCTCACAAGGATACGGTAAGCTTCCCCGTAACGCTTTCCTGGACACCGGATCAGGCGTCGGATTTCGACAGTTTGATCGTTTATGAAGATTCAGCGTCAAACATCATCGTCAGCCTGGAACTAACGGAAACTTCTTATGAATTTACCCATGATACACCTACGGATTCGATCTATTTCTGGCGGGTCCGTTCCATAGATGCCGCCGGGAATGCCGGCAGCTTCAGTACATTGCGAAAATTTATAGTAAAGGAGTGAAGCAAAAAAAATTAATCTATGTCTTATTACCGCTTATGATATTGATTTGGGGATTAGTGATATATCGGATCTTTGGCTTCATCGACGGAAATGACAGCCCTGACATCCAGCCGGTGCACCTGCCGGATACCGGAGATGAAACGGTGAAGCTTCCCGATTCCTTTACCATAAAAGCGGATTACCGGGACCCTTTTTTGAAAAATGTCAATTATACACCGCCCCCTAAAAAAACCAAAACTCCTGTGAAGGTAAAAAAACCTAAAAAACCGGCTGTCAACTGGTCATTTGTACAATATAAAGGTAGGATCACCAATCAAAACTCGGGGAAAACCATAGCTGTATTGGAGATCAATAAGAAGCGTTACCTGGTAGCCAAGGGCGACAGCGCAGCAGGGGTAACCTTGCTGAAGATCTTTCCCGACTCCGTTCAGGTCGGTTACCGGCAGGAAAAAGGATTTATCAAAAAACATTAAATTTATTTAACCATCGAAGGAATCAGCAAACAGACGATGAACAGCTTTGGGGCGATACTATTAGCCTTCCTGGTAGTTGGCCTGGCACCGGTAAAAGCCCAGAAAAAGATCTGGAAAAGCGAGGAAACCCGGGAAGTCGTGATCAATGAAGAAAACGGCTATTCAAAGGTAGAGATCCTGAAGGACGAAAAGGAGATCAGGATCGATATGTCCAAACTGTATCACTGGTTTCATGGCAATAAAGTGCTCCAAACCACCGGGGGTTATGAGGGGAAACTCTTGCACGGTCAGTTTGTCTCTTTTTACAGCAATAAGCAATTAAAAGAAAAGGGACACTTTCAATATGGCCTGAAAAACGGCCAGTGGACTTCGTGGTATAACGACGGGCAATTGAAAGCCATCAACCACTGGGAAGATGGTGAAAAAGAAGGCCTCCAGGAAGAATTCGATGAGAACGGGGATCTGCAATATTCCATGCACTATATCGACGGTATCCCGAATGAAGGCGGGGATCCGAAAAAGAAAAGATCCGGGGAAGGGTTCAAGCCATTCGAGAAGATCAAATTATTCAAGAAGAAAAAGGAAGAGGGTGATTGATGTTAAAAGCCGGGTCGCTCTTTTATGCCGTATTGATAGCCTTGCTGATCGCCCTGGTTAGCTCGTCTTTGCTCTTGTACGGTTATTTTCAGCAAAGGCTCCATCAACGCTTCTTAGAACGCGACCGTTTATTGTTGAATGCCGCCTCCGGTATGAACCTGGTGTTGTCTACATCGGATTACCAGGGCCGGCACGAAGTCAGGCGATTAGACCTGTTCGGCGAAAACCGTGACTCGGTAAAGATCCGGCACCACCCCTGGGGGGTCTATGAGGTTGCGGTTATCACAGCTTTCCATAAGCGGCAACAATTTACCAAGGCGGCATTGGTCGGTTTTACCCGGGATACCACGGAACGTTTAGCGATTTACCTGACCGATCAGAACAGGCCACTTTCGCTTTGCGGCAAAACTTTTATCAACGGCGATTGCTACCTGCCCGAAGCTGGTGTGAAAAGAGCATATATCGAAGGGCAAAGCTTTACCGGCAACCGCCTGATCCACGGGCAGGTACGGAAAAGTCAGCGCAAGCTGCCGGAGCTCAATCAGCAATTGCTGGAACACAACCTCGATCTGTTAAGCTTTGAATCGACAGGTGTTAAAGCTATTTATGCCGACGGGACGGATCAGGAAGTCCGTCATTCCTTTGACGATTCCACCCTATACATCATGAGCCATGAGAACCTGTTCCTGGACAACCAGGATCTGAAAGGCAACCTGGCGATCATCTGTTCAAAAGAGGTTCATATCAGCGCCGATACTCGCCTGGAAGATGTTCTGGTCTATGCTTCGGGGATCATCGTGGAAGCCGGGTTCCGGGGTAAGGTCCAGTTGTTTGCCCGGGATTCCATCCTGGTGGGTTCAGGTTGCAAGTTTTTATTCCCTTCCGCCCTCAGTCTGTTTAAAACGGGATCATCCATTCCCCATCCCTTTTTGCGGATCGGGGAGGATTCCAGGATAGAAGGGCAGGTGCTGGCCTACCAGCAACAACTGTCGCGCGACCAGCCCAGGGTTAGCCTGGAGAAAAAAGCGGTCATCGAGGGCGACCTTATCGTACAGGGTTTACTGGATCTCAAAGGTAGCGTGCATGGAAGTGTGATCTGTCAAAAGTTCACCTTAAAAACCCCTTCCTCGATCTATGAAAATCACCTGCTCAATGTTTCGATCGATCCGGTAAAATTGTCCCGCCACTATGTCGGAGGGGCCGTTATGCCCACCGGCAGGAAAAATATTGTGAAATGGGTTTTTTAAAACATTCCGACAATGATACACACCGGCTGCCGGCGGCCACGCTGGTAGAAACCATGATAGCCATGGTTATCGTTATGGTATGCTTGGGTATCGGCGGGCTTGTTTACCTGAGTCTGCTGAAAAGTAATAATGACCATCTGCAACACAGCGCCGGACTCGCAGTTGAGCAGGTGGCCCGGATCACCCACCGGCAAAAAGCCTATGTCGATGAAACGATCGCATGGAAGCCGTTTTCGATACAGAAAAGCGTCAGGCCCTTTGAGTCAGGAGAGCAATTGGTGGTGCTTACGCTCCGGGCAAGCAACGACCAGGGCAGGATATTATCGGAACGAAAAGAGCTTGTTTTGGTGCCATGAAAAAAAGATTAGCCGCATTTACCATCATCGAGATTACCGTCGTGCTTTTGATCAGTTCGATCGTGATCAGCTTTTCTTTTATCAGCTACCAGATCATCACCGAGCAATTTATCCGCTATCGAAAAAACGGGGCACAATTGATGGAGCAGATCAGCTTGCATAGCTGGCTTCAGTATGATATCTCGAGGGCTGCAGTAGTCCGTTCAGGTCCGGGACAACT
>JANQFB010000328.1 GCA_028278085.1 Chitinophagales bacterium
ATATTTTTATATACCGGGCAAACGTTCAGGCAGGCGCCACATCGGATACAGTACAAGGCTTCCCGCTGATCTTTTTCCGCCAGCAGGTTGGTACGGCCGTTATCCATAAGGATTACATACATTTCTTCCGGCCCGTCAGTTTCGCCGGGTTTCCGGGGGCCTGTAAAGATGGAATTGAATACCGTTACCTGTTGCCCGGTGCCGTAAGTGGACAGCAACGGCCAGTACAGGAACAGGTCATTCATACTGGGGATCACCTTTTCGATCCCCACGATAACGATATGGGTTTTCGGGAAAGTGGTGGTCAGGCGGGCATTGCCTTCATTTTCCGTAATAGCTATACCTCCCACATCCGGTAAAATGAAGTTCGCTCCGGTGATGCCGATATCCGCCGTTACATATTGTTCCCGCAACTTTTCCCTGGCGATCATGGTCAATTCACGTGGGGTAGCGTTTTCAGGAGTTCCCAGCTTTTCATGGAATAAACGGGCCACATCCTCTTTCGACTTATGCATGGCCGGTGTCACAATATGATAGGGAGGTTCTCCGTCCAATTGTTGTATATATTCACCCAGATCAGTTTCGTAGACTTTTATATCCTCCTTTTCCAGGTGCTCGTTTAAATGGATCTCTTCGGTGGCCATGGATTTGGATTTGACCACCGTTTTCCCGTTTTTCGATTGGATGATATCGATGATCTCTTTGACCGCTTGCCCGGCATCTTCGGCCCAGATGACCTTTCCGCCGTTTTTGGTGAAATTGGATTCGAATTCCGTTAAGGCGCTTTCCAGGTTTTCGATCATCTTCCACTTCAGGTTCTTAGCCCTTTGCTTGGCTAATTCGATCCTGTCGTATTGCAAAACACCCTTTTTAACGGTGTCGTTATACTTGGAAATGTTGAAGTTTAGCTTATTGCGATGATCTTTATCGCTGGCTTTTGATTCGGCTTTTTCAAGGAAGGATTGGAGCAATTCCGACATTTACCTGTGTTCCGTTCGGGAAAACTACCGCGCCCGGGATCATCCATAAATGACAAAAATCGGGGCGCCGTAAGCTAACAAAGGTACTAATTTTTGAAAATTGTTGAGTGCCAGCAATGGTGCAGCGCTGTGCATAAAAAGAGTTTGAATTTCACACAAACTGTACTATATTTGATCTCATCCTAACTTTTTTAACCCTGAAATGTCTATCAACGCTGGTTTTTGTCTCGATACGGATCCATAGATCCCAACGGGCCGGTGCTGAACATTCCAAACAAAAGTGATAATCATGATCAAAAAAATTACCCTGCTGACCCTTATGCTTTTTTCGGCTATGCTTTTTTATGATAGCCAGTATAATTATGTGTATACCAACGAAGATGGAGCACCGTCCGGAAATACCAACTCTCCGGGAGATGGTAAAACCTGTGCACAAACCAATTGCCATGGCGGTAGCACTATTGACCGGTCAGGGTTGATCACTCACAATATTGGAGCGGAAGGCTATACGCCCGGTCAAACCTATACCTTTACTGCACAGGTGGATACCGGTGGCTCGACCTTTGGGTTCCAGGTATCCCCGCAGGATGCCAGTGGTAACCCTTTGGGTAGCATAACCATTACAGACGCCACCAATACAAAGATTACCGGTGGGGGTAAATATGTTTCCCATACGCTTGCCGGTATTTTAGGTACCGTTCCGCATACCTGGTCCTTCGAATGGACAGCACCGTCCGCCGGTACGGGTCCGGTAACTTTTTATGGAGCTTTTAATTGTGCGGATGGCGACGGCACGGCGTCGGGCGACAAGATCTTTACCACCAGCGTTGAAATTCAGGAAAACCAGATCAGCGGGATCTCGGCAAACACTACCGATCTGGGCCCTTCATTGGTACTTTACCCCAATCCTGTACAGGATGTGATGAATGTTTCTTTCAGCCTGGATAAGACTACCGAAGTTGATGTCCGCCTGATCGATATCAATGGCCGTACCCTGGAGGTGATTCACCAAGGTTCATATCCGGTCGGTACATTCCAGCAAGCGGTTGATATGAGGTATCCGTCCGGGATCTATTTTGTCAGGATCGTGAAAGATACCCAGGTCTCCAGCCACCGGGTGGTCTTGTTATAACAGGAGAATTATGATCTCTTCGAACCTGCTCCGATTTTATGGGATCGGCGGGTCGGCTATTTGTCAGCCATTGATCGCATGATCCGAATACGACCGATATAACATTTTTCGTGAGGCATCACCTGATCATATTATTGTTAGGAATTGCCGGTCTGTGGATCGTGGCCGGATCATTCGGGGATGCCTCTTTCAAAAGTGCAGGAGCGCCTTTAAGCAACACCGGCGCTCCATTGGAGCCGACCTGTGCACAGAGTGGCTGCCATGACGATGCCCTACCCAACACAGGACCGGGAAACCTGCAGTTCCGCTTAACATCCGGAGACTCCGTTTATATACCTGGTCAGGCCTATGAAATAGCTGTAAGCCTTGAACAAGGCGGAATGGATAAATTTGGATTTCAGGTGGTCGCCCTCCGGGATTCGGATTCTTCCAATGCCGGCAAGCTCTCTCTGATCAATGGAATAAGAACGCAGCTCATGACCCAGGAAGACAGCGCTACCAGTTTTTATCAGCGGCAATATGTAACCCATACCCTCGAAGGGAATGTGGCCACCGGCCCCGGATCAGCCGACTGGTATTTTACCTGGACAGCTCCGCAGGCAGCCGTGGGACCGGTAAGCTTATATGCTGCCGTTATGGCATCGAACAACAATTTAATGGAAGACGGAGATTTTTTATACCTGGATACCCTAACTATGCAAGCGGATGTTAGTGCTACGTTTGCCAATTCATCGACCGGAGATATCTGCCAGGTATTCCCGAATCCTGTAAAAGACCGGATGATGGTTCAGTGCCCTGATCGGTTTTCCCATAGATCTAAAGATGGTTTCCGGATAGCTATTTATAATATTCATGGTCGACAAGTGTATCACGATCAATACATTAACCGGCCATTGGATTTTCCCGGAAATCTACCCCAAGGCTTATATATTTGCCGGGTGTACCAGGCGTCCGGAAATTATTACAGCTCCAGGTTTATCAAGCAATAGATGCGTATACAAAGGATTTGGCTGATCATCAACATTCTCGCGGGCCATCTGGGCCTATCGATACCGGCCTCTGCCCAATGGCAAACCATGCCGACGGGTGTTTTGAATACCCTTTGGGATGTACATTTCATCGATGAACATCGAGGATTTGCTGTCGGATCGTTCGGCAAGATCATGAAAACCACGGATGGCGGTGATTCCTGGCATGCGGTGCCGGGAGCCAGTTGGCAATTATTCGATGTGTTTTTTGCCAATGGCCAGATTGGGTATACTACCGGCGAGTTCCGGGAGATCCTTAAAACGACGGATGGGGGAGAAACCTGGAATCCAACCATTGCCCTGAATACTTCATGGCTCAACAGCCTGTATTTTGTAACCCCGGATACCGGAATTGCTGTGGGATTTAACGGGCTGATCATGAGAACACATGACGGCGGCCAGCATTGGGAGGATATGATCCTGTATCCCGACACCTTCTACAAGGCTGTCACCTTTGTCGATCCTCATACGGCAATAGTAGTCGGGCAAAATGGCATGATGCTCCGGTCAATGGATAAAGGCGAAAACTGGCAGACGGTTTCCGGTCCCGTAGCTGCAACCTTGAGGAGTATTGCATTTGTCGATGATCAAACAGGTTTTGCTACCGGAGATAACGGAAGTATGCTTAAAACAGTGGATGGCGGCCAAAACTGGATCCAACTGAATGCACATACCAATGCCAGGCTATTGGATATGCATTGGCTGAATGATCAGCATGGGTATGTGGTTGGGGAAATGGGCACCATCCTCTACACGGACGACGGAGGCGACCAATGGGACTTATACCGGTTTCCCGGAGATCCCTTGCTGACGGCGGTACAATTTGTCAATGATTCGACCGGATTTATTGTAGGGTCGGAAGGGCTTGTATTGCGATACGAACCCTCTTTGACCGGATGGGATCCTGTTGCAGCGTCCGAAGCGGTCAATATCCGGCTATATCCAAATCCAGCGCGGCAAACCATAACGTTATCGGTTAATAGGGATATAAATTCCGGTACCTTTTCCATGTTCGACCTGCACGGTAAAGTCGTTTACCAGGTGGAGAGCCGGAAGCATTTTCGGGAAATTCCCATCCGGCCAGGACTCACTCCGGGCTTGTATCTCTACCGTTTTGCCGATGCGGATGGAAAACCTCTGGGACAGGGTAAGATCGTTGTCGAATAATTGCAGCTTTTATTCTTCGGTGGCTCCATCCAGTTTGAGCCGCTGTTCCCGGTTGGCCAGGTGCCAGGTGGTGAAAAAGACCAACTGAGTCCTTCTTTTGAGCATTTCGAAGTTTATCTTCTCGATGGTATCGGTGGCCTTGTGGTAGTCGGCATGGGTGCCGTTAAAATAAAAGATCACCGGGATATCTTTCTTAGCAAAGTTGTAGTGATCGGAACGGTAATAGAAACGGTGCGGGTCATCGATCTTGTTGAAGGTATAATCCAGGTCGAGATTGACATAGGTATTGTTGGCAGATTCATTCAGGTGATGCAATTCGGAGCTTAAAAAGTCGGAACCGATGATATATACATAATTGGAATCGTCGAGGTGAATTTCATCGACCCGACCGATCATATCGATATTCAGGTTAGCGATGGTATTGTCGAGGGAAAAGACAGGGTTGTCGGTATAATACTTGGAACCCAACAGGCCTTTTTCTTCTCCGGATACGGGCATGAACAATATACTTCTCTTGGGTGAAAAACCTTTCTCTTTGGCCGCTGAAAAGGCCTGGGCAAGCTCCATCAGGGCAACGGTTCCGGAGCCGTCGTCGTCGGCGCCGTTGAAAATTTCCTCATCATTATGGCCGATATGATCGTAATGAGCCGTTACCACCACCACCTGCTCTTTCATGTCACTTCCTTCGATAAATCCCAAAACGTTTTGTGCCTGGATGGTTTTGCCTTCTTTTTTAATAACGATCTCCAGCTTGGCGGGTAAACTCAAGATCTGGGGCTTCCCTTTTTTGTTGATCTTTCTCTTGATCTTGTCCAGGTCTTTGTTGGCGGCATCAAATATCGAACCGGCCATCTCTTTGGAGATATACAGGCAAGTAGCGTTTACCCCCTCTTCTTCATTGGGGTGCAATAGTTTCAGCGATGATTTTTTAATATGCTTCCCAAACCTTTCGATCCGGGCAGCCACATCATTCTGGATGATCAGGATGGCCTTTACACCTTTTTCTTTTGCCCTTCTGGCTTTCTTGTTCCAGTCGAAGGTCCAGGAGGATAAGCTTTTGCTTTTGGTAACATGCGATTTGCCGGTTTTACTGACCGGTTCTCCTTGGAGCACCAGGATCACTTTATCTTTCACATCCTGCTTCAGGTAATCATTATAAGCTTCATCTTCTATCCCATAGCTCATGAAGATGATCTCATCCGCTAAAATAGTACCTGCCTGCGCTGACCGGTGAAAACAGTAAAAATCCTTTTGGAATTCATAGTTTTTGTCATTAAGCCGGACTGTAACGGATTGCCATTCTTCTTCCAGCAGGTCATATTCCTGGAAATAGGAATTATCGGTACCGATCTTGGGTAGCCCTAATTGCTTGAAATGGTTAGCTAAATAATCGGCGGCCAGCCGTTGCCCCTTTTTCCCGGTTTCCCGGCCCTCGTATTCATCCGAAGCCAGTATCGCCAGGTGTTTTCTAAGGTCGGCGGTATCGATGAAATGGCTGAATTCAACGGCATCGTTGTTTTTTATGAACTGGGCGCGGGATATGGATGGGAGTAAAAGCAGCCCGGTAAATCCGATACCATAGGTTAATATCCGTAATCCGGCAGCGCTCCTGGATCCTAACAATTTTCAGCAGGTATTTTGTTAACTCTGCCGGCATGCCGCCCGCCTTCAAAGTCGGTATTCAGAAATCGATCCACCATTTGCCTGGCCGTATCTCGGTCGATGAACCGTGCCGGAAGACAAATGATATTGGCATTATTGTGTTGACGGGCAAGCTCGGCGATCTCAGGCATCCAACAGATGGCCGCACGGACGGATTGGTGCTTGTTAGCCGTCATGGCCACACCATTAGCGCTACCGCAGATCAATATACCGAAAGCTGCCTCTCCGTTTTCAATGGCTTTTGCCACCGGATGAACAAAATCAGGGTAATCCACGGAATCGGTGGAATGGGTGCCGAAATCCCTGATCCGGAACGCCTGGTCTGTTAAATGCGTTTTCAGATATTCCTTGTAAGAATATCCCGCATGATCGCAACCAATGGCAATATTAACGTTCATGATCAGGGAGCTTTATAAACTTTCGCGGATATAAATATACTAATTTCATAAAGAATTATGAGCGGTATCGTTATCAAAACCTGGCTGGTTACATCGGGTGGAGTGATGATCGCAGAAACCACCAGGATCGCTACAAAAGCATGTTTTCGATAAGCCCGCATATAGGCCGGTGTGACCAGGCCGATCTTCGATAATACATACACCAACATCGGCAATTCGAAAATGATCCCGGCGGCCAGCACTAACATACTGATCAAGGTAACATAAGAGCTGAGGTTGATGGTATTGGAAACCTCTTCACTCACCTGGTAAGAGCCCAGGAAATTTATGGAAAAAGGGACGATAATAAAGTAGCCGAATAAAACCCCCAGGAGGAAAAGCAGCGAACAAAAGAAGACAATGCCCGTGGTATATTTGACCTCCTGTTCATATAGCGCAGGCTTTACAAAACGCCATATTTCCCAGAATACATAAGGAAAGGAGAAGACGAAACCCAGGATAAACGAAACTTTGAGATGGATCAGGAACTGGCCGGCCATATCTATGTTGGTTACGGTAAAGCTGATCGCATTAATACATAGGTTATCGCCGAGGTGGAATTTGTCGGATAACCAGCAGAGTACCTTATAAGTGATAAAGCCCAGGTTCTTCGGTGCCATAACAATGTAGTCGAACACAAAGTTCTTGGCGATAAAAACGGTGATCATGACCACAAGAATGGCGGCTACCGATCGGATCAGGTGCCATCGCAGTTCCTCGAGATGCTCGAGGAAAGACATGGAATTGGATGGGTTTTCATTCATCAGCAGGAACGGGTTTTAAGGGAACAGTTTAATCCTGCTTCATCGGTTCAGCCAGGTATCAATTGCTTTCGAGAAGTTTGAAGAGCTCATCCAGGTCGGGGGTGAGAATGATCTCGGTTCTCCTGTTTTTTTGCTTACCGGTTTTGCTATCGTTGGAGCTAACCGGAACAAATTCGCCCCGCCCGGCAGCAGTGATCCGTTTCGGATCGATCTTGTTATTTTGGCTTAAGATCCTGACAATAGAAGTCGCTCTTAAAACGCTCAGATCCCAATTATCTTTGATCGAACCGGTTTTGATCGGCACATCATCCGTATGCCCTTCGATCAGGATGTTGATGTCCTGATTCTTGGCCAGTACGGAGGCGAGTTTCTGCAGCGCATCTTTCCCTTTTTCGTCAACCGTTGTGCTACCTGAACCGAAGAGCAATTGTTCGGCCAGGGAAACATAAACTTTACCGTTTTTCATCTCCACGGTCAGCTCGTTCTCTTTAAAGCCCAATAAAGCTTTGGATATCTTTTGCTTCAAGGCGTTCACGGCTGAATCTTTGCGGTTGATCAGGGCTTCCAGTTCATTGACCCGGGCTTCCCGCTCTTGCAGGTTACCGGTTAAGGAATTGATGTTCTTTTCCCTTTCTTTCAAATCTTCATTCAGCTTGTTGATATTGGCTTCCTGTGCTTTGAGCGAGGTTTCGAGGTCTTTCAGGTATTTCTCTTTGATCTCCAATTCCCGTTGCTTGTTGGCCAGCTCCAGTTCGAGCTTTTGGTTTTGTGCGGTACTGGTCGCCAGCAGGTCCTTGTTTTGGGAGATCACCTTCTCATAAAGTTCGTTGAGATTCTTATTGAGCTTGTGTACACGGTTATATTCTTGTGACAGCCTGGAGGTATCCCTTTTCAGCATATCGCTTTCTTTCCTTAAAGAACCGATCTCCTCCTGGTATTCGTCATTCTTCTTCATGGATTCCCCCAGCTTTTCCCGGCAATTCTTATTTTCTTCATTAGACTCCTGCAACCGCATTTTGGTGTCCTGGTATTTTCGCTGCGGTACGCAAGCGGCTATGCTAAAGATCAACAGGCCCAGGATGGCCATAGACAGGGTTTGTTTCATTGCTTGGAAATTCATGGAGAAATAATTCGGTAACCAAAATTACTATAAAAAACCATAACATAATTTGAAATGGCATTCAATCCATAGGTGGAAGGTTTAATTGGTTTTAGTATTAGTTTTGTTTGACAGATGGCAAAGGTAAAAACTTCATTTTTTTGCCAAAGTTGCGGTGCTCAATCGGCAAAGTGGGTTGGCAAATGCCCGGCTTGCGGGGAGTGGAATACCTATGTAGAAGAAGTTTTGGAAACGACAAAAACCACCACCAAGCCCTGGGAGGAAAGTTCTTCCAAGAGATCTGCGACCAGGCAAGCCGTTGCCCTGGAACAGATCAAAGCCGGCTCGGTAAGCAGGATCCAGTCCGACGACAAGGAATTTAACCGGGTGCTGGGAGGAGGAATTGTGCCGGGCTCGCTGATCTTATTGGGTGGAGAACCCGGTATCGGAAAATCGACCTTATTGCTGCAATTGGCCGTGTCACTGCCTGAACTGAAGGTGGCCTATGTATCGGGAGAAGAAAGTGAACAACAGATCAAGTTGCGAGCCGACCGGTTAGGCGGTGATGCCAATAACTGCTTTGTGATCACCGAAACATCCACCCAATCGATCTTTCAATTGTTGAAGCAACTCAAGCCCGACCTGGTGATCGTCGATTCCATACAAACCCTGCATACTGCATTTATCGATGCCACTCCTGGTAGCGTTTCACAGATCCGGCAGTGTGCCGGGGAAATGCAGCGCTATGCCAAAGAATCCGAGATCCCGGTTTTCCTGGTGGGGCATATCACCAAAGACGGTAATATTGCCGGACCCAAGATCCTGGAACATATCGTCGATACCGTTTTACAGTTCGAAGGTGACCAGCACTATGCTTACCGGATCCTGCGAACCATTAAAAACCGTTTTGGTTCCACTGCGGCATTGGGGATCTATGAAATGCAAAACAACGGCTTGCGGCAGGTGAATAATCCATCGGAGATCCTGATCAGCCAAAGAGAAGAGCCTCTCAGCGGTATTACCATAGCTGCCACCATTGAAGGCCTTCGGCCCATGTTGATCGAAACCCAGGCACTGGTGAGTCCGGCGGTATATGGTACGCCACAACGTTCGGCTACCGGCTTTGACCTAAGACGGCTGAGTATGCTGCTGGCTGTGCTGGAAAAGCGCTGTGGCTTTCAGTTCGGTATTAAGGATGTGTTCCTGAACCTGGCCGGGGGGATAAAAGTTGAAGATCCTGCCATTGATCTGGCGGTGGTTTGCGCTTTGCTGTCCTCTTTTGAAGATGTGGCGCTCTCTCCCAGGATCTGTTTTGCCGGAGAAGTCGGTTTATCCGGCGAGATCCGTGCTGTTAACCGGATTGAACAGCGAATTGCCGAGGCGGATAAGTTGGGTTTCGAACAGGTTTTTATTTCCAAGTATAATAAAGGATTGGAAACCGGCCGTTTCCGGGCTACCATTACCCCTGTCAGTAAAGTAGAAGAAGTTTACCAGTTACTTTTTTGAATTCCCACCAAAATTCCGGCAACATAATGACGGAATTAACGTAAAATTCGTCATTGTAATGACGGAATTAACATAATTTCAGTAAATATAATGACGGAATTTTGATTATTTTGGTAAATACAATGACAGAATTTGTATAAAATAAGTCAACATAATGACGGAATTTAGTATTTTTGAAACTCATTAATCCTTTAAAATGGCCTCGATCAATATCAAAAGAGCTTTGGAAAAGCTTATAGTTAAAGAACTTAAGCCAAACAGGGTGTTGTTGTTGCTGGGTGCCAGACGGGTAGGAAAAACATATTTGATCAACAACATCATAAAGAGGTATAAAAAAACCAGTATTTTGTTGAATGGTGAAGACATGGATATTCACCAACTACTGGCCAACAGGAGTGCGGCCCATTACCGGAATGTGATCGGCCGCAAAAAACTGTTGGTGATCGATGAAGCGCAAAGTGTACCTAATATCGGAAAGGTGCTTAAACTGATGGTAGATGAATTGAAGGGCTTAAAGATCATGGTGACGGGCTCTTCTGCTTTTGATTTGCTGAACCTTTCGGGCGAACCCCTGACTGGCCGGCTGAGAACCCTATACTTATATCCGGTAGCGCAAATGGAATTAACGGCTCAGCAGGATCTCCTGGTAACAAAGCAACAACTGGAAGAACGACTGGTGTTTGGCAGCTATCCCGAGATCTTCAGGCTTGATGATCTTGAAGAAAAAATGTGGTACCTGATCGAACTCATGCGGGCTTATTTATTAAGAGATATTCTGGCCATCGAAGGGGTAAGAATGACCTTCCGGATGTTGGATCTCCTCCGTTTGCTTGCCTATCAGGTGGGCAATGAAGTATCCTATGAAGAATTGGGCAAGCAGCTTGGTATGAGTAAGAATACCGTATTTAAATATATGGACCTGTTGAGTAAGGTATTTATCATCTTTAAACTGGAAGGATATAGCAAGAACCTGAGGAAGGAGATCTCCAAATCCAGTAAGTGGTATTTTTACGATAATGGTATCCGGAATGCCCTGATCAATAATTTCAATCTCCTGGCGTTGCGGGATGATGTGGGTAATTTATGGGAAAACTACCTGATCTCCGAAAGGTTAAAGCGAAACCACTATAAGCAGATCCTGAGTCGTTACTATTTTTGGCGCACCTACGATCTGCAAGAGATCGATATCATAGAAGAATCATCCGGACAATTGAATGCCTGGGAGATCAAATGGGGAGCTAAAAGGGCAAGGGTGCCCATAGCTTTCGGTAAAGCATATCCAAAAACGCCATTCGGTGTGATCAATCGTGAGAATTATCTGAATTGGATAGGATAAAGAGTTGGTTTTTCATATATTGTTACGGATATATAAGTAATCGCCGGATCCTGAATTCCGGCATTGCCTTATCCGGTTATGAAAGCAACACTGACGTCCTACCTGGAGGATTTTATCTCCCTGATCTTTCCCCATCTATGCCTGGCTTGCGGCGATAGCCTCCGCAAGGGAGAAGAAACGATCTGCTTATCCTGCCAGTATTTTTTGCCTAAAACAGGATTTCACCTTGATGCCGAAAATCCCATACAGAAGATTTTCTGGGGGCGGGTGAAGGTGACTCATGCTTCGGCTTACTACTACTTCAGGAAAGGCAGTAAGGTGCAGCATTTGATACATCAACTGAAATATAATGGCAGACAGGAGGTGGGGGTGAAAATCGGAAACTGGTATGGAAAAGAACTCAGCAGGGTAAATGCCTATCGATCGATAGACCTCATCCTGCCCGTGCCGCTGCATCCCAGGAAAGAAAAACTGCGAGGCTATAATCAATCCGATTGCATCGCTACGGGTCTATCATCCGGTATGGACATTCCCTGGAGTCGTGAGGTTTTGGAAAGATCGACTTTCAGCGAAACACAAACCAAAAAATCCAGAATGGATCGCTGGCAGAATGTCGGTGAAATATTCAGGATAGCGCAGGCGGAGGACATCCGTAACAAACATGTTCTATTGGTCGATGATGTGCTAACCACCGGATCGACCCTGGAGGCTTGTGCACAAGTGTTGCTGGATGCAGGATGCCCCAAGGTCAGCATCGTTACCCTGGCATGGGCGATCCATTGAGGGCAGCCACCTGGTTATCCGATTGAAGCAGGCTAGGGTATGAAATAGCTTCCAACATCCACTTGATCCCATTTTACCCCGAAAAATTGACCAATTACGACATAATTTCCGCATTTTCGCGTTAATACTAGCGGTTCCCGGTAAAACAGCCTTTAACATGCGGCCACTATTTCAATTTGTTATCTTAAGTGTTATCGTTTCCTGCCTGCTGGTGTTTACCCAATGCCGGAAAGATCGGTTCATCACAGATCCATCTGCCAAACTGGGTTTTTCCACGGATAGCCTGACTTTCGACACGGTTTTTACCTCGGTCGGATCCATCACCCGCTATTTCAAGATCTATAATCGATTTGCCCGGTCCATGAAGATCTCCGGCATTGAGCTGCAAGGCGGCAGCAGTTCCCCTTTCCGGATCAATGTGGATGGCTTTCCCGAAGATGAGCTAACGGATATCGAATTATTACCCAAAGACAGTTTATATGTATTTGTAGAGGTGACGGTCGACCCGACGAGCGATGGTCTGCCTTTTGTGGTAACCGATAAGGTGATATTCGATGTTAACAAGAACCTGCAGGAAGTAGATTTGGTGGCCTGGGGACAAAATGCCAATTATATCAGTGCGGATACCATTACCTGCGATGATGTCTGGACGAGTGAAAAACCCTATGTGATCTATCATTTTGCCTACGTGGAAGAAGGTTGCCGGTTGACCATTGAAGCCGGTACCCAGGTATATATGCATGCCAATGCCGGATTGTTTGTACACGGGACCTTAAGGGTCAACGGGAAAAAGGATGAAGAGGTTGTATTCCAGGGCGACCGCCTGGAACCCTTCTTTGAAGATCTGCCCGGGCAGTGGCAGGCCATCCATTTATTGAGAGGCAGCGGACAGGATACCAACCGCATCGATTATGCTATTGTCAAAAATTCATTCCTGGGCATGACTTTCGGCCAGTTGCTGGAATCCGATACGGAAATTGAATTTGACGCCGTACCTACGTTTTTGTTCAATACCATCATTCAAAATACGCAGCAAAGCGCTTTATTCGGGTTTTTCGCCAATTTATATGCCTTTAATTGCCTGATTTTTAACACGGGTGTAAATGCTGTTCAACTTACCCTGGGCGGCGCTTATCGTTTCGACCACTGCACCTTTGTCAACACCGGTTCCCCCTACCTGGAACATGAGGATCCGGTGCTATATGCGGCCAATTATTTTGAAGGGGTTGGCAGCGTCGACCTGATCGCTGACTTTAATAATTGCATCATTTACGGATCATTGGACGACGAGATCAGGCTCGATAAAAAAGAGGATGCTCCTTTTGACCTGTTGTTCGACCATTGTCTGCTGAAAACAAAAGCCAATATCAGCGATACCAGCCGCTACCAGGCGATCGTTCAAAACCAGGACCCATCTTTTGCAGATACCCAGGAAATGGATTTCCACCTGATGTCCGGATCGCCCTGTATCAACAGTGGCTTCGATATTTTTGCCGGACAATTCGTTTACGCCGACCTGGATGGTAAGACCCGGGATGCCCAGCCGGATATCGGCTGTTATGAATTCTGACTCTATTGAGCAGCACCTCCTGAATCAAAAAAATGTTTGTTAATTTAACCCGCCAAATGAATGTGTCCGGGTGATGATCGTCGGGATTTTAACGGGATGGTTGCTGATTTTCCCAATAAGAGGTATGCAAGATCATCAAAACATTTATGGAAGTTCAACAGTAAAACAAACAAGCGGTTATTCCGGTACTGGTGAGTTATGAAAGCGCTTTTTTCCAATTTGTATTATTCTTTTCCGCTGCAGCTTATCCTGCTTCATTTCAAGAAACACCAGGTTTTATTGGTGTTTTGGTTAACCTTGTTTGGCATAGTAACCGGAAGGTTGGGCGCAAAACTGGGTATTCCCTATCTGTTCCTGGACCCCGAATATCTCGGTCAAGTTAATTTCCTGAGCTTCTTATTGGTGGGTTTTGCCTTCGGGGGATTCCTGATGAGCTGGAATATAACCTGCTATATTTTACACAGCTTCCGGTTCCCTTTCCTGGCTACTTTGTCAGCTCCGTTTTCCAAGTTCTGCCTGAATAATTCCGTGATCCCCTTGTTATTTATGGGCACCTATCTCTTTTCCGCCGGCAAATTTCTTACGGGCAGTGAGTTTGTGCTTGTTGATCGATTGATCCTGAACTTCCTGGGGTTTATTTTAGGTTGCTCCTTTATGATCGTTCTGATCCTGCTTTACTTCTTCAACACCAATAAAAACATTTTTATGCTATTCGGGGTGAAGCTACCCGAACCACCTCGCAAGCGTAAGGAAGGCAAGCAACATGACCGGTCCACATGGATGAGTGATAAACGCAAACACAAGATCTGGCCGGTAAAGTTTTACCTGGCCATTCCATTCAAGGTCCGATTAGTCAGGAGCGTAGATCATTATCAGCCTGAGCAGATCCAAAGTGTTTTCCGGCAAAACCACATCAATTCCATGATCATCGAGCTGATAGCCTTTACTTTTTTGATCTCCCTGGGATATTTGATCGATTATCCGGCATTCCGAATACCCGCTGCTTCCAGCGTGCTATTGTTGTTTTCTATCCTTATCATGTTGATCAGCGCCTTCAGCTTCTGGTTAAGGGGCTGGCGAACAACCGTATTTATCGCGATATTGCTTGCCCTGAATTATTTGCTGAAACTCAAGATCGTGGATTTCAGCAATCATGCCTACGGATTGAATTATGAAACCGAAAAAGTGGCCTACACCCTGGATAATCTTCAGGAGTTGAGCAGTAATGACAACTTCAAGAAGGATAAGAAAGAGGCCCTGGTAATGCTCAAAAACTGGCGAGATAAAGCCGTGAAGAATGTTTCCGGCCGGAAGCAGCCTAAGCTGATCTTTATTAATGCCAGCGGGGGTGGTTTGCGCTCAGCGGTGTGGACAACCAAGGTCTTACAATATGCCGATAGTTTGCTGAACGGACGATTATTCGATCATACGCTTATGATCACGGGCGCTTCGGCTGGGATCATCGGGGCTTCCTATTACCGGGAACTTTACCTGCTCAAACAATCTAATCCGGGCCTGGATATGAATGACCCGGTATTTATCAATAACATTTCGAAGGATCTGCTGAATCCCATATGTTTTACCTGGGTGGTGAACGACCTCTTTTATCTCTGGCATAAATTCGACTACGGAGGTTACCGCTATCAGAAAGATCGGGGCTATATCTTTGAAAAGCAGCTCGATGAAAATACCGGCCACATCCTGGACAAAAAGCTGACCGACTACCGGGAACCGGAGATCAACGGAACCATACCCATGTTGGTGATGTGCCCGACCATGATGAATGACGGACGAAGGTTGATCCTTGCTGCCCAGCCGGTTTCTTACCTGACCCGCCCCTCCGGTAACTACTTTCTGTTTTCAACTGCTGAGATCGATGGCATTGAATTTATGCGCTTTTTCGCAGGTCAGGATGCAACAAACCTGAAGTTTACCAGCGCTTTGAGAATGAATGCGACCTTTCCTTATATTACGCCGGATGTTGCCTTACCCAGCGATCCGGTGATCGAAGTGATGGATGCCGGTATGCGGGATAATTTCGGGGTTCAGACTTCTGTCCGGTTTTTACATGTATTCCGGAACTGGATCAGCAAGAACACCGGCGGAGTGATATTCATTCAGATCCGGGATACCAAAAAGCAAGCGGAGATCAGCCATAAAGGCAATCCGACGATCGCCGACAAGGTGCTAAATCCTATCGGATCCTTTTACCTGAACTGGAGTGACTTTCAGGATTTTTACCACGACAATCTCACCTATTATGCCAGCGCATGGTTGCAGGGAAGAATGGATGTGATCTCTTTCGAATATTCCCCCGAGGCGAATACCGAGGAAGTATCACTGTCCTGGCATCTGACCACCAAAGAAAAACAAAATGTACTGGCTTCTATAAAGGCCATCAATAACCAGGAATCCTTCCAACGTCTGAGGTCGGAGGC
>JANQFB010000368.1 GCA_028278085.1 Chitinophagales bacterium
CGAATTGATCAAAAGCGCGGCCACAGGCATCGATCACTGGCGATTATCCTGGTATATGGCACAGGTGGCTTTTGCATTGGATCTATGGGAAGAAGCCCAAAAAAATTGCCGGGTCGTTTTAATGCAGGCTCCGGAATTTCAACCGGCCAGGTTGTTGGAAGATCAATTAAAAACCAAAGCCCCCGGGCAAGCAACGGAAATCACAGGATATTAAGAAGCATATGGTATGAATCCTCCCCTCCATCAATTGAAGCCCGGTTTGCCCGAATTAATGGTTGTGTTTGCACATCCTGATGATGAACTGCTGTTCTTTTATCATATGATCCGTTGGTTACGGTCCAAAGTCTTGCGGCTGGTTTGCGTAACCGGAAATTTCAGAACAAACACCGGCATCCGCCTTGCGGAGCTAGCGGAAAGTTGTCGTCAATTAGGCGGGGAACTGACCAATCTCGGTTTAAATGAAGAAGGGCAAAAGTCCCTGGATCATGAGCTGTTAGCCTGGAATCTGGCAAGGCTTGATAAAAAGCCGGGTGTTCCGGTGTTAACCCATGGGCTGATGGGGGAGTATGGTCATCTGCATCATGTTGAGGTGTTCCGGGCGGTTTGGGATAGATTTACAACTGATACCTGGTGTTTGTCAGGTCCGTTGCCTGCAGATCTGCGCATGGTAGCGGATGATTTAAGCTATCAGCAACAATTGGAATTATTGAGCACATGTTATCCCAGCCAGCCAATGATCCACTCTTGGGCCTGCGGGGAAGAAGAACTAACTCATCCCGACTCCAATATATTTGCTGCCCTCATGAAAGTGGATGGCCTTCGGGCAAACAAGTCGGTTCCCGCCCATCCGGATCATTTGGTACAGCCATTTTTAACTTTATTGCGGGATAAATATTGCCGGGATCAATTGCCACCGGTTGCCCGAAAAATTGCCAATAACTGGTCGATGGAAAAATTTCAACAACGGGTAGAGGATCGTTTAGCCGAATGGGAAAACAGGCTTGTGAGGCGTGTGGAATATGAACCGCTCGATCAAAATTAATGGGTTGATGTTGGGACCTAACTTTAATGCTTATGATTAACTATGGTTACAAGAGCAGTTTGGATATTCGATAAGGCATACGCACTACCGGCATTTTTATCCATTGCCAGTTTTGTACGGTATGTCGATATGCCGGTCACCGTGATCTATTGTGGAAAGCAAATGGATCCTGAGATGGAAGGAGCATTTAGCCGGTTGAGTAAGCAGATCACTATCCTGACCTTTACGACCCGGGTTAAGGTACATAATCCCGTATTTTTAAAAGACGCCGTCAACCGTTTGGCCAGGATGTATGTGATCGATAGGTTTGGGGAAGATTGTGTTTGGCTTTTTGATGCGGATACGGCATTTTCGGAAAAAATACAAGAGCTGATCAATAGCGTACGTGTCGATATAGCATCTAACCGTAATGATTTGCCGATGATCTGGGGAGTAAAGGAATACGAGAGGGCTACGGAAAGTTATTTTTTCATGATGGTAAAAGATGCGAACGGCAAACGAAAATATTTATCTAATGCCACGCGGTATCAACATTATGAAAAGATATACGGCGCCGACTGGAAAAACTTGTTAAATTCCATTCAATTCAACAATGGGGTGCTTGCTTTTTACCAGGGAAAAAAAGTCAGCGGCTTGTGGAAAGCAAATTATCTGCGTGGACTGCAATATCCGGGCGTCAATCCCGAGGATGATCAACTGCCATTGATGGTAGCGTTAAAAAAAGCGGGTTGCAGGATCCATGAGCTGGAAAAGACCTATAATTCCATGGGGGGTCTGGATGGGGAATATGCGGTTTACCATCCTTTTGGCCATAGCTGGAAAAAAGAACTTTGGCGAATTGCCGGGAATGAAGATCAGCTTAGCGCCTATGGTAATATTGTCAAAGAACACTGGCCGAAAGTTCCGGAAGAGTGGATCGGGCAAATGAATGTTTCCTTGATCAGCCGCTAATAGCCATCCAACAGGGATTGTATCGCAACGAAATGAAAAAAAGAGCCATATGGATCATTAACCGGCAGTACCGGGTGCCGGCTTATATTGCTATAGCAAGCTTTCGGAGCTTTGTTGGGATGCCTGTTACGGTTTTATATGATGAGGAAGAGATCGATGACCAAACGGCACAGGTTTTCCGGGAGATCGGACCGGGTATAACATTGACGCGATTGCTCTTGGATCATCCCCTCGAACCCGGCCGGAATACCGCAACGATCAGAAACCGGTTGGCCAGAATGCAGGCCGTTAAGGAATTTGCGGATGAATTGATCTTTTTGATCGATGCCGATATGGCCTTTACGGATGGGATCCGTGCCTTAGTGCCAACCCTGGAAAGCCAAATCGAACATCCGGAGGAACCGGTTGTTGGAGGCGTTATCGAATATGATAAAGCAAGGGATAATTATTTGTATTTCAAACCACCCTCCGAATCCCGCTCTATTCCGGATATCGTGAAGCATGATCATTACCAAGCGGTATACGGGCCTGCCTACGAAGATCTCCTCAATAAGAAGCAATTCAATAACGGATTGCTGGTGTTTTACCAGGGACAGACCCTGGCGGATCGATGGCGATCCTACTATTCGAAAGGCCTGGATCTGGAAAATATCAATCCCGCTGACGATCAGGTACCCCTTGCCGTTGCCATGCAGCAGGTCCGTACCATTGATCTGGATCCAACCTTCAATTCACTGGGCCGCAGCAATGGGAGTTTTGCCGCCTATCATATTTGGGATAAGAATTGGCAGCAGGAGCTATACCGGCTTCATAACCATACAGCGAATTCCATCTATGCCGATATTGCACGGCCATTCTGGCAAGCTATACCATTCCATTGGATCGATGAGCTGCTTGACAATGTTCGACCGGAACCTTATCACTTTTGGTCGATCAAAGGTTTTAATCTGCTTCATGATATTGCTAAGGCATTAGTGGAGCAATTAGCCGGCGGGCATATCGTGGAAGTCGGGTGCTATAAGGGAAAAAATGCCTGTTTCATCGGCGAAATGATCAAAATAACGGGAAAAGATATCCGGTTGGATACCATTGATCACTTTCAACGGCCGGATACCAGTGAAGGAGAGGTCATAGGGAACTTAAAAGCTGCATCAGTCGGGGATGTGGTCAATGTGATTGCCCTGGAATCTGCGGAAGCTGTTTGTCTGTATGAAGATCAAAGCCTCGATGCCGTACTGTTGGATGGCGACCATACGGATGATGGGATCTGGAAGGATCTTAACCTTTGGTTCCCTAAACTGAAGCCATCCGGTATCCTGGCAGGATCTGACTTCAACGAGGGGCAACTGATGGAAAGTCCGGCTATCCGGTTTAGCCGGCAAAACGGATTGGCCCTGCATATTCGCGATAAGGTGTTTGTGATCCGTAAAGGAGAAGACGATAATAACCTGCTTATGAAAACAACCCTTGATCGTGCGCTTAAGCCAACCCTATAATCGACTATAAGGTATGATCCCCTTACACTTTCATTTTTGCTGGTTAACGGATCAGGCGAAGCATGGCGGTAAACCGTTTTCCTATATTCATTATCTCTGCCTACGATCCGTCATGAAACTGCATCCCGGTGCAAGATTCAACTTATACTGTAATCAACAGATAAGGGGTCATTGGTTTGAAAAGATCGCTTCGGATCTGGTTGTTGTAAAGGTACCGGCGCCGGAAGAGATCTTTGATATCCCCATCATCAGGGTAGAGCATAAATCCGATATATTACGGCTCAACATCCTGGAAGAACATGGTGGGATCTACCTGGACCTGGATGTTTTTTTCAAGAAGTCATTACATGATCTGCTGAACCATAGATTTGTTATGGGCATAGAAGCGGAAACAGGCTTGTGTAATGCGGTTATCTTAAGTGAAAAAGGCTCCCCATTTCTGAAAGAGTGGCTGGCAGCTTATAACCCGGCTTATGAAATGGCCGGCGCCGGCTTTGACCCGAACGGATGGTCGGAAATGTCTGTACAATTCCCAAAACAATTGGCGGAGTCGTATAAGGATTATATCACCGTTCTGGGACCGGATGCATTTTTTCACCCTATAGGAACCGGCATTGGTCTGAAAGAATTGTTCGACAGTGGATCCTTTCAATCGCCGGAAAGCTATGGCCATCATTTATGGGAATCCCAATCCTGGGATCGATACCTGAGCCATCTCGGGCCGTCCGATATCTTTCAACGGAAGGGTTATTTTTATAAATTAGTCAGGGAGGTACTGACAGAGACCGAAATTTGGGGCAATTGATACCGATCCCCGGTAAAAACATACATGCAAATGGCTGACGTAAAAACCCGGAATCCCATTAAAAAAGAAGGAACCCAATTCCCAGGGGGGCCATTGTTAACCCATATCGACGAATTACAGCAAACATCTGTCGAAAAAGAAAAGGTCAGACAAATAAAAGGAGCGAAGCCGCTATTCGTCGATCATGAATTGCTCCAACATGATTTTCCCGAGATAAGCCTGTCCCGGTTGGAGCACGATCACCCCGCTCTTAAAAAACTAAAAGGGGCGGTGAAAGATGCGGCTGTAAAGGAGAAGATCGAATCCTGGCTATTGGATCGCACGGCCTATATCTCAGAAAATCAGGCCAGCCAGGAGATGGTCAATACCCCCATAGGCACTAACGCTAAAACAACCTTAGCTTACCGTCCCCCCCAGTATGGCAGAGCCCTGATCTTTCCGACGAAACCTTTAAGGCGTCAAAGGTCCAACGGCCAGCCGGAGCATACCCATGGCTTACTGGATGTCAAAGGCGTTGGCCTGGCTCCCGGTAAAATACCAGGTTATTTTGATCATAGCAATGGCCTCCTGTTTTTGAAAGAAGCATTCATAGAATACCTGAATCAACGGTTAATTCAGGCTATCTTCCGGCATAGCCGAACACAATTTGAAACCGTACCCGTTTATGCGATCATTGACCCGGGTTTCGATATCAAATTCGAGGATCGTAATGCCGGTCCGGGGGCATTCCTGGTTCGCAGGGCCCACATACGCCCGGAAAATCCCGGGGGACTACCGGTATATCAATCGGCCCAGCAAAATGTTCAGTTGGAGATCGAATTACTGCTCCGGAAATACGGGCTGACTTCCACGAATTATGTCACCACCTATAAACTATGGAAAGAAGACGGACAAATAAAGATCACCTATGGTGGTAAACCCATTGGAAACTTAAATGAGGCCCAAATTAAGAATATCGAAGAAGTCAGCCATATCCGGGAAGAAACAGTTTACTTCGAAGGGATAAATATCCAACATACGCGAGCGGTCAGGCAAAACCCTTCCTACGCTCAGTTGGTGGATTTCGGGAGTTTTCGCGCCAGACAAAAATTCGAGCATCCTATCCTGAGCTTGGTATCGGACAAGTTATTACGGTGGGGTGGTTCCATTTGGCCTGACTTTGAGGTTTTCCCTCAACCGGATCCCAGGTATTGCGTGCCATTTGAGCAATGGGGCAATACCACCGAATTCTGGGGTTATCCGGCCAGGTTACATGATACCAAGCAGGATATATTATGTGAAGGTCTGGCCACTGACTATCGCCAGGGTAAATTATCCGGTACCCAGGTTATGAGTTTATTAAATGCTTTCCTTCAAACGGCCACCTCGAGGTTGACAGCTTGAGGTCTGTTGAAGTTATTAATAACCCGCCGGTTCAGCGGTTACATAAGCTTGTGCATCTTCAAAATAATCCGCACCGGCGGTCATAAAGGTTTCGGAAGCTGACAATACGGCTGCCGGCTGTTCCGCCGCTTCACCGGCATTAATATTCTCCGCGCTGCTGACCAGGAGCTCTGCATCGGCGATCATTTCACTGGCGGCTGTTTTTTGCTGGGGGTTTTCGGCGGCATCCAGCATTTCGGCAGCATCGCTAAGCAAGGATTCTGCGGAAGGCACCATATTTTCCGCGCCAAAAGCCGGATTTTCTTCCGCTCCCGTACCGAAGACGTCAACACCATCCACGAAAAGCGCAGCGCCGTTGTAATACCTTTCTGCGCCATCTGCGATCTGTTCCGCACCCGACAGGAGATTAGCCGACCCGTCTTCCGCACTGGCAAACGCCTCCGCCCCTTGGGTTACTTCAAATGCTCCGGTAATGACATTATCAGCCGTCAGGTCTGCACCGATAAATTCTTCGGCTGCCGTATATTCGAATGCGCCACTGGAATACTTTTCCGCACCTGCCAATAATTGTTCGGCTCCATCCACGAATTCGGCAGAAGCGCTTTCCCCGATCTTAGCGGATTCTAACAGGGCCGTGGCCCCGGCGGAAATATCTTCATAGCCAGCTTCCCTGGGGCTGTTTTGCGGGTCGCCATTTTGAAGTAATAAAGATCCCCGGAAGATGGCAGTAGTATAATCGATCAGGGTATTTTGTTCAGCCTGTTGGAGGGGTACTAATTCCGCTGCACTTTCATTGATCTCTTCAGCCCCCAGGATGAGGTTTTCCGCAATGGGCGTAAATTCATCTGTCCCGAAAGCCAGTTCCGCCGCTTCTTCGGCATATTCTTCAGCATTGTTGGCGGCAATACCGTTTCCATAGGGTGGCAATTCTGCCGCCGCATCCTGAAAGATCATCGTGCCTTCCTTAAAAAGGTCAAGGCTATTATCCGGTTGATTAGACATAGGGTTCAGTTATTTTTTGTTGATAAAATCAGATCCTCTTAGGGTTAGCAATGTATCCAATTTTTATAAAAAAACAAAAACATTTTATATTTTTCAAACCTGAATTTGCAATATTTTGACTGACATCCCAGTGGTAGAATCTCACGCATGATAGTCCGCCCTCAAGTTCTTGTTGCTGGCGGTGGGATCGAACCGGAAAATGCCGGCATGATCACTATCGAGGTGATCGATGATCTACGGGCTGTTGATGCCGTTTGGGAAGCCTGGCACGACCTGCTGAAGCGGTCTGCCGCAAACCGGGCTTTTGGATCACCGATATGGTATAGATCCGCCTGCCAGGCTTATCCGGATCATCGACCCTATCTCGTGTTAGCCAAAAAAAACGAAAGCATCCGGGGGATCTTTCCTTTAGTGATCGACCCCAAAGATCAGACAGCCAGGTTTGCGGCTCCTTTCTACACCGATTATAATGATCTCATCCTGGAGCCCGGTGCTGATGCTATTGGATGGAAATTGATAAAGTTTGCCCTGGACCCCGAACGGCCTTATCATAAATTAGAACTCATCGATGTGCGGATGCATAGCCATCTGAATCACGGACTCTATACCTTCATGGGAACGGAACGGTTGCGGTCCTGTTTAAAGCCCATGCGTAAATGTTATTATTTACCCCTGGATCGGGAAGATTATAAAACCTGGCTGGGCGAACAGTCAAGATCATTCCGGAAAGCGCTCCGGCGGCGGCTGAATAAATTGGACCTTTTGCAAGGAAGGATCATTGAATTGCGGCCTGAAAATTTCGATGCCGGGCAATTATTGGAGACCTTTTTATCCTTACACCTCAGCCGCCTGGGTAAGGAAAGCAGCTTTTTGATCGATCATAATCCTCAATTTATCCAACATTTATTGCCGGATCTTTTTAAGGAAGGATATGTGAAAGTATTGGCCATTCAAATCAAGGGAAAGATCTTAGCCATTCAACTATTTATGTTTGATGACAAATGCCTTTGCCCCTGGAGCGGAGGGTTTAGCAAGGAGATTGCAGCATTGTCACCGGGATCCCTGCTATTCAATACTGCCATCCGGGAAGCCTATGATCGGCATTGGAAGGAGTTGGATTGGTTAAGAGGTGATTACCCCTACAAATCGGAATGGTCTGATCATTATCGCATGAATTACAGATTCGACTATACTTTATCCAAACATTAAATCCCGTAATTACGATGGCATACAGGATACCTATACTACTGGGCACTGCACGAACAGGCCGGAAAAGCGAAAGGGTAGCCCATTACCTGCATCTCTGTTTGTCGGAACATTCGAATGTAGAAACGGAGATCATCGATCTGTTGGATTATCCCTTCCCGCTAATGGAAAACCGGATGAATGTGATGGAAGAAATTCCGGATAACTTAAAGCAATTCAGCGTTAAATTGCAACAAGCCGATGCCTTGATCATTGTTGCACCCGAATACAAGAATAGTTTTCCCGGGACCTTGAAGAATGCTCTCGATTATATGGATCCCGGAATATTCAAGCAGACGCCGATTGCCATTTGTACCGTATCTTCTGGCGGATTCGGCGGTATTAGTTGTTTAACCCAGCTCAGATTGGTTTGTTTGGCCATGGGAGGTTTGCCGATCCCGGAGAAGCTACCGATCTCCAAAGTCAATGACCTGTTTGATGAACAAGGAAATGCGGTTGATCCGAGGCTTCGTGAAAAGACAGATCATTTTCTTACATCGCTTTTATGGTATACGGCAGCTATGGTGAATCAAAGAAAGCTTCAACCATGATAGGGTGATTTTTATTTGGCGCGCCTTTTTTGCGATTAGCTTGCGATAAGTATTATCTATTGGGTTCATGCAGTAGGCAGGATAGAGATGGATGTTGGCAGTAGGCAGTAAGCAGTAGGCAGTTAGCTAAATCAACTGCCTA
>JANQFB010000402.1 GCA_028278085.1 Chitinophagales bacterium
AACTATTACGAAGGAAAGGATTGCTTCCTTGGTAACTCGTCATTGTTTAACACTTATATATATAAAGTGCTAATGATGTAAAGGGCTCAAAAATGATTATGGCATCATGCTCAGGTTGCCTTCTTCAAGGTCAACAATTATAATCAAATTTTAATGTTTTTTACCACTCTTTTCTCACTTTTTTTTGGGTCATTTCAATTTTTTTTAGGAATTAAAATTTCCCCTCCCGGAATAAAAAATTTTTGTTAAACGATTGGACTGTCTTTTTACCCGCATGACCGAAATCACAAGGACGAAATTCTCAGCCATCGATTTCCCCGAAAGTGTCATTCGATAACAATCGAGAACCTGGAAATTGGCAGCAGATAATTTTTATGCTAAAAACGGCTTGTGCCGTTGAGCTGGTGATCAGGATTGAAATTCACCAAATACCCGGCGTAAACAATCGGAGATCTCACCGAGGGTGGCATAGTTTTCGACGGCCTCGATAACCGTCGGCATGATCTGTTCGTTGGCGGCGGCTTTGTGTTCGATAGTATCCAGTAAGGATTTCACTTTTCCGGCATCTCTTTCGGCTTTGACTTGCCGGATCTTTTGGATTTGCACTTGCCTGATGCTGTCATCCACCCGGAAAACCTCGGAAGCCATATCTTCATCCACCTCGTATTGGTTGACCCCGACGATGATCTTTTCGTTGGCTTCGATGGCTTGTTGGTAACGATAAGCGGCATCTGCAATTTCCCGTTGGATATAACCTTCTTCAATAGCCTGTACCGCACCACCCATGAGGTCGATCTTTTCCAGGTATTCCCAGGCTTTTGCTTCCACCTCATCGGTCAGGCTTTCGACAAAATGGGAGCCTTCCAGCGGGTCGACGGTATCGGCAACACCGCTTTCGGCGGCAATGATCTGTTGGGTGCGTAAGGCAACCCGCGCCGCCTCCTCCGTAGGAAGGGATAAAGCCTCGTCAAAGCCATTGGTATGCAATGATTGTGTGCCCCCCAAAACTGCGGCAAGCGCCTGAAGGGTAACACGGCTAATGTTATTTTGAGGTTGTTGGGCCGTAAGGGTAGAGCCGCCGGTCTGGGTATGAAACCTCAACATTTGCGTTCGCGGCTCTTTGGCGCCCATGGATTGGGTAATCTTCGCCCACATCCTCCTGGCAGCCCTGAATTTGGCCACCTCCTCGAATAAATTATTGTGGGCATTAAAAAAGAACGACAAGCGCTTGCCAAAAACATCGATATCGAGACCTTTGTCAATAGCGGCCTGCAGATAAGCTTTTCCATTGGCCAGGGTAAATGCCAGTTCCTGAACGGCGGTGGCGCCCGCTTCACGAATATGATATCCGGATATGGAGATCGTATTCCATCGGGGTACTTCCCGGCTGCAGTACTCGAATACATCGGTAATGATCTGCATGGAAGGCTTGGGCGGATAGATATAGGTACCCCTGGCGGCATATTCTTTTAGGATGTCATTCTGGATCGTTCCGCTGAGTCTTGTCAGGTCGGCGCCCTGTTTTTTAGCCAGGGCAATATAAAAGGCCAGTAAGATAAACCCGGTCGCATTGATCGTCATGGAAGTGGAGATATCCTCCAGGTTTATCCCGTCGAACAGGGTTTCCATATCCTTTAACGTATCGATGGCCACCCCTACTTTCCCTACTTCGCCCTCGGCAAAATCATGATCGGAATCGTAACCGATCTGTGTGGGCAGGTCGAAAGCTACCGATAGTCCTGTGGTGCCCTGGCTTAAGAGATAGTGATATCGTTTGTTGGATTCCTCAGCGGTTGAAAAGCCGGCGTATTGCCGCATGGTCCATAGTTTGCCCCGGTACATGTTGGGATGAATACCCCTGGTAAACGGAAATTCCCCGGGCGGCTCATTTTCCTTTTCCGGCTGCGGGTATACCGGGCGGATCTCGATGTCCGAATCGGTGCGGAAGCTATCTTTGCTTTCCCTGGGCCGGGCTGCTGGTTGCTGATGGCTCGAACTCATGATGAATTTCCGGCGTATCCTATAACAGTTTATTAACTTCTTTCTTTAACGTCAACAAGGCTTTTTGGGTGGGCAATTGCCTATCCTCTTCCATAAAATATTCGAAGATCCTTTTAATGATCTCCTTTTCGGAGGCTTCGGGCGGTACGGTTCCGGCCACCCGGTTGAAGATGGTGATCATTTCTTCTTTGGCCGAGGTTACCATATGCCAGGCTTCCGGGGAAATATAGATCTGCTGGGATAGATTATGCTCATACTCGTGCCGGATATCTTTGATCAGGGCCAGGTGGAATTGCTGGGCTGTCATCCCTTTCCTCCTGGTACGATGGATGATATTATGGGGAGATATCCGCTCCAGGAATAAGGTTAACCGTTCATATGCTTGCAAGCGCAAGGGCAAAGCAGCCTTTTGATTGATGATCCTCAGCTCATAAGCTCTTTTCCTTTCATCAGTATTCAAAAAAGCGCGGATCAGGAAAGCTGAAGTTAACAATACAACGATCGCCGGGACAGTATATTTAAGGATCTCCAGAACCGACTCCATGGTAAAACCTTAACGGTGAAGGATACAAATAATTACGAGCAAAGCTACTAATTTTATGGTTAACCCGGTTAGACCAGGGTGGCTTGGCATTCTTAAACGAAGCAGGGTCTCACCATATAGGGAACCCATCCTTGTGCCAAAATGTTTATATTTGCATATACCTAAGAAATTCCGGATATGAATACTACCGCCGTACAAACCAGTTGTCCGATTAATTTAACAGATCCGGCTTACCGGGAGTTGCAGCAATTATTGCAGGAAAAAAGTATTTCCGGCGAATACGGATTACGGATCGGTGTTAAGGGGGGAGGATGCTCAGGCCTGTCCTATATCCTCGGGTTTGACCTGAAAAAAGAGCATGATGTGGAATACCAGGTTCAGGAATTAAAGATATTCATTAACCAGGCCCATGGCATGTACCTGGCCGGCCTGGAGATCGATTACCACAACGATCTGAATAACCGGGGCTTTATCTTCAACAATCCCAATGCCACCGAAACCTGCGGTTGTGGCAGCTCATTTTCAGCTTAAGCCTTTTGTACCCTTCCTTGCCTTATTCGCGGTATATATCGTGGGCTGGGGCGTTGAAGTGATGGAGGTAGATGCCGCCCAATACGCTTCCATGAGCATGGAGATGCTGGAAAAGGACAGCTATCTCCAGATCTACCAGCGTGGTGAGGATTACCTGGACAAACCCCCGCTGATCTTTTGGCTTTCCTGCCTTTCTTATGTCCTGTTCGGGATCTCAACAGCCAGCTACAAACTACCTTCCTTTTTATTTTCCTTGCTGGCGATCTACAGTACTTACCGTTTTGGCAGGTTGTTTTATGAGCAGCGTACCGCTTACCTGGCGGCGCTTATATTAGGTTCGACACAAGCTTTTTTCTTGTTGAATAACGACTGCCGTACCGACACCCTGCTATCCGGTTCGGTGATTTTCGGGATCTGGCAGATCGCTGCCTACCTCAAAAACGAACGATGGCATCACCTGGCGCTTGGAAGTGTCGGCATTTGCCTGGCCATGCTGGCCAAAGGTCCGATCGGCTTAATGATCCCGGCGCTGGCCTTTGGCGCTCATTTTGTGATCACCCGGCAATGGAAAAATTTCATCAGGCCTCAATGGCTGATCGCTTTGTTAATTATTGGCGTGGGCCTGGCTCCCATGTTTTATGGCCTGTATCGTCAGTATGGAATGCATGGGATCCACTTTTATGTTTGGCTGCAAAGTTTCGGCCGGATTACCGGCGCCAGCGAGTGGGATAATGACGGTGGATTTTCCTTTTTCTTTACCCATACCACCTTATGGTCTTTTTTACCCTGGTCGCTGTTATTGATCGGCGCCTTTGTTGCATTGATCTCAGCCCTTATCCGGAAAAAGCCGCTTTTCCTGCAAGAGTATATCGCACTTGGCGGTTTTGTCTTGGGATTTATCGCCTTTTCCTTTTCCAAATTCAAGCTGCCTCATTATATATATGTATTATTCCCCTTGGCAGCAGTACTGGCGGCTGCCTGGACGGAAAAGATCATTCATTCGCGATTATCGTCCCGTCTTTCCCGGATCCACCTGGTGTTGGCCTTATTGATCTGGGCCGGGATAATCATTTTGTCGACCTGGTTTTTTCCACTGGATTCCTTCCTGTTTGGTTCCGTCCTGATCGCTTTGTTTGCCGGGATGATGGTGTTGTTCTTTCGGAAAGAACCCATATTCAAACTTTTTGGCCCGGCATTTATATCCATCCTGGCAGCCAACCTGGTCATGAACAGCCATGTATATCCGAAGTTATTAACCTTCCAGGCGCCGACCACCATCGGCAAATATCTGAAGGCTGAAAGCATACCGTTGGATAAAGTCTATAATTTCAAATCCTGGGATCATTCCCTGTATTTTGCCCTGAAGCAATCCATCCCTAATATTAATGTTAGGAAAATGAGGGAAAAGATCCGCAACGATGAGGCATTCTGGGTACATGTGAACCCTGAAGGGTACCGGATATTGAAAAAGGCTGACGTCGTGGCATCGGAAGAAGTAACCTTCGACAATTTCCACGTCACAAAACTAAGCTTGAAATTCTTAGACCCGGCGACCCGGGCGGAAACGCTGGATAAGCATTACCTGCTAAGCTTCCCCTAAGCAAGTTATACCCGGTGCGCTTTAATATTACCCGTAAGCACATTTTACGTCAATTCTGACTTAATTCTGCGTCAAATTTGACGCAGAATTAACGCAAATCTGCATTTTGGTAAAATTTGCCAGCGTATCGAATACGCCGGGGCAGGCACAAAAAAAGACTACCCGTTTTTACACGGATAGCCTTTAACCATTGCTATATCTTATTGCCTGTTAATATCCTCCGTTGATGTACTGATTCAATTCATCGATCGAGGATTCGAAATCAAAGGCATCGTTCACTTTGTAATAATTGCCCAGATCGTAGGTACGGCCATAGGCATATTTGGCGTAATCCAAGCGGGTATCTTCGAAGTCGAACAGGTTCATCACATCCCTCACCTGGGAAGCCGTTAAACAATTGGACCCGGTGATCTGTTTGGCGATCTGTATTTTGGAATCTTCAAAAGATTTGGATGAGATAGAATTTTTAGCGCTGTAAAAATCCTGGTCACTCATCGGCATCGGGCAACCGACCGGCCCGTTGTAGCCCGGCATAACATATACCGGTTCGGGCGCCGGCGCTAGTGCGGGTGCAGCCCCTCCTGTCGTAGTAACAGTTGTGGTGGTGGTAACATG